>NZ_JAWWCF010000050.1:0-17022 GCF_033720595.1 Lishizhenia sp. | reverse complement strand
GTATCTAGAGGCGGGATATAGCATTGAGGATATAGAACAAGTTTTTGATATCTTAATGTATTCTCACTTACCCATAGATGAAGTAAGTATTGGTAAAGAATTTTTGGTGGGTGATCTGGCACACATTCCGGCTGATTATTTGCAGCTTGAGGAAAAGGCAATTGATTTTACTGAAGATTACGACGATTCGAAAAGTTCTCATCCTAACATAAAAAATAGAAAAGCGTTTGCCCTGAAACTTTACGAGGAAGAGCTGAGTGAATTTAAAGGAACCGACCAATACCTATTAGGACAAGAAAGGTTTAAAGGTATTAGAAGTATTGCGCGTTTTGAACGTGTGCAAAATTGGCTTTATTCAAAAGATTATGCCAACTGTTTGTATGAAATTGCAATTCTAGAGAAGCAATACCCAAACAATAAACACTTGATGCGCTCTAAAGCATTGGCTTGGACAAATGCTGCAGTTTACGCCGTAGAAGGTTCAAACAGCGATGTGTTTACAGATCCCGATGATTTGGAAGGAAAGATTGCTGGAGTAAACTACTTCTTTGATCAATTATCTGATGATGATTTTGTGGTTTATGCTTTGAGAAATGTGTTGGACTTAAAAGAACATTTTCCAAATGATAAAATGTTTGAGAAAATGGAAAATACTTTATTGCACTTAATGATTTTGGAAGACCTGGATTTGACCAAGTTTTATGCAAAAACTTTAGAGGAAACCGTAGCCGAAATTGAAGCACTCAATGCGCAAAAAGATACAGTTACTGGAATAAATAATACAGACGATAAAAATAAATACGGTTATACGCCTGAGAAATGGGACCAACTTTCTAAGTACGATAAAATAAAGATAAAAAAGAGCTATGTAGATGATGGTATCATTTCAGCATCAGATAAAGTGGATAGCTCAGAATATCTTTTATATGCGCTTTCAGATATTGCTAAAAATGAAGATTACTTGGAGACATTCAAAAGTTACGAGGAGGAATTGTTGGCGCAAGAAGATTTAGAGGATTCTTTAAATCGTTTAAAGCAAAGACAATATGTATCTTACATAGAAGCGCAACCGACCTTAGATTTAAGTGAAGAGAAGTTGATCTTTGTTGAGCCCGTTGCGATTAGAAAGAACTTTGGAGTTGTTCAATACAACAAAACTTTAAAGCTGAGTAGAAAAATGCACGAGGTTTATGATGAATATCCTTATGTACACGGTAAGCAAAATGCTATTGTAAATTTAAATAAACACAATTTGGCTCAAGTAGGTACTGAAGGGTATAATGCGAGAGCCGCGCTTGAACGTTATTTCTACAGTTATTTAGATTTGGGTTCTACCTATTACGTAAATCCAGATATGGATGAATTTGAAGAAATCTCAAGGGAATATAATAGTGATTACTTTGTGTTTTCTTTACTGGTGGATGACAAACATTTAACCTTAAATCCAAACTACGTTTACCTATCATTTTATACCTTATTTATCATTTTACCGCCGCACATAGCTGTGGAACTTACAAAGATGCACAAGGTGCGTTACGATATCGTTGTTTTTGATTTGCATTCTGGTGGAATAGTTAAACAGAGTTCCTATTCATTTAATGCTCGACCAAGTAAAACAATTTTGAGTTTGTACTTAAACGATATTTTAAACAACTAAGCCATGAGAAAGATGTTATTGATAGTAGCAACATTGACTGCGTTAAGTAGTGTTGCGCAGAAGAAAGTAGGTTTTTTTGGTAAGAAAAATTTCATTTCAATAGGTGTAAATCCTACGGTTGACTTTAAGATGGGAAATCTTCTTAGTTCACCCTTTTATTTAGACGGTGATAAAGTTAAACGTCAAGGTGTTTTTACATTTAGGCCTGGAGGTTTCAATTTTAGTGCGAGTAGAGCTCTTTCGAATCGTTTTCTAATTGGTGCAAGCTACAGAAGGTCTAACTTTACTTTATATAGTCCACAAGAGTATAATTCTGGTGAATTCTTTTCTCCTATTAAAATCAATAGAAATCAAGTCTCTTTATATTTAGAATTTTCATCTTACGAGTGGAATTCTTTGATTATGGGGAATTTCATGAATAGGTTAGAGCTTGGATTTGAACAAGCGGACATTCCGTTAACGGGAGAATTTTATGCCGTGGATGAATTTTTCCTAGGAGATGATCAACAACTTCAAGAAAATGCTGTTGTGAATACATTTAGTTTAGAAAATATTTTTGCTAAGCCGGAGGGGTATAACAATACAGGTGTTTTCTTTCGTTACACAGCTATGCAGTCTGTACCGTTATCAGAGTCCTTTATTCTTAGATACGGTTTTGATGCTACCTTTCACTTCAACTACATGGAGGCCTTTAGGTACAATTACGATATATCTGATTATACACTCCCCGAAAATAATTATGCCGTGGCTATGTCAACCTTTAAACTCATGGCTTTTAGAAGTGTTGTGAATTTTAGAACAGAATTGATATTTGCATTTTAGTTAATCGCCTTCCACACTACTTAAATTATTGAATAACACTAATCATGAACTATAATCGCTTACTTCACTTTGCCTGGTTTTTTGTATTTGTGATACAAGTCCAAGGTCAGATAGATTTTAATGCCTACACACCTTTACAATCAAGTGGTGAAATTCCGAAAAAATTCACCTTAACCCTAAAGGAGAGGGTTGAATTTATGACGAACAATTTACGTTCTTCTAACATGATAGAAGATCCTGATTTCATCTTGAATCAATGTATTGCTGAGCAAACTTTTTTGAATTCCGGTTTGGTAATTTATGGAGATACCTTGTCTCAATACATCAAAGATCTCGCAAAACTCATTTTAAAGGACGATGCTTCTTTATACGATGAGTTGGATTTTTATGTGCTAAAAACCAATGAGTGCAATGCTTTTATGAGTGGTGTAGGTATGTTATATATCACAACAGGTTTGCTCTCTCAAATGAGTACTGAAAGTGACTTGGCTTTTGTTATTGCTCATGAAGTTTCTCACTATCAATTAAGACACAGTTTAAATTTTCATAAAGAAACCAAGGATAATAAAAGCTTGAAATTTAATGATATGGCGGCATATAGTAAGCAGCAGGAGTTTCAGGCCGACTCTTTAGGTTTAGAATTGTTCTTAAAGGCGGGGTATAAGTTTGAGAATATTGACTTCACCTATGATATGCTGTATTATTCTTATTTACCAATAGACGAAGTTGAATTGGAAGAACGTTTTCTATTTGGTGAAAATTCAGTGCACTCCCCTCATCTAATTACAAAGGAAATTAAGGCAATTGATTTTAATCAAGATTACAACGACGAACATAGTAGTCACCCGAATATTGAAAAACGTAAAGAATATGTTAAACACTTATATAAGAAGTTACACGCCAATACAAAAGGGAGGGATTTATACAAGTTAGGGAAACAAAGATTCGAATTTATAAGAAATTTAGCGAGGTTCGAAAGGGTGCAAAACCACTTATATTCTGCAGAGTTCGCTAAGTGTATTTATGAAATAAATGTATTGCAACAAGATTATCCCAAGAGTAAATTTCTGGATATTTCGAAAGCGTTGGCTTTTACAAATGCTGCAGTAGCAAAAGTAGAATTCATTGATTTTATGTCTGACGGATTATGGGATGGAGATGCGCAAGGGAATATAGTTAAGGTTTATCATTTTCTTGAAAAATCAAGTCCCCAAGAATTGTTAAGTTATGCAATGAGACATGTTGTAAACACACAACAAAAATATCCGAACGAGTATATTTTGAACCAGCTTCAATATGCTCTTCTTAAATTGATGGCAAGGACCAATATGAATTTGAAGGCTTACAGTAAGTTTTCAATTAAAGAAATTCTTGAAGAACAGAATAGACGTAAACAAAAAACAAACCCCAAGGATGAGCAGGATATTTATTATGGATATTCAGCAAAGGAATGGAAGTCCCTTTCTAAATTTGAAAAAATAAAAGCAAAACAAAGGGCTAGTAATACAATTGAGGAGGTGGTTTTAGAAGAAGTAGATTCTAACCAACTTTATTTATACGTTTTGCCTGATCTAGCAATAGATGACAAGGTTCAAATTCTATTCAATAAAGCACAGGAAGAATATGCCTTAGAAAAGGAAAGATCATCTATACCTTCGAAGAGGTATGATTTCATGGTTCATTCCAAAAAGGTCTATAAAAAGGTAAAACTAGATAAAGGCAATATTGTGTTAATGACACCATCGGTATATCATGTCAAAAATCAGGAAATCGATTGGGAAAAATCGAAGAGAAATCAAGGTAGAATACTAAAGGGGTATTTGAGTTACTCTAAAAATAACGATAAGGTAGATATGTTAAGTTCTTCTCTCCTTGGTTTTTCAACGAAAGAGTACAACGCAAAAGCGGCTTTGGGAAGGTATACCAGAGTTCGGCAGTATTTGGGGAATACAGAATACATAAATCCTGATTATTTATACTTTCAAGATTTACAAGAGACACTCATGTGTAGGTATTTGCTAGTGTCAAATATCCTCACACACGTGAATCTGGATGTAGATCCTGGTTTGGTGTTATTATCTCTGATCCCAGTTGGGATTCCTTTTGTTGCATACATGGGGAGTAAGGGAATGAAAGCCAGGCGTGTACTTCATCACATGCAGCTCATAGATTTAAAAACGGGTAAAATTGTGAAAACAAGAGAGTACTTTTATTCTCAGCGCTTTACTAAGGGTTCTGTTCAGTTGTATGTAAATGATTTCATAAAAAATTAAGTTATGCAGAAAGTAGTTGTGTTATATTGTTTGCTTAGTTTTAGTTTTCTCTGTGCCCAAGTTGAACAGGGAGAGTATTTTGGTAAATCAAATTTTATTGGTTTTGGTTATTCCCCTTGGTTAGGAGGGCGTACTTACGCTGTATTCTACGAAGGGGGTGAAGTATATAAAGAGGTCAAACGATTGACTCCGCATTTGAATCAATTTGAATTTAGGTATTACAAAACGACAAGTAATCGAATGAAATTTGGATTTGGATTCGCTCAGCGATCCGTAAAACTTGCATATGGAAGATATTATCCGGATGCTCATATGTACAACAACTCTTTATTTGACGAGCACCTTTATGAATATAACTTAAGTGGATTTATTCCTGCAAGAGCCGAGATTAAGCGCAGGAGATATTCTTTTGTATGGGAGTATACCGGTAAACAATGGGCGGCGCTTCCTTTTGCTAATTTTACAAATGTTTTGGAGGTAGGATTCGAAAAAGCAAGAGTTCAAGCACAAGAGTCTCCTGTTTATATTAAGTATCAAACAATGAATTATCCACAAGCTCCAAAGTATGATGAATACTTGAGTAATTTTTCAGCAACCATACCCTATGGATTTAATTTCACCTCCGTATTCGTAAGGGTTGGAGTTATGAATTCTATACCCTTGAATAAAATGGGAATCTTAAGATGGGGAGGAGATCTTTGTTTAAACATTGTGGCAAAATCTAATATAGACCCTGAGTTTCAAAGTTTGACAAGAAAATTTAAAGAATCCGTAATCCGCGAATTTTATCGAATTAGAGTAGAGTATGTGTTCCCAATATTTTAAGTTAATAATGTAAGTATGAAAACTGTTTTTTATTGTTTTGTCCTTTTTCTGCTGGGCTTAAACATAACCACTGGTCAAGTCAATTTTAATGATTACAAACCGCTCAAGGCGAGGGGAAATATGCCGCATGATATCCATGCAATCATACAAGGACGATATTATAAATCTTTTAACCCTGCAGTGGTGTACCGTTCTTCTTTTTTTGGAGAAAACCAAAAAATCGCCGAAGCTTTTATACTGCGTTCTGGGAAGGTGATTTATGGAGATACACTGTCTACTTACGTGAATGCATTAGCAGCGGAAATTCTGAAAGATGATCAAAATTTATTATCGCGGTTAAACTTTTTTATTCTAAAATCGAATGAATGTAAGGTTCTCACAAGTGCTTTAGGAAATATATTTGTTACTACAGGATTAATTTCTCAATTGGAAACAGAAAGTGATTTGGCATTTGTTCTGTCAGTAGAAATCGCACGTTATAAATTGCAACATGGGTTAACACTTCCTGATAATTATTACGGAGGCAGTGAGGTATTAAAACCCTTTCGTTCGCTTCAAAATTATAGCAAAAAACAAATACTTGATGCAGACTCATTGGGACTTGATATTTATTTAGAAGCAGGATACTCTAAAGCGCGAGTCCCGATTACTTTAGATATCTTGTATTATTCGTATTTGCCAACAGATGAAGTTACAGTAACGCCGGAAAAGATAATAGGTAAAGGTGTTCCCTTCAATTCAGATTTAATTCCTGAGGATAAAGTAACCATTACTTTTAGCGAGGAGTTCGAGGATGATAACAGGAGTTTCTCAAATATAGAAGATAGGAAAGAAAAGTTGATGAAAAGAAAAGTTACTCGTTCAGAGGACGGAGGAAATTCACATGTTCAACTATTACCTGAAGAAAGTTTTTCTTATATCCGAAAAATAGCTCGTTTTGAACGCGTACAAAATGCACTGTATGCAGGGAAGTACGGTAAGGCTTTATATGAGGTTATGGTATTAGAGGAAAATCATCCTCAGAGTAAATATTTAAAATTGAAAAAAGCTTTGAGCTGGACAAATTTGGCGATAAACTCAAGTTTTGAAAAACCAGATTTCAGTTTATTTGATATGGGGCCCAATACCCAAGGTAGTATATATGAACTTCAATTTTTCCTACAAAAATGTTCAAAAAAGGAGAGGGTGTCATATGCTTTACGTCAAGTTGAAGTTTGTTTGCAAGAATATCCGTATGAACCAAGTTTACTCCAAATGGAGAAGGTTTTATTTGCAATTTTGATAGGAGAGAATATCCGTTTAGATGAATACAGTGAATATACAAAAGAGGAAGTTGCGAAGAATAATAAACGGCTCAGTGTATTTGAAAAAGAGGTAGATGATTTAACAATTCTGCATTATGGCTATTCTCAAGAAGAGTGGGAAGCCTTGGATAAGTATACAAAGATAAAAGTTAAGAAGGAGAGTAAGTCGAATAAACTACTGCAGAAAGTGGACTTGAACCCTTTATATACTTATAAATTTTCATTAGTCGGTGTATTAAATGAGGAGATGAAGAGAAGAAATAAACGCTTTCTTGAAGACTATGAAGAACCTAAGGATGTCTACCGAGCTGATGCATTTAGCACCTTGAGTGAACAAAAGCGCGTCTATCAAAATAATCTTGGCGACAGTCTTGTGCTTTATGCTGATCCCCTTGCTGTTTATCGAGGTAATAAGGGAAAGAAGGTAAATAAAAGTATGATCAAGACCAGTAATATGAGGTTCGGATTTTCGACCTATGCGAAATCGGAAGATTGTTTAGTTGGAGATTATTCAAAATATGGAACTGCACTTACAGATGATTATAATAAGAATGCAGCAATAACAAGATATTCCGTAGTTCGTCAACAAATGGAAGCTCCGTTTTACATTAATCCTGATTTTGATTTTTTTGATACGCTGGATTACCACTCAAACCTCTTACTCATGGCAGATGCTGAAGGAAGGTCGAATGTTCATGTGTACTTTTTAGAAGTTTTATATTCTGTGAGTTTATATGGTGTACCAATTATCCCATTGGCAATGTATAAGACTTTAAGATCGAACCACACAAAATTGCATTTTGTTGTATATGATCTGCGAACGGGAGGGGTTGTTAAAGAGGCAAACTATGTGTATTTGAAGGGAATAAACGCACCCTCAGTTGCCTTGTATTTAAATGACTTTTTAAAGAACTAATTTATGATTAAATATATAGCAATAGGATTTTTTGCTTTCCTTTCAATTTGTGGCTTTTCTCAAACGAAAGAGATGAAAAAGAGAGCGCTTTATTATGGAAAATCCAATTTTATATCTGTGAGTTTAACACCAAGTTTAAAGTACACAGGAAATAATGGGGTTTATTTAGAAGAATACTTCTATCAAAATAGTGGATGGGTGGCTCCTCTTCCAGGTGGTGTATCTTTTAAATATTATAAGTCTATTTCCGGAAGAATATTAGTCGGAGCTCAATTTTGTAGGGAGAAGGAGTTGTTTCAATTTTACCCTGAATACTCGCAAGAACATAAACAGTATCCGTTTGTTGAGCTAGCTGAAGTAAGTAGAAAAAAGATTTCTATGTTTCTTGAATTTAGGTCAAAAAAATGGGCTGCACTTCCCTTTGCAAGTTTTTCAAATAGTGTAGAATTTGGGTTTGATTATGTAAGTGCCAAAGACCAAGAGTTAAAAGCAATATATCCTACAGATAATGGTGATGTGAAATCTATTTACCCAATTGTTAGAGAAGAAAATGAGGGTGGTTTATTATTTCATACCTCTCCTTTTATTAGATACGGATTTATGAATTCAATGGTGTTAGGAAAGGTAGGGGTTATCCGATTCGGTTTTGAAATGGATGTGAATTTTCACTTCATTAATGCATTTTTTAAAAACAATAAGAATTTGAGTAAATATGGATTATTGATTCAAGATTATCAATCATCCATGATATTAAAAATTCCCAGAATTAGACTTGAATATATTCTTCCTTTGTTTTAAGGAATCGCACATTAAAAAAGGGCCTCAATTTGAGGCCCTTTTTTTATAACATCGGATCTATGTGTCGTGTTTTCTTTTCTTCATATATATCGTCTATCGTAACGAGTATACCGGTTTCTTCCACACCACCAAAATCTGGGTTTACTGCCGTGCCAAATGTTTTCATGGTAGGAGATAGATGCATGTAAATGTTCACTAAAGGAGGTACGTTTTCTCCTTTAGAACGTATGTATTGATTCAATACCTTAAATCCATCTTTAAAATCGAGATCTTTCAACATACGTTCGAACTCTGCAGTGTCACCCTTACTTTTTAAAGGATGTTTCGGAGAGAGTAATGCCTCTTTATCCGGAAAGAAGTGATGCATAAAGTGTAAGAGAAAATCTCTACAATCTGTATTGTAATCTGGATACATAGTTACTTTCCCAAAGAAGTACTTGATGTTGGGGTTCGTTACCGTTAAAGCACCTAATCCGTCCCAAATATTATCCAAAGCATATAATCCTTTCCTTGGGTTTTTAGAAGGTTGAAAATTGGGTTGAACCCAACTTCTTCCTAACTCTATCGTATGCGGGAGGTAATTTTCGATGAAGTCTTCAGTGAAATTGAAATAATGTGCCGTACTCAATTCAGGTTCACCCTCCGGACGAATGGCATTTTTACAATCGATAAAACGATAACCACCTATGATTTCCTTATCTTCTTTACTCCAAACGATGAGTTGCTGGTAAGAATTCTCATTGGTGTCATATTCGTCTAAGTCCAAAGACGCTCCTGTTCCGCCTCCAGCTGCACGAAAAGTAACTTCACGTAAACGGCCAATTTCTTTAAGTACATTAGGCGCATTTTGGTTGTTGACAATATAAATTTCATTATCACCTTTACGCGTTGTGCGTACCCATCTCTCTTGATTCAATTCCTTTTCTAGTATTTCTACTGGAATAGGATCTATTATATCCTTACTTGTCATATTGCTTTTCTAAAGCGTAAACTTTGTTTTTAATTTCTTGAGCCCAGACTTTGTCTGTTTTACTTTTGTCCAAGCTCGCGGCTGGGATAGGTGTGCCAAATAACACACGCATTTTTTTGTTGTTCTGTTTGTAGAGTTCATTTACAAGATACAACATTTCTATATTTCCTTTTATCCCCAGTTTCTTTCGAATATTAGATAAACGATAAAAGAAGTTAGAAAGTTCACCATTGATGTGTACGGGGATAATCGTATTGTTGTATCGTTTCGATCGTGTAATGAAGGTTTTTTTCCACTCTAAATCTTCTACGTGACCCTTGACTTTTCTGCTCACCAAACCTGCAGGGAAAACACATATGAGTTGATCCGTACCAAAAAGTTCATCTACTTTGCGCAATGATTCTTTTTGATTCTTCCCAATTTTATCAACGCCTATAAATATCTCCTTGAGATTCTCTAGGTTGAGAAGTACATCATTAACGATAAATTTTATATCTCTACGTTTGTGCTGTAACAAACTTACAATGGCCATGGCATCCATACCACCTAGGGGGTGATTTACGGCGAGTACACATGGACCTTTATCGGGTACATTTTCTAAACCTATGGTAGAAAGTTCTATGTTGAACTTATCGATAACGGCTGTACAGAAGTCAAAGCTATTAAGGTGTTTGTGCTCATCTATAAATGTATTCACATCTTTTTCGTGCAGTATTTTTTGTACGTAACGTATTAAAAAGCCAGGGATCCATTTCAATAGATTGGCATTCTTCTGCGCGATGATATTTCTAACATCTATGAATTTCTTCATTGTTCTTTTTATTGGTGCGATACATAAGCTCCGCTAACTTCTTCCTTGGCAGCAGGAAGGGCATCCACAGCCTCTTGGAAACTGTTGTAGCTATTCATGGATACTCTATGTAAGCCGCCAAAGATACCAATGATTTCGGCATTATAGCCTTTGGCTTTTAATTCTGCTACCTGTTTTTCAGCGTTTGCTAACTCTGAGAAATTTCCACAAATCATTTTGTATGCTCCTGTATTTTGTTCAGGTGTGGAAACTACTTCTTCTACAGTAGCTTCCTCGATAATCTCTTCTTCTGTATCGTCTATTGTGCTTTCTTCCGATTCGTTAACCTCTGCTAAAAGCTCTTCTTCAGTGTTTGCTGAAAGACTATCCATTACTGCCATATTTGAAGCTGCTGCCTCAGTTGTATCTGCAATATCTTCTTCCTCTTCAAATTTTGGTGTATCTTCTTTTACAGTTGTTGGATCTTCCGTTGTAGCAACTTCTGTTTGATTATTATTGAAGTAAGATTTTATGTTTTCTAATTGTAAAGCAGCAAAGGTTCCTGCACCTATGATTAGAATCAAAATAATGATTAAACCTAGTCTGTTTTTCTTTTTCTCTTTTTTAGGAGGAACAACCACAACTTTTTTAGCCGTTGCAACCTTTATTCCTTGTGGTTTTTCTTGTACAGGTGCTTCAACCTTTTTCTCTTGATCTTCTTCTTCCTCTTTTTGTTCTTCTTCCAAAGGAGAGGGAGGAATGTACGTGTTTACCTTTTTGGGAGTTTCTTCTTGAGCAGTTGTTTCTTCCTCAATTTCTGCGCGACCTGTTTCTTCCGGTTGAGGTATATCTTGCGCTGTTGGAGTTGGAACTTCTGCTACGTCTTGAGCTTCTTCATCCTTGTTGTCTTCTGTTGCTTCAGTCTCTTCATTAGCTTGTGCCTCTTCTTCCTCCTCAACGATAGATTGAACTGCTGCAACTCCTACATTTTTAATTTTGTCCCAAGAAACAAAAACAATTTTTCCGTCTTTGTTTTTCGTGAAAGAACCAAATTGGAACATGTCGTAAGATTCACCCTTGTCTAATTGTGCATTGATTTCACGCACGTATTTAGAAATGAAATTCAGGGCTTCTTGCTCATCCATGTTAGAGTTCTCAACAATGAAGTTTACTAGTTTTCCATCGTTGAACTTAAGGTATTCATTAAAAAGTAAATCGCCTGTTTTTTCATTGGCAATGATGATGGCTCCAAAATCTGGAATAATCACCGTACTTTCTAATTGAAGTAAAAGCTGAAGATACTTGTTCATGGTAAGCTATTTATGTTTAAAAATAGAGATTTGAATTAAAACAGTTCGTTAAAACTGAAGCTTTCTGAAAGGCGAACCCCTTTCTCTGTTTGTTTAACTGTACAACATTCATTTACACTGTCGTGTTCCAAGAAAAGGATGTACTCTTCTTCAGCTGCGCGTTGTAAGAATTTACCTTTTTCATCTAAGGTGAGTAGTGGTCGAGTATCATATCCCATAACATAAGGTAAAGGAATGTGACCAGTACTTGGTAGTAAATCGGCCATGAAAACCAAAGTTTTTCCTTTGTACTTGATGTGTGGAATCATTTGACTTTCTGTGTGCCCATCCACAAACAATAGGTCAATGTTATTGAAAACATTCTTCGTGAAATCACCTTGCCTATCCACAAATTTTAATTGTCCTGATTCCTGTATAGGTAATATGTTTTCTTTTAAGAAAGATGCTTTTTCTCTGGCGTTAGGTTCAGTAGCCCAGTTCCAGTGTTTTTCTGTACTCCAATAAGTAGCATTTTTGAAAACAGGTTCAAAACCAGTTCTATCTTTGTTCCATCTAATAGCCCCGCCACAATGGTCGAAATGTAAATGTGTTAAGAATACATCCGTAATGTCATCGGCAGAAAAACCAAGTCTTTTTAAGTTACCATGTAAACTATCATCTCCAAACAGGTAGTAGTGCGAGAAGAATTTTTCAGATTGTTTATCACCAATTCCTGTGTCTATCAAAATTAATCTATCTCCATCTTCAATGAGCATAGAACGCATAGACCAATCACACATGTTGTTGGCATCAGCAGGGTTGGTTCTGCTCCATAAAGATTTGGGCACAACACCAAACATCGCTCCTCCGTCTAATTTGAAATTTCCTGTGTTTAACGGGTAAATAGTCATAGTATCTTATTTTGCCCCTAAGTTATTAAGAGATTTGTAATAAACGAAAAAGGTCGCACTATTTTGTGTAGTGCGACCTTTACCGAAACTAAAACTAAACTATGAAAATTATTGTACCTAATTTTCCTTATACCAATTCTAGGTTTTTACCGAGAACTGAGATAAAGAAAATCAAACCTGGTACTCGGTTGTTAACCCAATTGGTTAACGTGTGGTTTTCCTTACAACCAACAATCTTTTATTGTTTTGTTCTCTTCTTTGCTACCAAACAAGTAGAGAAACGTTGTTTTCTTTTATCTAAATCTGCTGCAAAGATACGTAGGCTTTAGAGTGTGTACAAATCTATTTTGGTAACAATAGTTACATTGTTGGAAACCAGAGTTTTCAAATGGATAGGTGAGGGAGAGATAATGGAGGTTAAAGGGAGTATGTTTGCTAAGAAATGAGGATGAATAAAAAGAGCTGTAAGCAAAAAAAGCCCCAGTAAAACTGAGGCTTTTCGAAAATATGTGTCAAGATTATTTTTTCATTTTCTCTTGTTGAGCTTTTTGCATTTGCTCAAGTCTTTCTTGGAATTTAGACTTCTTCGCTTTTTTACCACCTCCAGCATTTTCAGCTTTTTTAGCAGCCATTTTAGCTTTTAATTTCTCTTCATCAACAAAGAAGTTCTTAATAACAACCATAGTTAAAATAGACATCAATGTAGAGATGAAGTAGTAATAACTTAAACCAGAAGAGTAGTTGTTAAAGAAGAAGATCATCATGATTGGGAAGAAGTACATGATGTATTTCATGTTTGGCATTCCCTCTTGTTGTGGTTGTTGCATGTTACTACTGTTCAAAATCGTATAGATTAAAGTAGTTGCTGCCATCAACAAAGTAAATAAACTCACGTGGTCTCCATAGAATGGAATATCAAAACTTAAGTTCGCAATACTATCGTATGAAGATAAATCCTCTGCCCATAAGAAGCTCTTTTGTCTTAATTCAAAACTAGACGGGAAGAATCTAAAGACTGCGAATAAGATAGGCATCTGAATCAACATAGGTACACATCCTGCTAATGGAGAAGAACCTGTTTCCTTGTACAAGGCCATGGTCTCCATTTGCTTTTTCATTGCATCCTCTTTGTTCGGGTACTTCTTGTTTAACTCTTCTATCTCTGGTTTTAAGATACGCATCTTTGCAGATGATGTAAACATTTTCCATTGAATAGGAGTTAATACTGATTTTACAACAATCGTAAGTAATAAGATTGCAATACCCAAGTTAATACCGAAGCTGGCAAACCAGTTAAATAAAGGTTGAATCGCATAAACATTCACCCATCTAAAGATACCCCAACCTAAGTTGATGATGTCTTCTGTTTCGTTGTTGTAGCTAGATAATAGCTCGTAATCGTTGGGTCCGAAGAACCAGTTCATTTTAACAGAACCATTATCCGTAGAAGTCATTCCCAAGTTCAATTGCGCTTGGTAGTCTTTAATGTGTGTATCGTAAAAAGGAGAGTTCTCACCAAAAGTTGTAATCTTCAAATCTGAACCATTTTTACCAAAACCATTAGCAGGCATCAATATAGAAGAGAAGTAACTTTGTTTAAAGGCTACCCAGTCGATATCATTTTCAAATTCATCCTGGTCATCATCTGATGCTTCCGATAAATAGTCGTAGTTCTCGTTTTTTTCTTTAAAGAATACAGTAGAGATTCTTCTTTGCTCAGAAAGTAAACGCTCCGTCTTTACCAATTTAGCGTTCCAGTCTAGCATTACGTTCTGTGGGGTAACTTCACCCAGTCCATACATGCGAATTTCGTAAGTCATGTCGTACTTACCATCTTCTAATGCGTAGATGTATTCAATGGCTTTGTTTCCTCCTAAAGAATGACGAAGCGTAACGTTGTTGTCGTTCTGACTAACAATTTCAAAAGCTTTGTCAGCAGTAGAATAAACACCCCCCTCGTAAGGGAAACGAACCGCGTTGTTTGAATGCTCACCGTCAATTAATTTTAAAGCGGTAATTACACTGTCTTCTTTAGCAAAGTTCTCGTAGCTTTCAAATTCTTTCAAAAGTACATTTGCAACTCTACCACCTTCTGTGTGTAATTCAATTTTTAAACGATCGTTCTCTATCCAAACAGATGTGTTTTCAACTTCAGACGTAGCTGCTGTAGTAGATAAACCACCAACAATAACAGTGTCTTGTTGTGTTAATGTATCTGTGTAAATAGGGTTGTTTAAAGAATCTGTAGCTTGCACCCATGCAGAATCTGCATTCATAACCATTTTAGGTTGTAGGTGATTGGCAACAGCAACCGTGTTTGCTTCTTCCAAAGAGATTGTATCTTCAGCAGGAGCTATAGCTGCAAGAGAATCTGCAATAGCTTGTTCTCTGGCTTCAACTTGTGCTTGACGAATTTCTTCCTCAGTGGGTTGATTGAAGTAGGTGTATAGGGCCAAAAGACCACCGATTAAACCTAATCCAATAATTGTATTTCTATCCATTTCTTATGATTACTTTTTGTTCTTTATTGCAGCTCCAATAAATGCTGTAAATAAAGGGTGAGGGTTCTGAACCGTACTCTTGTATTCTGGGTGGAATTGTGCTCCAACAAACCAAGGGTGCTCAGGAATTTCAACTACTTCAACCAATCCAGTTTCTGGGTTACGTCCTGTAGCTATCATTCCGTTTTTCTCAAACTCTTCTAAATATTCGTTGTTGAATTCGTATCTGTGACGGTGACGCTCATTTACGATTTCGGTATTGTATGCTTCGTAAATGTTTGTTTTAGATTTTAATTTACATGCGTAAGATCCTAAACGCATCGTACCACCCATTTCAGAAATGTTTTTCTGTTCTTCCATAAGGTTGATGACAGGGTAAGCACAGTCGTCAGAAATTTCTACTGTGTGTGCATCATCCCATCCAAGTACGTTTCTTGCGTATTCGATAACGGCACATTGCATACCTAAACAAATACCGAAGAAAGGAACTTTATTTTCACGGGCGAATTTCACAGCAGTGATTTTTCCAGAGATTCCTCTTGAACCAAATCCTGGCGCTACTAAAATTCCGTCTAAACCTCCTAATTGTTCTTCTACGTTGGAAGAAGTTAATTTTTCAGAGTGTATCCATTTTACATTCACCTTACACTTGTTGGCAACACCACCATGTATAAAGGCTTCAGATATTGATTTGTAAGAATCTTTTAATTCAACGTATTTCCCAACTAAACCAATGTTTACTTCAGTTTCTGGGTTTTTAAGTGTAGTTAAGAATTCTTTCCAGTTCGTTAATTCAGGAGTGTTTTTTCTTGGTAATTGTAATTTCTCCAAGACCACCATGTCTAACTCTTCCTCTTGCATCAATAAAGGCACGTCATAAATAGACTCTGCATCTTTAGATTCGATAACAGCGTTCGGACTCACGTTACAGAATTTTGCAATTTTTCTACGCAAAGTCAAGTCTAAATCGTGCTCCGTTCTACAACAAAGAATGTCTGGCTGTAAACCTAATTCTAACAATTGCTTTACACTGTGCTGCGTTGGCTTCGTTTTTAACTCACCAGCTGCTGCTAGGTAAGGAACTAAAGTCAAGTGAATCACGATACAATCGTTTTCAAACTCCCAGTTCATCTGACGAACAGCTTCTACATATGGTAAGGATTCAATATCACCTACCGTACCACCAATCTCAGTAATAACGATATCGTACTTTCCATCTTTTCCTAAAATCTGGATACGTTCTTTAATCTCATCGGTGATGTGAGGAATAACCTGAACTGTTTTTCCTAAGTAATCTCCACGTCTTTCCTTTTCGATTACTGATTGGTAGATTCTACCCGTTGTAACGTTGTTGGCTTGAGACGTATTTACGTTTAAGAAACGCTCGTAGTGACCTAAGTCAAGATCTGTCTCTGCACCATCATCCGTAACAAAACACTCACCGTGCTCATATGGGTTTAATGTACCTGGATCAACATTGATGTATGGATCCAATTTTTGAATGGTTGTTGAAAAACCTCTGGCTTGTAAAAGCTTTGCCAGAGAAGCTGAAATTATTCCTTTTCCTAACGAAGAAGCAACACCCCCCGTTACAAAGATGTATTTAGTAGAATTTGACATTTCTTAAATTTTGTAACTACGGGGCGCAAAGATACAACAAACTAATCCTAATAACCATAAGTTAAAGTGCTTTTTCTATGAATAAATGTCAACAGAGGACCAGTAGAGGAATCCTTGAGCTTATGTGTTCATTTTCAATCCATTTATCCGCGCGGCAAAAGGACAAGGAAAGGGTGTTGCATGATCGGTGTTTTTTACTGCCCTATATATAAGGTATAAAATGAATGTAGAATTTAGAGTTAACAATCAAGAATTAGGGGAGGGCATTTAAGCGGATAGGTGTGCTGTTCACCGGGCTATCCGTTCTACTCCGTTGTTGTTTGGCTAGTGGTCTGCGGTCAAGCGT
>NZ_JAWWCF010000049.1:0-17433 GCF_033720595.1 Lishizhenia sp. | reverse complement strand
TTTGGCAAAGCAAAAGCAAAGGAGAGAAAATAACGGACTCATCTTCGCGGATGAAAAAGATAGAGGATGGATAGATTCATTAGACTTTAAAGCAAACGGAGAAGCCCTTGTGTTAACCTATGATGAAGAACACATAGACGTGGCTACCTTGACTTTAAATGAAGCGTTGTTACCAGGAGAAAAAGTAATTATTTCTACGCCCTTCAAAGTAAAATTGCCAGATGCTAAATATTCGCGTTTAGGGCACGTAGGAGAATCCTATATGATTACACAATGGTACCCAAAACCAGCAGTGTACGACAAAGATGGATGGCACGCCATGCCTTATTTGAACCAAGGAGAATTCTACTCAGAATACGGGTCTTTTGAAGTAAGTATAACCCTTCCCAAGAACTACGTAGTTGGAGCAACAGGAGATTTACAAAATCCTGCAGAAAAAGCTTGGTTGAAAGCAAAGGCAGATTCTACCTTACAACAATTCAAAGACGCTTCTTTTAAGCAAGAGGCGAGTACAGATTTTCCAGCTTCTTCTAAGGAGTATAAAACGTTGACTTATAAACAATCGAAGGTACATGACTTCGCTTGGTTTGCCGACAAAAGATTTGAAGTGTTGCAAGGAGAAGTAGAGTTGCCGCATTCCAAAAGAAAGGTAACTACTTATGCCATGTTTACGCCAAAAAATAGAATGCTATGGGAAGATGCCATTGAGTATATCAACGATGGAACCTACTACTATTCTTTGTGGAATGGAGATTACCCGTACAACCAAGTAACTGCGGTAGACGGAACTATTGCAGCTGGTGGAGGGATGGAATACCCTAACGTTACCGTTATTGGAAATACTGGAAATAAAGAAGCCTTGGAAGTCGTGATTGTTCACGAGGTTGGGCACAATTGGTTCTATGGAATATTAGGATCTAACGAACGCACGCACCCATGGATGGATGAAGGTTTAAATACATTGAACGAGGTGCGCTACATTCAAACCAAATATCCAAACAATACACGTTTAGCAGATAATCTTTTAAATGGAAAATTCAGATTCCACGGTTGTGATTACCACGACCAGAACGATGTAATGTTTAGAACTGTCCAAGCGTTGGGCTTAGATCAACCAATGGATTTGCATTCTGATGAATTTGCTTCTGTGAATTACGGAGTAATCGTCTATCAAAAAACAGGTCTGGTGTTCGATTATTTAAAAGAATACTTAGGCGAAGAAAAGTTCGATGCGATTATGCAATCGTATTATCAAAAATGGAAGTTTAAACACCCACAGCCTGAAGATTTACGCGCTTGTTTTGAAACTGCAACGGGAGAAGATTTTGGATGGGTTTTCGAAGATATCATTAAAACTGCTGATGCTATAGATTACAAGTTGAAGCGTGTGAAAACTAAAGATGGTAATACGGAGGTTGTTGTAAAGCACAAAGGACATATTCACGGACCAATTCCTGTTCAAGTTATCACACCAGAGGGAGATACTTTAACCAAATGGGCAACATCAGAAGATAGGAAAGAAAGTGTAACTTTTGAGAATACAGAAGCTGCAGAAGTGGTGGTAGATATCCATACACAAGTTCCAGAGATGAATAGAACCAACAACTCTTGGAAGAAAGACTGGCTTATCAATAGAGTTGAACCACTTAAAATCAATCCTTTGTTTACAGCCAATAGGAGAGAAGAGAGTAACCTAGCTTGGACACCTGCTATTGGTTTCAATACCAGTGATAAGTTCATGATAGGGGCCAGCTTGCATAATTTCCAGGTAGTGCCCAATAAGTTTACTTTCTTATTGACCCCTATGTATTCTATTGGTCGACAAAACCTAAGTGGAATGGGAGAGTTGATCTATACTTTTAGACCTTCCAATGTGGTACGTTTAGGGAAAGCTGGTTTATCTATGAAGACTTTTAAAGATGTAGATTCATTAAGTAGAAACAATGCGAACTACTACGCCTTAAACCCTTATTTGAATTTAACATTAGGTAAAAGAGGGCCGCAAAGTAAGCACCACAACCGTTTGTTGTTGCAAGGTTTGTATAAAATGACGCGTAGAACAGCTACGAACATAGAAGAAATCGGGGCCTTTGCAGATTACAAGTACACGTACAAACGTCCAAATCACTTGTTTGTGGCCAATGCCAGAGCGAGTTACATACAATCGAACCTTAACGATGAAATGGCAAGAGCTTCGGTAGAATTGAAGTACAAGTGGAATTACTACATTAAAAAGAAAAGAAACTACATTGAAGTACGCGCCTTTGCCTTAAACAACTTTATTTACAACGTAAATAGTGCCTACAATGCCAACAGATATGCTGCACCCGTTTCTGGTAGAACAGGAGGACAAGATTTGTTTATGGAAGAGTATTACTTCGGTAGAAATGAAGTGAGCGGAATGTGGGCCAATCAGCACAATAATGATATGGGGAACTTTGGTTCAGCAAGTGGATTAGCAGCCAACGAAAGTATGGCGGCAATCAATTTCTATGCACCATTACCCGTCTTAACACACCTTGTAGGAGTGTTTGCAGATTACGGTACTATTTCAAATAACGGTGTACAACAAGAAGTATACGATTTAGGTTTAGGAATTCGTATGGGAGATGTTTTCGGCATCTATTTCCCAATCGTGCAAAGCAACAATTTACAACAAGCAAATTACGCACAAAGCATAAAATTCTCTTTAAAACTCAACTTAACCAATGCTGGTTTAATCGAGCAGATATTAGATAAATAATTCAACACCTTTTGTTGATTTACTCCGCCTCAGACTATGGGGCGGAGTTTTTTTGTATCAAAAGTTCAACAGCTGCTTCCAACATTTATAAGAGAATATGTATATTGTTGGCTCTAACTCAATCACTACACATGGAAAAAGATATATTAGATGATGACCACTCAGAGGGTATAGCGGTAAATTACGACCTGAGAAAAGTCCTTTTTAAGCTGATTAATAACAGCAAATTTTTGGGTATTACTTTTTTAGTTGTTGCCAGTCTTTACGCCGTCTTATGTTTATTTATATTTTCAGATTTCGATTTTCTGGGCATTTTTATCGGTGTCATGGTGGCCTTAGTCATCTTTTTCTTGTATTACATGTTTTTTCATTACCTCAATACAGCCGCAAACAAAATGAAATTGGCGTTGGCAAAAGAACAACAAAAAGAACTGGATTTAGCTCTCGACAATTTGCGCCAATTTTTTAAGCTGCAAGGAATCATAATAATCTGTACTTTGTCTATCTTATTCTTGGTGTTTACCTACTTCTTTTTCAACTATTAAACCTACAATCTAATGGAAAATTCTGCTACTCAACAAGAGCAAAGCCCACTTTTAAATATTACAGACAAAACAGAAGGAATCTTATTGTCTACGGGAAAATGGTCGCGTTTTTTAGGTGTTTTTATGCTGCTAATTGCCGGACTTTATTTGTTGTCCTTAGTCGTCGATCTTTTTACGACTTTAGACAGGTTGAACAATAGCTTTCTTGCGTTGCCCGGTCAAGCTAACTATACATTAACAGATGTTATTGCAAGAAGAGTTCCGCAGTTATCTGTCGGTGCCATCGTTCTAGCCATTTACATTTATATGTTCTTGTTGTATAACAAGTTTTCTACGCGTATAAAATTGGCGATGAATAATAAAGAGCAACGCAAATTGGTGGCAGCTGTAAAAAGTATGAATGCTTTATTCTTGGTACAGGCCATTCTAATTTGCACTTCTGTTGTGTTAATGTTTTTTGTAATGGTGATAAGGTAATTAGGCAAACGGCCAGGCTATCCTTCCAAGTTTGCTACTAAAGGCTAAGAATAACTCGCCCTTAAAGAGGCTTCTTTGAGTCGCCGCTTTAAGCTTGTTATGCTAAGCCTTTACCACTCGCACTTTCCATCCTATCCTTGTTTGAAAAAAGACATACTTGTGTCCAGCTATCAAACCTTAAATAATCTTTCGATCTAAAAGTCTAACAGTTTATCGATAAAAATTCATCTCGTCGATGTACTTGAGCACCGGTTTGGGGAGTAGATAACGTACATCTCTCCCAAGCTTAATGGCTTTACGTATGTAGCTGCTGCTGATTTTCATCAAAGGGGCATCTCCGCAAAAATGTACGTGAGGATGGTCTTGTAAGGCGTTGTGTTCTATCGTACCTTTTTCCATTTCTTGTACGGTAACCACGCGCGGATACACATAGATTTCGTAGCGTTCTAAAATTTGCTCGTAATTCTTCCATTTGTGGAAGGTGCGCAAATTGTCTTCCCCCATGATAAGTACAAATTGATGCTTAGGGTGCTTTTCTTTAAGGTAGGCTAAGGTATTTGCCGTGTAGGAAGGTTGTTCGAGTTTAAACTCTATATCAGATGCTCTTAGGTTCAGGTTATCCTCAATGGCCTCGTTCACCAAGGCCAATCGATGATAATCTTCTAATAAACTCTTTTTCTTTTTAAGTGGATTGTGCGGCGATACAACCATCCATACTTGATCCATATCTGTTGTGTCAACCATGTGGTTGGCAATGATTAAATGACCAATGTGTATGGGGTTAAAACTTCCGAAATACAATCCTACTTTCATATCTTATGCTTTGATGAATGTTCCCACCAATTTTTCAGCTTCTTCTAAAGCGTGCTCAAGGTTGTCGTTCACTAATATATGATCGAATTGAGGGGCGAAAGAAAGCTCTTCTCTTGCCTTAGACATACGTTGGTTAATCTTGTCTTCACTTTCTGTGCTTCTGTAGCGTAAACGCTTTTCTAACTCATCGTAAGAAGGGGGTTGTACGAAGATGGCCAAAGCTTTGTCTCCAAAGTATTTCTTAAGGTTGAGTCCACCAATAACATCCACATCAAAAATTACAGTTTTCCCTTCGTTCCAAATGCGTTCAATTTCGCTTTTTAGTGTTCCGTAGTAATTGTTGGTGTAAACTTCTTCCCACTCTAAAAAGGCATTGTTTAAAATCTCCTGTTGAAATTTCTCCAAACCTAAAAAGTGGTAGTCTTTCCCGTCTACTTCGTTGGGTCTAGGATCTCTAGAACATGCCGAAATAGAAAAAGACAAACCTAAATCTTGTTTTAATAAATGTTGTACTATGGTCGTTTTCCCTGCCCCAGATGGCGCAGAGAATATGATGCATTTTCCTTCTTTGTTCATGGTCTTAAATTTCATAACTCTACTTGATAAACGATTTTTATCAAGGGGGTAGAGTATTTAATTTTATAAGCGGTTCTCGAGCGGAGTCGAGAGGAATTCTTAATTTAAAGTGTGTTTAATACTTGTTCTTTAATCTTCTCTAAATTATCCTTCATGTTAACCACGATCTTTTGTAAGTCAACATGGTAAGATTTACTTCCAAGTGTATTGATTTCTCTACCGATTTCTTGAGAGATGAATCCTAATTTTTTACCCACAGGTTTATCTGAATTGTTCATCGTTTCAATGAAGTAATCCAAGTGATTGGCCAATCTAACTTTCTCTTCAGAAACATCTAACTTCTCAATGTAATAGATTAATTCTTGCTCGAATCTGTTTTCATCAATACTCTGATTGTTATTCTCTTCAAAGCCTTTGCGCATGCGCTCTTTGATGATGTCTATACGTAACTCTTCGTATTTTGGAACCTCGTCTAACAAGGTTTTAATCGTCGTAATTCTATCTGTGAAATCTTGACTTAAAGAAACTCCTTCCTGTTTTCTAAAATCTAATAATTTCTGCAAAGCCTCTTCCAACAATCCCATCAAGAAGTTGCTTTCCTCTTCGGTCAACTCTTCTGTTTGGTTGATGTAGATTTCTGGCATGCGCAATACCATAGGCAAAAGATCTTGCTCCTCTTCTAAATCAGAAGACAACTGCTTTAGATCTTTGTAATAGGCTTTGGCCAGTTCTTGGTTAATTACATAGTTGGCTGTGGCACCCGTGTTTTCTATGTTAATGCTCAACTCCGTTTTACCGCGGTCTAAAACTTGTCCCACTTTTTTACGCAACTCTAATTCGAGCGGTTTGTAAAGTGGTGCAATACGCGCCATTAAATCCAAGTTTTTGCTGTTCAAAGAGCGAACTTCAACAACAATTTTTTTATCCTTATAATTTCCTGTGGCCTTTCCGTAGCCTGTCATGGATTGAAGCATAATCTAATCTTAATTTTACTGATCAACAGTATTAATAGTTTGTGCATCTTTCGCCTCATTGCGGGCCAAAGCTTTGCGTTTTTTGTTTTCCAGATAGGTAGAACGTGAAGTAATAAAAACTCCCGCAAATACCAATAACATATACAGCACTTTTTCTAAAGAAACACTTCCAGAATCATCATCAGAAATACCGATGTAGAAAAAGAAGAAGGCAAAGAAAATAGCCAGTATAGGTTGTAAATATATGTAAGATCCAGAAACTGTTGGACTCACGTGTTGTAATGCAAAGATGTTAAAAAGGTAAGCAATAAAGGTAACCCCTACAATTACGAAAATTACCTTCCCAATAATGGGGCCTGTAAAGCTGGCAAAATCTGTATCCATTAATTCAGGAATCGTTAAGGGGAATAAGGTAATGAGGAACAAACCGAAGGTCATCACATAGGTAAGAACAGTCAAGGGTTTGTATTTCTCCATCAGGGATTTCGCCAAAATAAGGTAAACACTATAACTGGCTGCATTAACGAAAATAAAAAGGTCGCCCAAAGCAGAATCAACAGCAGGGTTACTACCCGCAAGGGTTAAACTTATGGCACCAATTGCTCCAATGACAATTCCAGAAACCTTCATCTTACTCAAGGCTTCCTTACGAATAAAGAAGGCCAAAACAGCAACAATGATGGGTGTGGAAGTCATGATAATAGACGCATTTATACCCGAAGTAAGACTTAAACCGTTGAAAAAGAAAAGTTGGTTCATGGCAATACCAAACAAACCACAAGCGGCAATCTTTAACCAATCTTTACGCTCAATTTTTTCTCGTTTTTGGAACAAGAGAATGATCCAAAACAACAATGAAGCCCCGGCCACGCGCATAAAAATAAATGCATTTGGACCTAAATAGTTGGGCATGACGTCTTTGGCCAAAATGTAGTTGGCACCGTAAATCATATTTACAGCAAAAAGGGCCAAGTGGGCAATAATTACATTTCTCACGCTCCTTGGTAAGCTTTTTTGGCAGCTTCTACTACCTTCTTAGAATTTCCTACAAATACTTCGTCTTCCAAAATGATGAAAGGACGCTTCAAGAAAGTATATTCTTCTAACATGTATTTTTTGTAGTCGGCTTCCGTTAAGTTCATTTCATTTAAGCCCATAGATCTGTACTTCATAGCACGTTTACTAAACATACCCTCGTAAGAACCTACTTTTTCTTTGATCATGTCTAAGGTAGCTTCGTCTATGTTTTCTTGTTTAATGTCTTGTAATTCAACGTCACCTTGTAATTCTAACTCCTTAATGATGCGTTGACAAGTGTTGCACGATGATAAATGATATATTTTTTTCATAGCCTTTTCTTGAAGGGGCAAAGATAAGAGAAAAACAGTATTGACTGCGCGTATGGTAGAGAGAGGGAGAGTTGGTTAACTTGAGTACAATTCCGAGGTGATACAAACAAGGATAGGATGAAAAGTGAACGCACGAAGCGCTTAGATTTACCAAGTATATAGCGGCGACTTAAAGAAGCCCTATAGGCTTTGGGAAAACTTAGCGGTTAGGAGTGAAGTTGGAAGGATAGCCTGGCCGTTTGCCAACAGGAATTCAAAAAATAGCATGTAAAAAAGGCCGCCTTTTGTAAGACAGCCTTTCTAATTATTTGGGATAAGGATTAAAACCTGTAGTAAGCACCGAAATTCATTCCTAAACCTGGAGACTTCATGGTTTCAAAGCCACCGATGTTCTGTAACGTAAAGTTGGGGGTAAGTTCTGTGTATAAATGCAGATTTTTAAAGAATTCATTATTGTTGGCAATTCTGAAATCTAGTCCAACTGGAACGTACACGGTAAACGCTGTATTTGCCTCATTTCTGTAACTCTCGTTTTTATTGTTACTAGAGTTCCAGCTGTAAGAACTTCCGGTTTGAGCACCCACGGTGTATCCATATTCTCCGCTGTTTACATTGGTTCGGCTATACAAAGAGGTTCCATAAGTTGCCCCGATTCCACCGTATAAAGACCATCTTGCTTCTGCGTTTGTTCTGAAAATAAGAGAAGCATCAATAGACAGCATGTCAAAATTATGGTTGATGCTTGAATATTCAGTATAGATGGAGTCGATATAGTATTCTTGTCCTGTTTGTTGAGAAACCAGGGTGTCGTAAGGAGTTTTTTCGTACGAACTTCTATAAGAATTATAGCCTCTGTAACTGTTATAAGAAAGCCCAACGCGTAGTTCAATATGCTTTCTAAAACCTGTTTTTGTTTTGTCTCTGAACTGTAGACCTACCCCTAATTTATAGTTCGCGGATCCTGAATAGTAATAATAGTTTCCGTAATTGTTGAGGAGTAAAGATGAGTTCGGTGCTAATTTCTCATAGGTTTGCTGGGAAAGGCCAGGACTAAATGCACCTTGACCTCCTAGGGACATGTATGCTTCATTGATGCGTAATGCAGGTGTTGTTGTTTGGGCCTTACCCAAAAAAGGTAAACACAGTCCCAAGATCATTAATTGGATAGTTTTCATGATTTTTTAGTTTGAAGCAAAACGCTTCATGGGTGATTATATTTTAAGTTGAAATGTTAAAAAAGCCAGAAAAAATAATTCTTCTGGCTTTACAATAATGATTAGAAGCTCCAATCGTGCGTATCAATTTCTTGGATACACTTTGAGAGTAATTCAATGGAGTTAGTAATGTCTTCTTTATGTGCCATTTCTATTACTTGGTGTAAGTGACGTGTTGGTATGCTCACTGCTCCCGCAATAGATCCTCCTTCTGTCATACGTTGGATACCCGCCGTATCTGTTCCTCCACCTGTTAAGATTTCTGGCTGCCATTTAATGCTGTGGTTGTTGGCTGTTTTCTTCATAAACTCAACCATACGGTAATCACAAATTGTTGAAGAGTCCATAATCTTAATGGCCGTTCCTTCTCCTAAAGAAGTGATTTTTTCGTGTGCTTGTGCTCCCGGTAAATCGTAAGCGATGGTCGTATCTAAACCAAACCCAAAATCAGGGTTGATGCGCATAGCTGCAACATTCGCTCCTCTAATCCCTACTTCTTCTTGTACGGTAAATACACCGTAGAAATCGTACGGAATTTCTTTGTCTTTCAAATATTTCAAGGTCTCGATAAGAATGAAAACGGCCAAACGGTTATCTAGAGATTTACAGTTTACACAATTCCCCATTTCTATGAGTCCGCGTTCACGTGTAATAGGATCACCTACTTTAATGAGTTGCTCAACTTCTTCTTTGGGAAGACCTGTGTCGATGAAATAGTCGGTGATTTTCGAAACTTTGGTTCTTTCTTCGGCTGTCATTACGTGGATGGGTTTTGAAGCCATCACTCCCATTACATCTTCTTTTCCATGAATAATAACACGTTGTGCGGTTAACGTTTTAGGGTCAAAACCTCCTAAAGTATGGAAGCGAATAAATCCATTATCATCTATGTGTGTAACAATAAATCCGATTTCATCCATGTGAGCACCTACCATTACGCGCTTATCGCTTTTTCCGCGTTTAATGGCATAAACGTTACCCATGTTGTCGAGCTCTACCTCGTCAACCAAGTCTTTAATTTCTGCTAAGACAACTTCTCTAATGCGTTGCTCAAACCCTGGAGCCCCAGGTGCTTCACAAACGCGTTTCAATAAATCTATGTTAAAACTCATGTTTTTCTATTTGACATTAAAGTTAATGTTCCTATTTATTTTGCTTGTTTCTTTTTGATAAGGTGAGGCTTAGAGAGGAACAAAGGCTATTTGCGCTTATTGGCAAAAAAACGTTGCATAATTTCACCACATTCCTCGGCCATAATTCCACCAGTTATTTTAGTTTTAGGATGATAAAGGGATGTGTCAAACCTACCAGCTCCACGTTTTTCATCACTCGCTCCATATACGATATTACTTATTTGAGCCCACGACAAAGCTCCAGCACACATTACGCAAGGTTCTAGGGTAACGTAGAGCGTGCAGTCAATGAGGTACTTTCCCCCCAAATGATTGGCAGCTGCGGTTATGGCTTGCATTTCTGCATGGGCAGTTACATCATTAAGTACTTCACTTAAATTATGACTCCTAGCAATAACTTGTTTATTGGCTACAACTACAGCACCCACCGGAATTTCATCACGGTCAAAAGCTTTGTGCGCCTCGGCTAAGGCCTGTTTCATAAAATATTCGTCGTTGTAGGGATCTATCATGGGGTTTCTATACTAAAATGTTCTATTTCTTGGGGAGCGTTTTCTTTGGGGACGCTGTCCATTTTCGAACGGATTAAATACAAGAGCATTAGCAACACAACGCCATAAATGAAATAGCGGATAAAGAGTTTATAGCTCTTCTTGTAATGTCTGTGTTTTTGTAAATCCATTGGAGCTGTGAAGATACTTATTTTAGAGGGAAGTGGTGAAAATTGAAGGGTTGAAATTGAAGAAGGTATCTTGCTTTTTTTTGCATAAAAAAAATTAGTTAGATTTGTAGGAAACGCGCTATTCATGTTGAAAACATTACTACTTACTTCTTGCCTTGTGTTTTTTTCTTCTTTTCAAGAGAAGGAATTACCCAACACAGCAGTACAAAGTCAAGTGTACATTTGTAAGAGTACGAGTGCCAAACGTTATCATTTAAAGAAGTCGTGCCGCGGATTGAACGCCTGCACACACGACATTATTGCGGTAAGTTTGGCAAAGGCCAGAAATACCTACAGTCGTACGCTTTGTAAATGGGAAGATTAGCATAAATCGCGCTACTATTCTATCCTTAACTTTCATTGAATAACTAAACCTTAAAGAATTATGTATTAATTATTTTATTCGCTAAAACTGACAAACTTATGAAAGCAGTAATCTGTGAAAATTGCAATGAAGAATTCAAGGGAAGGTCCAACAAGAAATTTTGTTCTTCTTCCTGTAAAAATCAATTTCACAATCAACGCAACAAAGAGAAGAACGCACTCTTTACAGCCTTGAATAGACAATTACAACGCAATTATTCCGTTTTAAATCAAACCTTTGATATTTACAGATCTTCTCCCGTTAAGCTAGAGGTTCTCGAAAAGCAAGGGTTCTCAACCGATTACCATACCCATAATTTCAACGCTCCTGATGGATCGCGCTATGTAATGGTTTATGATTTGGGCTACAAGCATTCTTATGATAACCAAGTGCAAATTGTTCAAATGGAAGTTGAGCTAAACTAGAACCTATGAAAAATAAATTGATTTTTGGTTTTCTTGCATTGAGCTTATTGGCTTGTAAGAAAGAAGATGTAAAGGATGATACACCGCAAGATACGGATGCTCCAAAACTAGTATTTCGCTTGAAGTTAGACCCCAATCAGGAACGAACAGATAATCTTGGAAATCCTGCACCCGTGCCTGCTAACCATGGAGCGCAAGATCCTAGCTACAATGCTTTCTCCATACACTACATAGAGTTGGCACAAAATGCTTACACGCAACTACAAGATGGTGAAGTCTGCTACACTGGGGCGCAAACAACAACGGGTGGAGATAATGCGATAGATTACGACAAAGCAATACGTGTCAATGATGGCGAGATTTTGGCTGAGATTCCTATCGCTGATGTTAAAGCAGATACCTACGAATGGATACGTGTATCGGTAAGTTACCAAAATGCAGATATAGAATTTAGGGCCAATGGAATTGATGCAACGGCTACATTAGCATGCTTCTTAGGTTTCAACACCTACATTACAGAGCATGTGATTAAAACGCAAACAGAAACGGTAAATTCAAATAAACTACAAGGGTATTGGGCTTTAGAAATCCATCCCAATAGTGTGATTCAGAATCCAATTGTGAGCACAGGAGAATCTGGACAAATTACGGTTCCTAATCCTTTGGCAGCGACTTCTCCTATTCCTCCGGGAAGTTGTGTTTTAACGGGTGACTTTGAGCAAGATTTGGTGATTACAGGAAACGAAACAGAAGATGTAATTGTGGATGTTTCTTTTAGCACCAACAAAAGTATAGAGTGGTACGATGCCGCACAAAATAACATTTTTGAACCCTTAGACGGTGATTCTTTAGTGGATATGGGGATACGTGGTGTGAAGCCCATTGTAGTGCAATAAAGTAAACATAACACCTCTTCTGGTTTCTATTTTTATTACTTTTGGTTTTATGACCGAAAAGAAGTACGTTTTAGTAACTGGAGGAGCTGGTTATATTGGTTCTCACACCGTTTTAGCCCTAATTAATAATGGGTATGAACCGGTAATTTTAGACGATTACAGAAATGCAAAAAGAGATGTTCCGAATCGCTTGGAGCAAATTGCAGATCGTAAAATAGAAGTTGTTGAAGGTAATTGTCAGGATGCCGCTCTTCTTGAAAAATTAGGTCAAAACTATAAATTTTGGGGAGTGATTCACTTTGCTGCAGATAAAGCTGTGGGGGAGTCGGTACAAGATCCTTTGAAATATTATGATAATAACCTTACTAGTTTATTGTCCATCCTTAATTTCATGAAACAGTTTGAAATTAAGAACATTGTTTTTTCGAGTAGCTGTACGGTGTATGGTGAACCTGAAAATCCTATCGTTACAGAACAAACTCCTTTGGCTCCACCTGCATCTCCTTATGGTGCAACAAAATTGTTGTGTGAGCAAATTTTGAATGACGTATATAAAGGAAGTCCTAGTTTTAAAGTGGTTGCCTTGCGTTATTTCAATCCTGTGGGAGCACATCCAACTGGTTTGATTGGTGAAGAGCCTCAAGGAATTCCAAATAATTTAATGCCTTACATTACCCAAACAGCGCATGGTTTAAGAAAAGAACTTACTGTTTTTGGTAATGATTACGATACCGAAGATGGCACTTGTTTACGCGATTACATTCACGTTGTAGATTTGGCAGAAGCGCATGTGGCTGCCTTTGATTATTTAGAAGGTCAAAAGGATGAGTTCTACGATGTATTTAATGTAGGTACAGGTGTTGGGACAAGTGTAAAAGCATGCATAGACCTCTTTGCGAAGGTAACGGGAAAAGAAATTCCTTTTAAATACGGACCAAGAAGAGCGGGGGATGTACCTCAAATTTTCGCTAAAGTTGACAAAGCTAGAGATGCTTTAAAATGGGAAGCAAAACATGATGTTGCTTACGCCATAGAAACGGCTTGGAACTGGGAACAAATGAAAGATAGTTTTTGAGATATTTTCTTGCAATTGTAAGTGTGTTGGTGTTGTGTGGCGGACTCAAAGCGCAATACTTAGAAGAGGAACAAGGATTAGTTTCGCGTCACAGACCTGGCGTGATGTGGTTTTACAGTGGCTTTAGTAATTACGATACCACGAAACTGCGTAAATACGATAGGTTGGTGGTAGATGTACTCTACAACGATTGGCAAGGTGATCTTTCTCCTTTAAATAGCCCATGGAGCTCGATTGGTTTTAATGTCAATGTGATGTTTGACATTCCTTTTACCAAAGCAAATACTGTTGGACTAGGTTGGGGTGTGGCTTTTAGTCATTATAACAACAGAACAAAAATTGGGTTTAACAGTGATTATACCGAGGGTTCTACTTCTACCTATTCTTTGGCTTTACAGCAAGACATTGTTTGGAGTAAGTTCAATGCCAATTATATTGAAATCCCTGTGGAATTGCGTTTTAGAACCAAAGGATACCAGCACTTTAAGTTTTTTGTGGGGGGTAAAATAGGTTATCAGTTAAATGCGTATACTAAGACTAAAGAAAATATTGAAGGGAAAAATTACAAGTTTAAAAATTACAATTTTCCAGATAGAAATCCTTTGAGATACGGACTTACGGCGCGTGTTGGAATCAGAAATTGGAGTGTTTACGCAGCCTATTATTTTACAGATTTATTTACACATGAAAATAGCGTAAAGCTTTCGCCAATTACGGCGGGTATAAGCATAGCCTTGTTTTAAAGAATAAGAACTTGGCACGGATTTAGTTATACACTAATCGTCAGCACAAGTTGACATTAGGTTTCATAAGAATTTTGGGTTTAACGGAGGATTGTTTTCAGTTCTCCGTTTTTTTGTGGCTGCTTTAACACGCTATCCATTGCTACTCTCCCCAAGAACCTTGGGGATGCGGGGTATGTATTGCTATTGTTAGCCGTTTAAGCCATAACTGCTTTATGCGCTTCTATTTTGGCGTTAATACCATCCCATAAGGCGATACGCTGTGTAAGAGCTTCCTGTGCTATTTGCTCCACCTCTTGCCATTTTTGTTCATCGTTTCCACACAATTCAGTTATCATTTCTAAAGAGAGTGGTCCATGCTCATCGCCATCAAGTTCTATGTGACGCTCTAAATAATACGTCAGTTTGTTGTAAGCATCTTTTCCTTCATTGTCTTCAGCCTCTTTAACTATGGCAATAAACATATCAGGGATAACATCTTCTCTACCAAAAGTAAAAGCAGATGCTATTTTATGCGCTTTTCCCTCTTCTAACAAAGAAAAGGTATAGTTTACAAAGGCTTTAGTAGAAGCAGAAATCGGAAGTTCTTCTAAGGCTTGAGCTACGGTAGCTCCTGCTTGTACGGCAGCTACAAATTGTGTAATATGGGTGCTGTTAGCACCTACTTGCTCCATAGCGTCTAAATACATTTCGTAATGACTCTTAGGCTCATTCAGTTCGTTTAAATCACTTTCTTCTCCATGAACAATTTCATTGATGAAGCGCGCAATTTTTGGATTGGCTACGGGCACCCATGGTGTAGTAGTACAGGTTAAACTTTGTTGCAATGCTTTTAGAAGTGACATAAAATCCCAAACCGCATAGACGTGTTCTTCCATAAAGAGCTGGATGTCTTCTATGTTCTTGAGATTGGCGTAAAGTTCGTGCTTACGCAATTGTTCCACCAAAGGGGCTATGCTACTTTCAATTCTTTCTAAATGCATGTACTACAATTTTACAGGGTGCAAAAATAATCTTTCTTCAAGAGAACTACGAAAACATTAAGCTTTTGGATGTGACATAAATTGAAAAGTTTGGAATTCTACCACCGGTAGTAGTGAAAACCCTGCAGCACAGTTTGCCATGCAACGCTTTGGGGCAGGAGCGACCCAAGAAGCTACTGGGCCAAGTCCGTTAAATTGCCAACTGGGCGAAGCGTTGCAACGGATGACGGGACCCCGCCCCAAGTACCTTTGGGAGGGGAGGTAGCCATAAAAAAAAGGGAATACCTTAGTACCCCCTTTTTTCATTTATGAACAAAATCTTACGGTATTTACGCCATTTCTACGGTAAGAATATTATTTGCAATTAATTTTTTAGCAATTTGAACGGCATTGGTAGCTGCACCTTTTCTAAGGTTATCTGCCACACACCACATGTTTAAAGTATTGGCTTGCGATTCATCTCTACGGATACGTCCAACGAAAACATCATCTTTACCTGCTGCATATAAAGGCATAGGGTAAGTGTTTGTTTCTGGAGAATCTTGTAACGTTACCCCTTCTGTTTCGTGTAACATTTTACGAACCTCAGCTAAATCGAAATCATTTTCAAATTCAACGTTGATTGCTTCTGAGTGACCACCTTGTACAGGAACTCTTACTGCAGTTGCGGTAACATTAATGTTGTTGTCCAAGATTTTCTTTGTTTCGTTGGTCAACTTCATTTCTTCTTTCGTATATCCATTGTCTAAGAAAGAATCACAATGCGGCAAACAGTTTTGATCGATAGGGTAAGGGTAGGCCATTTCTCCTTGCTCACCGTTACGTTCTCTCATCATTTGATCTACTGCAGCTACTCCTGTTCCAGAGATAGACTGGTAAGTAGAAACTACTACACGCTTAATTCCGTAGGCCTTATGCAAAGGTGCTAAAGCCATTAACATTTGAATGGTGCTACAGTTCGGGTTTGCGATAATTTTATCTTCTGCTGTGATACTGTCTCCGTTAATTTCTGGAATGACCAATTTTTTGGTTGGGTCCATACGCCAAGCAGAAGAGTTGTCGATAACAACCGTACCTACCTCAGCAAACTTAGGTGCCCAAGCTAAACTTGTTTCTCCACCTGCACTAAAAATGGCAACATCTGGAACCATTTCTACAGCAGTTTCTAAACCAACTACTTGGTAAGTATTTCCACCAAAAGCTATTTCTTTTCCTACAGATCTTTCAGATGCCACAGGAATCAACGTAGTGATTGGGAAATTTTGCTCGGCCAATACTTTTAACATTACTTGACCTACCATACCTGTTACACCAACAACTGCTACTTTCATTTTATCTCTCTTAAAAATTGTTCTACTTGCGTCTTCTCGCAGGGTTAAAACTGCCTGACCTCCATTAAATTTCGGGGCAAATGTACTAACTTTAAGGTTCTAAACTACCACCATGAAAACATCAACCCTAGCTTTATCACTAATTTTCACGGTTAATGTTGTAATTTCACAAATTACGGAAAAATTTAACAGTGATTTTGTTTTTCAAACTTCTGGATGGAGGGGAGACAGCAGTAAATTTACGATTAATTCCTTGGAACAGTTGCAACTGAACGACAATCAAGCAGGTACTGCCACGCTTTGTCGGGCGCACAACATCAATAATCTAAACTGGAAAGTCTGGGAATTTCAACTTCGTCTAAATTTTAGTCCTTCCAGCGGAAATTTTGCCCGAGTTTATTTGGCGAGTCCAGACAGCAGTTTGTCAAGTAATTCAGAGGGCTTGTACCTGCAGTTTGGGGAATCGGGAAGTGGCGATGCAATTCGCTTGATGCATCAATCCGTTACTATTAGCGAGTTGTTGACGGGGCCACCAAATTTGATCAATTCTTCTTTCGATATTCACTTGAGGATAAGTGTGGATAGCACCAGTTTATGGCGCATGGAAATTTTCGATACGCAACAAGCATCCTTTTTAACTGTAGATAGTGCAATAGTGAATATGCTTCTCCCCGGCAATTATTTTGGTTTGTATTATCAATACACGAGTTCTAATGCAACTAAGTTTTACTTCGATGAATTGTTTGTAGGTAATATTCCTGTAGACAGCTTTGCTCCTGAAATCAATCAAATAACGCTCATCAATTCGAATAAACTTTTGGTTCATTTTGATGAGCAGATAGATTCTAATTCTTTAGATAATGTTCAGCTTCAGACCTCCAGTGGAACCTTTTTAGAACATACTGTGAAGTATGGAGATAGTCCAAAACAGTTGTTATTTAATTTTAGCTACCCTCTTGTTAATGATAGTCTGTACGAATTTGAGTTAAGTGGTTTCAATGATGCGTTAATGAATACTGGGGATACTAGTTTTACAACGCATGTAATCTTTGGAGAAGAAGTTTTACCCGG
>NZ_JAWWCF010000048.1:0-17483 GCF_033720595.1 Lishizhenia sp. | reverse complement strand
GGTAAAACAATATCGCTAAAAAGAGAAATGTGAGTACAATGAATTCCATATTACAAGCTATTTAGTTTTTTTATTTGTCTATTCATTAACCAATACACCGTAATGCTTAAACCAATGTAAATAAGCATGTATAAATAAAAGCTGTATTGTATGCCTTGAACCGGAGTTACGGCATCCTTGGTTTTCATAATTCCATTGATGATCCAAGGTTGTCTCCCTAATTCCGTTACAAACCAACCTGCTTCTAGTGCTACGAAGCCAAGTGGGGTAGCGACTAAAAAGGCGTACAAGAACCATTTCTTTTGGCGCCAACTTTTCTTTTTTATGCTGATTAGGAAAATAATACCCAGAAGGGCAAGAAAACCTCCAATACCTACCATCACCTGGAAAGAATAATGGGTTAAAGCTACAGGAGGGTGTTCATCTTTGGGAAATTCATTCAGTCCTTTTACCTCCGCATCGAAATCATTAAAGGCGAGAAATGAGAGTGCTTTTGGGAGGTGCAAGGCGTAGCTCACTTCTTGGCTTTCTTCATTAACAATTCCTCCAATTAATAAATCTGCTCCTTTTTCTGTTTCGTACAAAGCCTCCATAGCGGCCAATTTAGCAGGTTGTCGCACTGCAATGTCTTTAGCGGCAATGTCACCACTAATGGGCATTAAAATAGCTCCTATGGCACCAATGCTTAGGGCGATGGTGAAAGCTTTAAAGTGTATATCAGATTTTTTCTTTCTGTAATACTGCCATAAGTGTAAACCTCCAACAGCAAAACCTACAGCAATGAAAGCGGCGAGTGACATATGTAGTGCCTGAGAAAACCAAGCATCATTCAATAGGGCTGCAATAGGATCAATGTTGCTAAATACCCCGTCTTTATAATCAAAACCGCTCGGTGCATTCATCCAACCATTTGCGGCTACAACCAAAATACCTGAAGTCAAACCAGAAATTCCCACAATAGCACCTGTCCACCAGTGGAACCATTTGTTTTTAATGTTTTTCCATCCGTAGAGGTAGAAACCTAAGGCTATTGCTTCTACAAAAAAGGCGGTTCCTTCTAAAGAGAATGGCATGCCGATAATTGGACCTGCGTGTTTCATGAACTCTGGCCAAAGCAATCCTAACTCAAAAGAGAGCATAGTACCAGAAACCGCTCCTACCACAAAAAATATAGCCACACCTTTTTGCCAGGTTTTGGTAAGCTGTAAATAAAGGTCGTTACCAGATTTTAAATATTTGTAATGTGAAATCATCATCAGGAAGGGCATAACCATTCCTATGGCGGCAAATACGATGTGAAAAACCATAGAACTTGCCATTTGGAGTCGTGCTGCGAGGAGTTCGTCCATAGGGTCCAATTTAATGCGAAAAGTATCGCGTTTCTTTGGAGGGTTAAATTACTAAAGCTATCGTGGAAAAGGAAGTTTTAAAGAACTATTTATAGGATGATTGTCTCATTTTTGAACGCTAATATTCAGCACGAGACAAGGGGCTGTTTATTTCTGTTTTTAGTCATTAAATTTTAGGAGTTCTTGTGAATGATGTAACTTTTACGGGTGTCAGGAGTCAAATAGAAAACACGAGTATGAAATTCTTTTACCTACTATTTGTTGTATTTATTTCTCTTTTAAGTCATGGGCAGGTTTTAAAAGGAAAAGTGGTAAATGATCAGGGAGAAGGAGTGCCTTTTGCTCGGGTAGGGGTAATCAATACTGCTTATGGTACGCTCACCAACGGAGAAGGGAAGTTTATTTTGAAATTGGATACGGGATACTTTCAACTGTATGTGAGAGCTGCTGGATATGAAGAGAAGCTAGATAGTTTGTTCGTGGGGACTGGAGAAACACTTCGAAATTATACCTTGGAAGACGAAGCGCTAGAGTTAGAAGAAGTCGTGATTACCGAAGATTCTAGGAAAAAAAGAGCCATGGCCTTTATGCGTCAAGTTATCGATGAGAAAAAGCAGTGGGAGGATAAACTCTCGGCTTATTCCATGGACATGTATGTACTCAGTAGTTTGGAAATGGAAGTCCCCGATTCTTTATTGTACAAACAGCCTTCTGGGAGAAAGAAAATGAACCTTAATGAATTTGTTGCGCGTTCTTATTACGAGACGCCAAACAAGTATAAAGATAGCGTTGAGGCTTATTTAGATTTATCCGATAAGAATAATGCAGGTGGAGTATCAGTAAGTATTCAGATGGATGGTAACTCTGGGTTGGCTCCCCAGCAATTTGAAATGAGTAACCCTTACTTGTTTGTACAAGGTTCCAAGGATGCTGATGTAAACCTCTTCAAAAACGCTCAAAATTTACCAGGTGTTACGACGCATAACTTAGTATCGCCTTTGTCTTCCCTGGCACTTCTTTCTTATACCTATGACATAGCAGAATTGTATTATGATGAAAACAACGAGGAAATATACGTTATAGAAGTTCTTCCGCGCTTTAAAGAAGCTCCTTTGTGGAGTGGTAAGCTGTATTTTCACAAGGAAAGTAGGAAGTTGCTGTCTGTAGATTTATCGCTTTCTAAATCCGTATTGAACTATTTTAAAGAGTTTCATTTCATCTGCGATTATGCTTTTGTGCAAGAAAGAATCGTACCGGTAAGAAAAGAGTTTATTTATAGTTTAAAAGAGGGGAAGAAAACTTTTCATGGCGCCATCAGAATTAAACAAGAAAATTACCAGTTTCATCCACGAAGTTTGAATGCGAAGTTTTGGTTAACTCCGAGTGTTATGAACGACTCTGCATATGACAGGGACAGTATGTATTGGGTACACGAAAGGCCACTTCCTTTAAAACAAGAAGAGCTGGTTTTTATACACGAACAAGACAGTATCTTGCGCTATCATCAAAGTGAAGAATACCTGATGAAAAGAGATAGTATATTCAATGATTTCAGTATTCTCAATATGATTTTTAATGGTGTCGGTCATAGAAATACCTTTAAAAAGCAATCCTTTTATGTTATTCCATTAATTCAACAAGTGGTTCCATTTGGGGTAGGTGGATATAGACATCGTTTAGGCGTGCGTTACACTCAAGGTACTAAAACGCACAAAGAATTTATGATCAATCCGCTTTTGGATTATGGTTTTCGAAACAAAGATCTGAAATGGCAATTCAATGGATATTATAAATACAATTCGCTCAATTTTGCGAAGATTGGTTTTGAAGTCGGTGATATTTATGATTTCATGACCAGTTACCAAAGTATACAAGGAACGATTGCTCCTGCCAACCGTGTGCGCAATAAAAAGTGGAGTGTCTATCATTTTTCAGAACTAACAAACGGACTCTACCTTAAAGCAAGCATGGAATACTCAGACCGCATTAATATTTCAGATATAGAATATCCAGAGTGGTCGAGTTTGTTCGGTAATTTTCAACAACCCAACGATTTTGAAGGCTACAGAATATTTATGACAGAACTTTATTTTGAGTATCACTTCCAACAGCGCTATAAAATTAGAGACGGTCAGAAAATAATACTGGGATCCAAGTGGCCGGTGGTTAGTTTTAAACATAAAATGGGGGTGCCTAAATTGTTGGGTGGACAATCCAATTTTAGTTATGTGGAATTGAAATTAGAGGATGAGATAGATTTTAAAAATTTTGGTGAAACCGATGTTTACGCACTTGCGGGAAGTTTTTTATACAAGCAAGATTTAAGGGCGGTAGAATATAAGTTTTTCAGAACTTCAGACCGTTACTTTTTCTCCAACCCTGTGTATTCACAACAAAATTTAGACACGGCCTTAAGTACGGCAAACAGCTATTTTCAATTAAACTTTATACATCATTTCAAAGGTGTCTTTTTAAACAAAGTCCCGCTGATCAATAAATTGAAATTAGAAGAAACTATTGGAGGAAGTTATATGGCCATACCTTCGAGTAACTTTCAACAAGTGGAGTTATATGCGGGGATAGAACGACAGTTTAGAATCAAGAAAACCATCTTCAAACTGGGTGCCTACGCGGTGAGTTCGAAGAGTAGTTATGGTCCTGCCCAACTCAATTTTAAATTCGGTATTAACTTCTATAACGCCTTTTATAAGAAGTGGGATTATTAAGTAGGTGCTCCTCCCTCCAAGAAACTTGGGGGCGCGCTATCCCTTTTAGTCCTCCTTTGGCTATGCATTCAACTTAAAGCTTTATAGAGCTTCTAAGGTCGCTCTATAAAGCCCTAGTTTCATTCCATAGCCAAACTCCGGGCTGCCAGTACTATCGCTAGTAGGGTTTAAATACGAATACTATTCTCTATCTATTTTCCTCAAAAATGATATTCCTTTCAGATGCTTTCTTGTACATGTTTTTGGGTGCGATTGTTGGGTTTTTATTCGGTCGGTAATGATTCTTATTGTTGGGGTCTAGAATACAGGCGATTTGTTGCTCTATCATTTTTTCAAAAGGAAGCAGAAAGCTATCTGTATTGCACGTTTCAAACTTTGCCGTTTTAAGTAGGTTAATTACGGTGTATACCGACTCAATCGTACTCAAACAAAGTGGCTCCGGTTGTTGCTTTATAATAAACTTAGATTTAATCTCATTATCAAAACTTACTCTTTTCAGTGTTTGTAAATTGGTACTTAACCTGAGCATTTTACGGGCGCATGGCCACGTGCCATCTAAAATAAAGATATGCGGAGTTTTGTCAAAAAATGCATTGATTTCTGTGCTGTTCTTTACGGATAAATTGAAATTGTCATTTCCGGGGTAGAGTAAGAAAGCGCTATTGTCTTCGTTGTTCAGGATTTCATTCACCCGTTTGTTCTCACTAAAATCTACGCCAACAATCACCTCAGAGTTTTCTAGCTGGAGATTCGTCATATAACCCGTACCGTTTTTTTCTTTCCGAGCCTCTTTCGGGTGCATAAGAATAACGAAACGCGTTTTGGTTTTTATAGGACGAACATGTTTACAGATACAAGTGCTCTTAGATTTCTTGCACTGGTAACACTTTTCTCTTGGATTTTCAATTTCTACACGCAAGGTAAATGTCTTTTTTTAGCTTAAGCCAACGCAGCTAATTTAATTCAGGAAACAAAATTACTCAATTTCTAATTTCTTCTCTTTCTATCTCAAGATTAGATATTGAAAAATGTGAGGAATAAAAATCTATGATCCTTTTTCGGTATCTCGACTCCGCTCGATAACCTAGGTTAACAATAATAATTATCATAAGGTTTCCGAGCGGAGTCGAGGAGCCGGCAGTTTAACTGTTCATTCATCTATTTCTCTAGCACACTAGTTTTTGATTAACATTGATTGGTGATCTGCCAAGCGTATTCGACGGAAGTCAAGAAACAAACCGATAAACGAAACTTCTAAATGGAATACTATTCTAAATAAGGTGGAATAAAGTTGTAGAAAAGTAAAGACATAAAAAAAGGCCAAGCTTAAAATAAACTTGACCTTTTTGTTCGGTGGGCGATACTGGATTCGAACCAGTGACCCCCTGCTTGTAAGGCAGGTGCTCTGAACCAACTGAGCTAATCGCCCGAGAGAAAGTTATTAGAGTTTTAAAAGTGGGCGATACTGGATTCGAACCAGTGACCCCCTGCTTGTAAGGCAGGTGCTCTGAACCAACTGAGCTAATCGCCCAATAACTTTCTTATTTCAAGTATCACTCTGTGTTCCGTTGAACCGTGATTGCGGGTGCAAATATAAGGGGATAATTCTAATTAGCAACTAAAAAAATTAAAAAATTTCATATAAATTTTCCAATAAGAAAAAACTTCCAAAACATAGAATTGTATCTTCTTGACCCGCTGTGTTTTGTGCTTCGGTTAATGCATCAGAAACTTTTTTAAAATATTTTGCATTTAAACCATTTTTCGTTGCATTTTGCTCCAAAAGCTCAATTTTCGCACTGCGTTCATTTTTGAATTCAGAGAGGAAATAAGTGGCGTTTTTTGGAAATAAAGGAAAAATTGACTCGAAATCTTTATCATTTGAACTTCCATACACAATCAAAAGTCCTTCTTCATTGAAATTAGAAAGTAAATTTTTAATGCCATCGGCGTTGTGAGCAGCATCAAAAATGATCCTTGGCTGTTCTTGGACCAAGTGCATTCTTCCTCTTAAACCTGTATTTACGTATAAATTCTGAAGTGCTTTTGCAAAGTTTTGTGCTACATCAATCGATTGGATATAGGTTTCCTTTACTAATACTTCAATAGCTTTATGTGCTGTTCTGTAGTTTTCTTGGAGATAATTTGCCAAAAGAGTAGAAGGTGTATCTAAAGCTTCATTGCTGAAGTAAAGAGCAGCTTCTTTCTCCTTCGCTATCTTTTCCATCACTTCTACTACTTCCACACCTTTAGTACCTAAGACTACAGGTGTTTCCCTTTTAATAATTCCACCTTTCTCCGCCGCAATTTCCTTTATCGTTGTACCCAGGAAGTTGGTGTGTTCAAGACCTATGTTGGTGATAACACTCAGAATTGGGGAAATGATATTGGTGGCGTCTAATCTTCCTCCTAAACCGGTTTCAATTACAGCAAAATCTACTTGCTCTTGTTTGAAATACTCCAAAGCCATCACAAAGGTGATCTCAAAGAAAGAAGGGGAGTAGTCGAGTTTTTGTGCTTTTACTTTCGCTACAAAATCAACAACAAAGTCTTCTTTTACTTCCTCACCATTGATGCGTATACGTTCTGTGAAGCGTTGTAAGTGGGGAGAGGTAAACAAACCTACTTTATACCCTGCTTCAGTTAGAAATGAGGAGATATAAGAACAGGTACTCCCTTTTCCGTTAGTACCTGCTACATGTATAGTTTTGATGTCGTTTTGAGGGTTGTTGAAAATAGCACAAAGCTTTTCAACATTGTATAGATCGGGTTTATAGGCTTTCGCTCCTATGTTTTGGTAAGAGGGAAATTGTTGAAACAACCAATCTATTGTTTCTTGATAAGTCATACGATTAATTTGGACGTATAGAAACGGTGTAGAAACATTTTTCTACGCGGTAACCTACAGGTTTTGCTTTGTAGCGAACTTCCTTTTTGGCCAAGGAAATAATTTCGTCTATCAAAGCTTCATTCTCCGCAGTTGTTACGTTTCTGTTTACAGATACTGAAATTACTTTACCTTCGTAGTTTACGGTAAGTATTAATGCAACTTTACAGTATTCTGAATTGGGTGTTTTTGGGGTAGAAGTAATGTTTGAAAGTCTAACTCTTTCACCTTCCGATCCACCTTTCCCAGGATTACCTGTTCCTGGACCGGGTCCATTATCCTCTCCCATGCTAGTACCTGTTCCTGTTGTTCCTTGTCCTCCCGAACCACTAAAAGGGTTTGCGGGTTCTGAAGATTCTTGCGTTGCAGGTTGTGTATTAGGCGTTTTGTTTTCGCCTGTAGAGGAAGGTGTTTCTACAGGAGAATCTTCTTGTGTTTCTTCTTCTCTTGTTGGTTCTTCTGCAGCAACAGCATCCGTTGCAGCTTCAGGAGCTCCACCACCTCCATTGTCTATCTCAAATGCATCTATTCCTTCTGGGAATATCATTTCAGCCACTAAAGGCACATCTAATTTGGGAGGATCAGGCTCGTGATACTTTACAAAAAATAAGATGAAAGCAGCGACAAGCATAGCGAGTAAACTCGCTATGATCGCCTTTCTATTGTCTCTTTTATCTACTATTTCAGCAAAGTAACTGCTCATAATATAAGTGTTAATCGTAAGCCAACGCAGGGTTCCATTCTCTGTTCTTAGCCAAAGCTAAAATTTGGAAAACCGCTTCGTATTTAGCTTCACGAGAACCTGCAATTTTTAATTTTCTTTCTGGATTTGCTTCTACTTGTTCCACCAAGAATGCCTTTACTTGTTCGTAGCTTCCACCTTCCGTTTTAGTATTGAAAGGGTTGGCTGCATCGTCCAATTGACCCGACATAATTTGGTACAAGTTATCTGCAGTAACAATTACAGTTGTTGTTGTATTTGTTTTTGATGGATCCAGTTTTTCTGAAGGTTTTGGCAAGTCCACCGGTGTATTGTTCTCACTCATTGTACTCATAATAATGAAGAATACAAGTAGTAAGAATACAAGGTCGGTCATGGAAGCCATTCCACCCTCAGCCTTTACTTTATTTTGTGTTCCGAATCCCATAGTCTCTTAGTTTCCTGGTTTGTGCAATAAGTCCATGAACTCCATAGCATCGTTCTCCATTCTGTAGATAACTGTGGTAATCTTCGCCACTAAATAGTTATACCCCATGTAGGCGATAATACCTACAATCAATCCTGCTACAGTTGTAACCATAGCTGTCATAATACCTGGTGCGATAGTGTCTAACTGTAAAGAATCCAAGTTCTTCATCTCGTTAAAGGTTTGTACCATCCCTAATGTAGTTCCTAAGAAACCTATCATAGGTGCTGCACCTGAGGCAGTCGCTAAAAAGCTTAAACGCTGCTCCAACTTAGAAATTTCAAGTTTACCCGTGTTATCTATCGCAGAAGAAACCACATCTACGTGCTTTCCTAAACGAGAAATACCTTTTTCAATCATTCTTGCTGATGGTGTATTGGTTCTTGCACAAAGATTTTTGGCATCGTCAATTTTACCATCCACTAGCATTTGTTTTACATTGGTTAAGAAGTTTGGGTCTATTTGACTCGCTCTTCTCAAAGCTAAGAAACGCTCTACGAAAATGTAGATGGCGTATACAGACATAATGGCTAACACGATAAGGACAATAGCTCCCATGGGAGTTGATCCTGCATCTTTTACAGCTTGCCAAATGGCTACTTCTTTGAAATCTTCAGAAACAGCAGTGCTGTCTGTTGCAATTTGCATTAAAAATGAATGATTCATACTCGAATAAACGTTGAAATTTATAATTTGTTACATGTTGTGTTCGATTAAACGAACATCTGAATTCCTAGGTAAACTCCAGCTCCTGCTAAGAAACCAAGAAGCGCTAACCAAGCAATATTTTTTAAGTACCAGAAGAAAGAAATTTTCTCCATCCCCATTGCTACAACTCCTGCAGCAGAACCAATGATTAACATAGATCCTCCTGTACCAGCAGAGTAAGCAATAAAGTGCCAAATGTGACTATCCATTGCATATTCAGGGTTGGTCATATCAAACATACCCATTGATGCGGCAACCAAAGGAACGTTATCAATAATTGCTGATCCAACTCCCATAAGGGTAATGAATAAATCTACGGGCATGCTTTCTTCTACATTCTTACCAAAAATGTAAATCATACCTAATGACTCTAACGCTGCTACTGTCATCAATATTCCTAAAAAGAATAAGATAGAAGGCATTTCGATTTTACCCAAAGCCTTGAAAGTAGGAGAAGAGTGGTGACCAGCATCTGGGTTGTGATCTGCCAATTCTCCCATTTCTTCTTGTTCAATTTCCTTACTGGCACTTGTTAAGTTCAATTGTCTGTTAGAAATTACCTCTGCAACGGCAGCTACGATAGATAAGGATAACATCATCCCTACATAAGGAGGAAGGTGAGTAACCGTTTTAAAGATAGGAACGAAAATAATCATACCTAATCCTAAGTATAACATTAATGGACCCTTAGAATTGTTTTCTTCTTCTTCAACTGGAGCTTCAAATTCTCCTTTGAAAGCAGGTAAGAAAGAAGCGATAACCGTTGGGATTACCATACAAACCAGAGATGGGATGATTAAGAATTCAATCAATTTCCCTGTAGAAACTCTTTCTCCCATCCACAACATAGTTGTTGTAACATCACCAATTGGAGACCATGCTCCACCTGCGTTTGCAGCAATAATGATCAAACCTGCATACCAGATTCTGTCTGAGTTGTTTTTCAATAACTTTCTTAAGATTGTAATCAATACAATAGTAGCTGTTAAGTTATCGATGATAGCAGAAAGAACGAAAGCTAGGATACAAACGATCCAAAGCAAGGTTCTTTTCTTATTTGTTCTGATGTAATCTTTAATCGTTGCAAAACCGTTGAAATGATCAATGATTTCAACAATTGTCATAGCTCCAACTAAGAAGATTAAAATCTCACAAGTTTTACCAAAGTGGTGTAGAAGAGTTCCCTCCATCCATGACATCTTTGTAACTTCATGATGACTTTCTGAGGTCGTTGCTAATTGCGCAAATCCGTCTACTAAATGGTGGCTATCTGAATCAAACCAAGTTGTAAAGCTATCCAATCCAAATGCTACTCCAGCCCAAGCTAACGCCATCATTAATAATGCTGGAATTAACTTATCAACCTTAAGGTTGTGTTCTAAAGTAATGGCTAAGTATCCTAAGATAAATACCGCTAAAATAAATCCTTCCATGATATCTAAAAAATAGTAATATTGGTTATACTAGTTGTTTTAAAGCGATTTCAAATGCCGCTTTAGCAACTCCTGTTTTTTGTGGGTTTTTTAAGTGTGTTTGTTCCAAAGCTTTTTTGATTACTTCAGAAGTATCTTCGAAAATTCCTTGATCTGTTAATTCATCTAAATCAGAAGACATTAAGTAAGCGAATACTCTAGCCATTCCACAGTTAGAAATGAAGTCAGGAATTACCGTTAAATTGTTGTCGGCGAAATCAGCGATTGAACCGAAGAAGATTTCTGGATCAGCGAAAGGAACGTTAGCTCCAGCAGAAATTACATCTACTCCTGATTTAATCATTCTATCTACTTGGTCTTGCGTAATTAAACGAGATGCTGCACAAGGAATGAATACGTTTGCGTCAATGTCCCAAATTCTAGCGTTAACCTCTTCGAAAGATAACATGTCTGGGTGACTCAATTCATTTCCGTTTTTGTTCAAGAATAATTCTTTAATTTCTTCGAAAGAGAATCCGTCTTCTTTGATCAATCCGCCAACTCTGTCGATGATACCAACCACTTTCGCTCCCATTTGAGATAAGTAGTAAGCTCCAGCAGAACCAACGTTACCCCATCCTTGAACGATAACTTTTTTATCTCTGATGTCTCCACCCCAGATGTTGTAATAGTGCTTGATAGATTCAGCTACACCGTAACCAGTAATCATATCAGCAATTACGTATTTTCTATTGATGCTTGGTGTAAATGATTCGTCTTCGATTACTTTAAGTACACCTTGACGTAACTGACCAATTCTATTAATTTTTTGAGCTTCTCTTGGTTGGAAGTGTCCGTTAAATACACCTTCTTGTGGGTGCCAAACTCCACAGTCTTCCGTAATTGGAATAACTTCGTGAATTTCGTCAACGTTTAAATCTCCTCCTGTACCGTAGTAGTGCTTTAACAAAGGAGTTACTGCTGCATACCAACGTCTCAAAACACCTTCTTTACGACTGTCTTTTGGATCAAAGTTGATTCCTGATTTAGCTCCACCGATTGCTGGTCCAGCCACGGTGAACTTCACTTCCATCGTTTTCGCTAAAGATTCAACTTCTCTTTTATCCAAACCTGGACGCATACGCGTACCTCCACCGGCTGCTCCACCGCGAAGTGAATTAATTACAACCCATCCTTCTGCCTCTGTTTCAGAATCTTTCCATTCGAATACGATCTCTGGACGCTTGTTTTCAAACTTGTTCAGTAACTCTTTCATTGTGTTTATTTATATCTAATTGTGCTGTGTTTTACACACAGTTTGAAGTTATTTTTTAGTCTCCATTTTTAAGTATTTCATACTTATTAATAGAAACTGACGGCAGCAAAAGTAAAAAACTTATTCTAAGCAAAGAATCAATCAATTGAAAATATCTAAGGCTCATAGGTATTTCCACCTTTAGAATCTGCTTTTGCACCGGTAACTTGCGCCAAACAATTGTTTTCGTTACGGAGGTTTAACACGCCCAAAAATGCAAAAATCAAAGCTTCTTTAAAATCTATCATGTCACTATTCGGAAGCTTTATATTACCTGAGTATTTTTCCTTGATTTTAGCCATCAAAAAGCTATTTTTCGCACCCCCACCTGTAATCATAACAGAAGCAGCGTTGTGCTTTTCTAAAGTTTGTGCAATTTGATGGGCAATGTGTGCATAAAAAGTCCCTAGTTTTTCCTGAAAACTATAGCTTTTCAATAAGGGGTATATTTCCTTTTCTACCCATTCTAATCCCAATGATTTTGGAGCCGGTTTTCCGTAGAATTTCAAGGCGTTTAATTGCTTTAAAAGTTCTGTGTTTACGGTAGCTTTACGACCGGTTTGACCATCTTTGTCGTAGCGCTGATTTTGTTCGCTCATGATAGCATTGAGAACGATGTTTGCAGGACAAATATCAAACGCCAAATTATTCTGTTCTGGTAAGCTTATATTGGCAAATCCCCCTAGGTTTAAAAATGCATCCGCCTCACCTTTTAGAAGAAGAGCGTCACCTACAGGAACTAAGGGAGCTCCTTGACCTCCAAGTAATACATCCTTTTCTCTAAAATTGTTAATGGTTTTGATGCCTGTTTGGACTGCAATAGTTTGACCACAACCAATTTGTAAGGTCATGCCTTTTTCTGGTTGATGAAAAATGGTGTGTCCATGAGAAGCAATTGCGTCAATATCTCCTTTATTTATAGCGTTTTTCTCACAAAAGTTATTCACAGATTGAGCGAAATATTCACCAATTTCTTTATTTAAATACGTAAGCTCTAATCCAGAAAGCTGGTGTGCGTTTTTTAGTTTTTGTTGAAAATCTGAAGTGTAATCTATTGTTTCACAGTGAAGAAGCTTGTGATTCCATGTGTTGTTATGGAAATTAAGTTGCGCATGAACGATATCGAGTCCGTCTAAAGATGTTCCCGACATTAGTCCAATCATCATATAAGTTTGTGAGGATGACATATGAAAGTTTTCTGGTTTTCAATAATAAGCTTATTTTTGCCACATCAAAATTATAAAATCATACGGATGAATTTCGATTTAACAGAAGAACATATAGCTGTAAGAGACGCAGCGAGAGATTTTGCTCAGAATGTTTGTAAACCAGGAGTAATTGAGAGAGATAACAACCAAGAATTTCCAGCAGAGATCATCAAGCAATTGGGTGAGTTAGGATTCATGGGAATGATGGTAGACCCGAAGTACGGTGGTGGAGGAATGGATACACTTTCTTACGCTATCGCTATGGAAGAGATCTCTAAAGTTGATGCATCTGTTTCTGTATGTATGTCTGTTAACAACTCTTTAGTTTGTTGGGGATTGGAGAAATTCGGATCTGAAGAGCAAAAACAAAAATACTTAGTTCCTTTAGCTACAGGTGAGAAAATCGGAGCATTTTGTTTGTCTGAACCAGAAGCTGGTTCTGATGCAACATCGCAAAGAACTACTGCTGTAGATATGGGAGATCACTACGTATTAAACGGAACTAAAAACTGGATTACAAATGGTAGTTCGGCATCTGTTTACTTAGTAATTGCACAAACTAACCCAGAGTTAGGACACAAAGGAATTAACGCATTCATCGTTGAAAGAGGAATGGAAGGATTTGTTGTTGGAGCAAAAGAAGATAAAATGGGAATTAGAGGATCTGATACTCACACTTTATTGTTCAACGACGTAAAAGTTCCTAAAGAAAATAGAATTGGTGAAGATGGATTTGGTTTCACTTTCGCTATGAAAACTTTATCTGGTGGACGTATCGGTATCGCTTCTCAAGCTTTAGGTATCGCAGCAGGAGCATTCGAATTAGCAACAGCTTACTCGAAAGAAAGAAAAGCTTTCGGAAAAGAAATTTCTAAGCACCAAGCTATCGCCTTTAAATTGGCAGATATGGCTACTGAAATTGAAGCAGCAAGATTGTTAGTATACAAGTCTGCAAGAGATAAGGATATGGGAAGAAACTTCGACCAGTCTTCTGCAATGGCTAAATTATACGCTTCTAAAGTAGCGATGGAGCAAACAGTTGAGGCTGTACAAATCCACGGAGGTTACGGATTCGTTAAAGAGTACCACGTAGAGCGTTTAATGAGAGATGCTAAAATTACACAGATTTACGAAGGAACTTCTGAAGTTCAAAAAATCGTTATTTCTAGAAATGTGTTGAGAGACTAATATTTTTTAGAAAATATATTATTGAAAAAGCGAGACTCCTAGCGGGTTTCGCTTTTTTGTTATGTAAAAAAATCAACAAAACCAAAAAAAACTCCAACCTTTTTAGTTAGTACTACGTTTATAATATAACAGCTTATCTTTCAACAAAGTATAAGTTGGTTCTTTTCTTATCTTAAAACTGTTAGCGCTATGAGACAATTAAAAATTACCAAACAGGTTACCAACCGGGAAACTGCTTCTCTCGACAAATACTTGCAAGAAATTGCTAAAGTAGATTTAATTACCGCCGAAGAAGAAGTTGAATTAGCCAGAAAAATCAAAGAAGGTGATAATCGCGCTCTAGAAAAATTAACGAAAGCGAATTTAAGGTTCGTGGTTTCTGTTTCTAAGCAATACCAAAACCAAGGTCTTTCTTTACCTGATTTAATCAATGAAGGAAATATGGGCTTGATAAAAGCTGCTAAGCGATTTGACGAAACCCGTGGTTTTAAATTTATCTCATATGCTGTATGGTGGATAAGGCAATCCATTTTACAAGCCTTGGCAGAACAAGCACGTATTGTACGTTTGCCGCTGAATAAAATTGGATCCATCAATAAAATCAATAAAACCTTTTCGGAATTGGAACAGCGTTTAGAGCGTCCACCAAGTGCACATGAATTAGCAGAGTCTTTGGATTGTACTGTGGAGGAAGTGAGAACTGCATTTGCAACTTCTGGTAGACACGTATCTATGGATGCTCCATTGAAAGAAGGAGATGAATCTTCTTCATCAATGTATGATGTACTTCCCAACGATGCATTACCAAGTCCGGAGAAAACTTTATTACAAGAATCTCTGGCGAAGGAAATCAATAGAAGTTTATCTACGCTTACAGCAAGAGAAGGTGATGTAGTAAAATTCTATTTTGGATTGGACGGAAGAGCTCCACTAACTCTAGAAGAAATCGGAATGCATTTCGATTTGACACGAGAAAGGGTGAGACAAATTAAAGAAAAAGCTATAAGACGTTTGAAACATACTTCTAGAAGTAAGATGTTGAAAATGTATTTAGGATAATTCCACAATAACTACTACTACGAGAACCGATGTTAATGCATCGGTTTTTTTTATGTCCGATCTTCAGGGAAGAAAATCCGTAATGTGTGTATAGCCCTTCGTTATTGTGAATAAAAACTAAGCGTTGACCTAATGTTCTCTTCTGCATTTATAATATCTTGGCAGAAAACACGAAGCATGAAAAAAGATTTTGCAGATATCATCAAGGCCGTAGAGATATTTCACGACAGTTTTGGTATTAAAAATGAATACACACCAAAAGGAGAGATTAGCGAAGCTGATTACACTTTGCGTCACCGCTTAATGCAAGAGGAAAATGAAGAGTACCTAGAAGCAGCTAAAGAAGGGGATTTAGTAGAGGTAGCTGATGCTTTGGGCGATCAATTGTATATTTTATGTGGAACTTTATTGAAACACGGTTTACAAGATAAAATTGTAGAAGTTTTTGAAGAAATTCAGCGATCAAATATGAGTAAGTTGGATGAAAATGGAAATGCCATTTATAGGGAAGATGGAAAAATTTTAAAATCTGACTTGTACTTTAAACCAAACATAAAAGCTGTATTAGAAGGTGCAGAAGCAATTTAATATTCGCGTTTACGGTTTGTTAACCAATAATCAAGGAGATGTACTTCTTTCGGATGAAAATAGATTTGGAAGAAGTTTTACTAAATTTCCTGGAGGTGGATTAGAGTGGGGGGAAGGTTTTAAGGATTGTTTGGTCCGTGAGTTTCAGGAAGAATTAAGCCTAGAAATAGATGTTGGAGATCTTTTTTACTGCACCGATTTTTTTCAGCAATCCGCCTTCAATGAGAATGATCAATTAATCAGTGTTTACTATTGGGTAAAAGCAGTCAATAGAAGCTTTGGAAGTGATCTTCCAGTTACGTTAACGGATGCCGAAGAACAACCAAGGTGGAAACCGCTCGAAAGTATTGGTCCAAAAGATTTAACTTTTCCAGTGGATAAAATTGTTGCTCAAAAATTAAGCGAACTACATTAAACGTTTTTGAACATACTGCTCTATTCTTCCATAAAACTGAATAGGGCTGTAGGTTCTCCAAGATACATCTTCTAATTCTCCTCCCATTACAAAATATTGGTCGAGATGTATTTCTTTGAACTCTTCCATGACGTGGTCGTGAAAATTCACCATGGCTATCCAACCATCCTCCAATTCATCAAACCACTCTTCATAATAACTATCGTCTGAATAGTGAAAATTAAGTACATTTTCTCCTATAATAACGAACTTATCTATACCGTTCTGCATAAGATGTTCAATAATATCGCGTTTAAGTGTCATGATATCATTGTTAATCGCATCGTTCCATTCTCCTATGAATTCGAGAATGCAAAATCCGATTTCGTAATCGGCATAGAGTATTTTCATAAAGAGGGTGGGTGAACCAAAATTATCCCATTGGGGATGAATAGCAAAGTTGTAGAGAGCATCGCTGAATTCAAATTCAGAATATTCTCGTTCAAAGAAAGGTGAATACGCGTCTTCAGAAGCAACGTAGTAATCTCTCCAACTAAAATGAGGTTCAATAAAATGCATAGGCCAAAGTTAGTTAAAAAGCATGGCTAGAGAAGTAAAGCATGATGCTATTTACAGGATAAGTTTAACTTTGAAATACAATTAACAAATAAATTTTCTTTACATGAAAAAAATGAAAATCATCTTAGGTCTTGGATTGGCGGCAGTGCTGTTTTCTTGTGGTGAGAAGGGCATAAAAGGATTGAAAGCCGATGAGCTTTTAGAAAGCTATGTTGCTACGCATGCATCAGTTGTAGCATACGGTGCTGTTGATTATAATCAAATTGTAAATAAGTCAGATGCTAAAAACTTACCGATGTATGGTGAGGTTTTATCGAATACGTTAGACACCTTTAATTTGGCGTTACCAGATGATGTTCGCGTATATTTTGCAGTTGAAAATTCAGATACTACTGATGGTTTACCTGCTGATAAAGGAGTGTTAATTTTAGATGTGAAAGATCATCAGAAATTAGTAGATCAAATCGTAAACATGAGTTTTACGAATTTATCGGAAGAAGAAGAATTATCGATTTTTGTTAGTGACAACCAAGTGATTGCTATTACTCCAAAAATGGCTGTTGCTTTTGTTGAAAAGGAAGAAATCATGGATCCTGTACCTTACGTGAAAGATTTCTTTGCAAAGAACAAGTCCAAAGAAAAGCAAGAAGTAGCCCATGAGGTCTTGTCTGATGATGCAGATATCGTATTGTGTACAAAACCTGATGCGATGTACCTCGAAGCAGCTGCATTTAGCACAGATGTAACGGAGGCGCAAAAAAAAGCCACTTTAATGTACATGAAAGATGCCCAGTTTAGAACAAGTGTACGTTTTGAAGAAGGGCAAGGGGTTATTACTACCAAGGCATATGTTAATGATCAGTTGAAAGATGCCTTATTCTTC
>NZ_JAWWCF010000047.1:0-17771 GCF_033720595.1 Lishizhenia sp. | reverse complement strand
GTAGATGATTTAGTAGAGGGAATTGTTCGCTTGCTTCATTCTGACTACGCACAACCTGTAAACATTGGAAATCCAGATGAAATCACCATTGGCGATTTTGCGGAAGAAATCATTCAATTAACAGGAACTACCCAAAAAGTAATCTATAAAGAACTTCCTGTAAACGATCCAAAACAACGTCAGCCAGATATTAGTAAAGCCAAAGAAATACTTGACTGGTCACCAAAAATAGACAGGTCGGAAGGATTGAAAAGAACCTACGCGTATTTCAAAGACCTACCCGAAGAAAAACTGTATAAAAAAGAACATAACAATTTCGAAAAATACATCAACTAATATGGATTACTTCGCACATGAAACAGCAGTAATTGACGAAGGAGCTGCGATTGGAAAAGGAACTAAAATTTGGCACTTTTCCCACATCATGAATAATGCTACCCTGGGAGAAGGCTGTAACATTGGTCAAAACGTTGTGGTATCACCTGATGTTACCTTAGGAAAGAACTGTAAGGTCCAAAACAACGTTTCTATCTACTCGGGCGTTATCTGTGAAGAAGATGTGTTTTTAGGTCCTTCTATGGTCTTTACAAATGTTACCAATCCCAGAAGTGCGGTAAACCGAAGAGGACAATACGAAAGAACTAGGGTTAAACGCGGTGCTTCTATTGGTGCAAATGCAACTATCGTTTGTGGCCATGATATTGGAGAATTTGCTTTTATTGGAGCAGGTGCCGTAGTAACCAAACATATTCCAGCTTACGCGTTAGTTGTTGGAAATCCAGCTAAACAAATAGGTTGGATGAGTGAGTACGGACATCGTCTTGAATTTAATCATGAAGGAATAGCAACGTGTCCAGAAAGTAAGGAAAAATACAAATTAGATAATCATACTGTTACAAAAATAAATGAGTAAGGATATAATAAAATTCGCTGTTATTGGTGCAGGGCATATCGGAAAACGCCATGCAGAAATGATTAGACGAAATGAGGAGGCAGAATTAGTAGCATTAGTAGATGTTAGAGATCAAAAGGCATGTGATGCAGAGCATTTCGATGTTCCTTTCTTTTCTTCTATAGATGAGCTATTAGCAGCTAATATAGAGATTGATGTTGTAAATATCTGTACACCTAACGGTCTACATGCTGAGCAATCTATCAAGGCATTAGAAAATAAATACCATGTTGTTTGTGAAAAACCTATGGGACTGAGCAAAGACAATTGTGAGAAGATAATTTTCAAATCTTTACAAATGTCTAAACAAGTATTTTGCGTAATGCAAAACCGTTACTCTCCGCCCTCTGAATGGATCAAGGAAATCGTTTCTAACGGGACTCTTGGTGATATACACATGGTTCAGTTGAACTGCTATTGGAACAGAGACGACCGCTATTATAAAGCTGGAGGATGGAAAGGAACACAAGATTTAGACGGTGGTACACTTTTCACGCAATTCTCACACTTCATTGACATCATGTACTGGTTATTTGGAGATATAGAAAACATTCAAGGAAAATTTGCCGATTTTACGCATCAAGATTCTACAGATTTTGAAGATTCTGGATTTGTAAGTTTTGACTTTATCAATGGAGGAATGGGATCATTAAACTATTCTACTGCGGTTGCTAATCAAAACTTAGAAAGTTCTATGACCATTATAGGTTCAAAAGGATCTGTTAAGATAGGTGGACAATATATGAACGAAGTTGAAGTTTGTAATATAGCAGGATATGAAATGCCTGAATTGGCACCAACAAACCCTGGAAATGACTACGGAGCATACAAAGGGTCTGCTGCCAATCACCACTACATCATTAATAATGTTGTAGACACTTTAAAAGGTAGAACTACAGCTACAACAAATGCTTTAGAAGGTTTGAAAGTAGTGGAAATCATTGAGCGCATTTACGAGAAACGCAACGAACAAATGACTTTCGGTAAATAAATGGATTACAAGAAAAACATATTAGTTACAGGTGGAGCCGGTTTTATCGGTTCTCACCTTGTACGTAGATTGGTAAACAATTACCCAGAATATCACATCATTAATTTTGATGCATTGACCTATGCTGGAAATTTAAACAATCTAAAAGACCTTGAAAATGCAGACAACTACACCTTTGTAAAAGGAGACATCTGTGAACTTTCAGATCTTGAAAAAGTGTTTTCTAATTTTTATATCACTGATATTATTCATCTTGCGGCTGAGTCGCATGTAGATAGAAGTATTTCTGGTCCTATGGCATTTGTAATGACAAATGTTGTGGGAACGGTAAACCTTTTGAATATTGCCAAAGAAAAATGGGCTGGTGCTAAAGACCGCTTATTCTACCATATATCAACAGATGAAGTATATGGTTCTTTAGGTGCTGAAGGTCTATTTAGCGAAACTACAGCATACGATCCAAGAAGTCCCTATTCATCATCGAAAGCTTCTTCAGATCACTTTGTAATGGCCTATCATCACACCTATGGTTTACCGGTAAAAATTTCGAATTGCTCGAACAATTACGGGAGCCATCAATTCCCTGAAAAGTTAATTCCTTTAATGATTAACAACATTGTACAAGAAAAGGATTTACCGATTTACGGAAAAGGTGATAACATCAGAGATTGGTTATGGGTTGAAGACCATGCGGCTGCAATTGATAAAATATTCCACGAAGGAAGATTAGGTGAAACGTATAACATTGGTGGATTGAATGAATGGACCAATATAGACTTAGTTCATGCTTTGATATCTATTGTGGATCACAAACTTGGTAGACCAGAGGGCAGTTCTAAAAAGCTTATCAAATTCGTTACAGATAGAGCTGGTCATGACAAACGTTACGCCATTGATGCTTCTAAACTGGAGAAAGAATTAGGCTGGACGCCAAGTATACAGTTTGAAGAAGGATTAGAAAAAACAGTAGACTGGTATCTGAACAATAGAGAGTGGACTGAAAACATTATTTCAGGAGACTATCAAGAATACTACACGAATCAATACGAATCTTAGCTACTTAAAAAATTTGAATTATGTTTTCATTATTTAAGAAGAAAGAAGCAAAAACTCCTGTCGATCTATCGCGTTTGGGCATAGATGTACACAGCCATTTAATACCAGGAGTAGATGATGGTGCACAAAATGTAGATGCATCCATAGGTATGTTAACAAAATTCAAGGAATTAGGATACGATAGAATAATAACCACCCCGCACGTTTACACAGACCTCTACCCTAACACAACTAAAAGCATTACAGATGCTTACAATGTGTTATTAGATGAATTGGAGAAAACAAATCTAGATATACAAGTAGAGGTTGCAGCAGAATACTTCTTTGATGAGACTTTTATTGAAAGAATTGACAATGATGATGTATTAACGTGGGCAGGAAATCACGTACTCTTTGAGTTTAGTTTCACCAACGAACCTATGGGAATTGATGCGCTAATTTTTCAATTACAAACCAAAGGTTACACACCAGTTCTTGCACATTTCGAACGTTATTTATACTACCACGGATCGGTAGAAAAGGCGAGGGAATTAAGAGAAAAAGGCGTACTGATACAAGTTAACTTAAACTCTTTAACCGGACATTATGGTCCACACATTAAAAAGCAAGCAGAGTTGTTAATAGACAATAAACTTGTGGATTTAGCAGGAACGGATTGTCATAGAATTGAACATCTAAAACTTTTAGAAAGTCATTTAAAAAGAAGTTACTTCCACAAATTATTAGATTTAGATTTATTGAATTATAAGCTATAAAAAAAGGCGATGGTTAACCATCGCCTTTTTTGTATTGAATGCTTATTACAACGTAGCACTAGAAGTTGGAAACTTTCTATCTACTTTTTTAAATAGACCTTGTAGCACTTTTCCTGGTCCCACCTCTACGATTTCTTCACAACCATCAGCAATCATTTGTTGCATAGTTTGTGTCCAACGCACAGGCGCAGTTAATTGTGCCATTAAGTTTTCTTTAATTTCATCTGGATTTGAAACCGCACTTGCTGTAACGTTTTGGTAAACTGGGCAAATTGGCGTTGAAAATTCAGTAGCAGCAATAGCCTTTGCCAATTCCTCACGAGCTGGCTCCATTAAAGGAGAGTGGAATGCTCCACCTACGGGCAATTTCAAAGCTCTTTTCGCTCCTTTTTCAGTAGCTAATGCACATGCTTTATCAATTGCCTCAACTGCTCCTGAGATTACCAATTGACCTGGACAATTGTAGTTAGCTGCTACAACTACTCCATCAACCTCTTCACAAACAGCTTCAACTACTGCATCTTCCAACCCTAAGATTGCAGCCATTGTAGAAGGCTCTTTTTCACAAGCCTCTTGCATAGCCAATGCACGTTTATACACCAACTTTAATCCATCTTCGAAGGCTAAAGTTTTGTTCGCAACTAAAGCAGATAATTCTCCTAATGAGTGACCTGCCACCATATTCGGTTGAAAAGAATCACCTAAGACCTCTGCTAAAATAGTAGAGTGTAAAAATATTGCTGGTTGAGTTACTTTCGTTTGCTTCAACTCTTCATCGGTTCCTTCGAACATAATTTTAGTGATATCAAATCCTAAAATTTCGTTGGCTTTATTGAAAAGTTCTTTTGCTTTTTCTGAGTTATCGTACAGATCTTTTCCCATTCCTGAAAACTGGGCTCCTTGACCTGGAAATACATATCCTTTCATAATTTCTATGTAATCGGTTTAGGCGCAAAAATAAATAAATGCGCGAAGTTTAAAACAAAAAAATACCCCAGATCTCTCTGGGGTACTTCTTAAAATTGTGTGAAATTATTTTTTAACCACCAATTTCTTAGTAACAACTGAATCACCAGCTACGAAGTTACAGATGTAAACTCCGTTTGTTAATCCGTTTGTTGAAATTGCAGTTGTGTGTTCACCAGCATTTAAACTTCCAATTGCATCTGTGTAAACTACTTTACCTGCGATATCTGTAATTGTAACAGTTACGTCAGTTTGTGCAGCCAATGTAAAGTCTAAGTTTACATTATCAGTTGCTGGGTTAGGGTAAACACTTAAGTTAAAGTTAGCCTCAACTTCTTCTACACTTAACGCAGATTCCAAGATTCTAATTTTAATAGCTTCTGGATCTGTTAAGTTGTATACATCTCCTGCTGCAGAAGTTGGGTCAATTCCTAATACAGTTCCTTGTTCAACACTTTGTGCCATACCGAAACGTACTGGAGTAGATCCACCACTGTTGTTCACTGTTGCGATGAATGCTGTACCTGCAGGAATTGTAGCAATTCCTCCGCCGTCCATTCCAATTGAAATCCAGCTATCCATATCAGTATCAGTTAACGTGTATACTTCTGTAGTTGCTGCCAAAGTAGCTGTTCCGTCTCCATTTAATAAGTAAATAGCTCCGTAAACCTCTTGTCCGATGTAAGGAGTGTTGTCTGCTGCACCAACGATGTACATTTTCATCATTCCGATGTTTACATCATCAAATGCTTCCATGTAGTTACCAATCGTTAAAGCTTGACCATTTAAAGTACCTGCTAAACCACCGATAGCACCTCTTAATGACTCATCATCACGAGCGAAGATGTTTCCACCGTAGTATGCTTCCTTGATAATCGTGTCATTCGTTAGAACTGCATCTGTTGCAGTTCCTAAATCTGGTGTTCCAATGAATTGGTATGTACCAACACCTGCACTTACAATATCAAATAATGTAGAAACTTCGAAAGTATCTGTAGCTTGAGCTACTAAACTTTTCGTAGTTCCAACTTCTGAGTAAGATTGTCCTACAACATCCATTTTCAATGCTGCATCAGTTTGATCAACTGCTCCTAAGTTTTTGAATGCAGCTTGACCTGAGAATCCAGGGAAAGAAGATTGTGTAGTTGGAATATATGTGTAATCCAATGGTATATGCATTGTTGGATCGTTACCTGCTAATGGTCTAAAGTAGTTGATCGATAAATCATTAGAGTAAGTTTCGAAAAGTTCAATATCATCAACTCCCCAGAACCAATCCCACTGTCCTTCGTATTTCAAACGAATTCTAGTAGTTGCTGTCCATCCACCTGCTGGCGTAGGAAGAGAAAGTACGTTTTGTAAAACTCCTAAATCGTTAGAGTTAACGTTTACTCCTAAATCGTTTACTAAGTAATCTGTCCAAGTAGCACCACCATCTGTAGAAACACCAATGTAGTTTGCATCATAGAAGTGACGGAAAATTTGGTACCAACTTACCGAAAGTGCAGTGTTTGCGTATCCTGATAAATCGATATCTGATTGCAATTCAAAGTAAGCATCCTGTGTCGCACTTCCTCCAGCTTCATCAGAATTGATGAATGCGAAACTTCCTGAGTTTACGTCACCTGTTGGAGAGTTCATTTCTATAGGAAAACCGTAAGAAGGCTCTTGACTCACTAAAGATGCTGGTACAGCACTTACTATTTGCCAATCTCCATCTGTGTGGTTTGGACCGTCAACGTGATCCCAATCTGAAGCTGTTTCAAAATCGTTTGACCAAACTACATCACCTTCAGCTCTATTTTGGAACTGCTCTAACCCGTGGTATGCAGGTCTTGATTTAAAAGCATCTGTTTTTTGAGCTTGGTTTGAATAGGTAGGAGCAACTTGTGCATTGATTCCTAAAGAACCAACCAAAGCACCCGCTAATAAGTAAATTTTCTTCATAGTTTTAATAAATTTCGTTCGTAAAAATAATTATTAAAAATAATTTCACACCTATAAAACGTAGGATTAACGGCGAGGGTTGGATATAAAAAAGTTAATATTATGACAATCTGTTACTTTTAACTAAAAGTGTATTAAACTTGTAGAACGCTCTACTGCAAAGAACAATGATAAAGAAACGGAAACTCACTCAACTCACTGAATCACAGCTCATAGAGACTGCTAAACAAAGTGAAAAGGCATTTGGAGAATTATACAAAAGAAATTTTGATAAAATCTTCAGGTTTGCCTTCAAACGTTTGGGAGGAAATGAAGCTTTGGCGGGTGACATAACGCAACAAACCTTCATTAAAGCCTTTGCTGCTATCGGGAAATACGAAGACAAGGGCTATGCTTTTAGCACATGGCTCATTCGAATAGCTCAAAATGAAATCAATCAATTCTTTAGAAAAAATAAGAAAGTTTACACAGTAGAGGTGGAAGAAAAGCATGTGGTGAGTTTTATGGACTTCATGGATATTGATGAAAGCGATAATCAAGACAAGCAAGAACAACTTGTTGAAATACTCAATAACCTAAAGCAAGAATATTTAGACTTGATAGAGTTGAGGTTTTTCCAACAAAAATCTTTTCGCGAAATTGCAAGTATCTATGCCATAAGTGAAGCCAACGCAAAAATGCGTTTATACAGAATCATTGAAAAAATTAAGAAAGAGGTATACTAGAAATAATGAGAAAATTTAAAATCAATAGAAAATCAGAAATTGAACCTTCTGAAGAGCAATTGAAAAAGTACAAAGACTTTGCGACTGTTTCTCATGGCTACAAGCGTCTAACAAAACGTCCCAAAAAACCACTTTACAAAGATCCCAAATTGTTTCTTATACTATTCTTACTTGGATTAATAGCCTTCTTGGTATTCCTTGAAAATGAAGAAGAAACACCAACTACCAATGAAACACAAGTGGAGGAATCTTATGAGTAAAAATAACATGACTCTCCTCCTCTTCGAGAACCTCATAGAGTTCTTTTTTATGCATGGTGAAGCTTCTAGAACGCTTTCCAACCTTTATTAACATATGATCAAAGTAGAACAAACACACCTGTTGATCTCCTACTCCTATGTTTTGCATACCCTTTGCTATGACTTTTATTCCTGAGCTAAAACTCATTTTTAAATCATCTGTCAATTTATCGTAAACTACTTGTGTAAGTGTAACTTCCTGATCAACTACCTTTTCTCCAGCCAGATAAAGCAATCCTTTTTCTTTTGAAAAGTTAGCTTCAAAATTGTTAGGATCTATATAAATCAAATCATTTTCTATTTCTGGTAAATCTGTTTCTACAACTTTTACTTTTTCCTTAGATTTACGCATAGATCTCTTGTAGATTCCCATGGATAGCAGCAGCGAGACTAAGACCAAGAAAAATACAAAAATCAAAGCGGGTGTACTTTGAAAGAAGGCATAAATAGCAACACCGATTACCAATACTCCAAGTATCGGAAGCAATGCTAGACTGATTGATTTAATTTTTTGCATATTGGATGTATTCTGCCTAATAATACATAAAAAATAAATATGCATTTCTTTAAACTTTTTCGTCTTCTATTTATTTACTTATAAAGCGCTCATTAATTCAAGATAAATGAGCTGCGAAAAGGATTAAAATTATTTTTGTAATTAGATGTTACATTACGATAAACAAACTTACAAAGATTTAGAGTTCGACTTCCTCATTGAAAAGATGAGTGAATTTTGTGTGGGTGAAACTGCCCTCCAACGCATCTTGAATTTAACTCCAGTAAAAAGTAATAAAAAGCTGTTGATAGATTTGAACAATGCCAACGAATACAAACAAATCAGAACAGAGGGAGAACAGTTTCCGCGCATAGACTTTGAAGAATTAAAAACTGAAATTCGCATGTTACCCATTGCGAATTCTGCTTTACAAAAAGAAAGTTTTGGACGCTTACTACGTGCTAGTTTGTTGTGTAACACTTTGGTTTACTTCTTTAACAAAAGAGAAGAAGACTACCCTCATTTAAATGCCTTATTGAAGGATGTTTATTTCACCAAAGAAATTGCGGACCCTATCAATGAAGTGTTTGATAAATCTGGAGAAATTAAAGACGACGCCTCTGAAGAGCTTTTCCAAATTCGCCAACAAATCAAAAGTACGCGTATTCAAATCAATAAAAATTTTGATAGAGAATTGCGAAAACTGATGAAGGATGGACTGGTTAGTGACACCAGAGAAGCCTTTTTAGACGAACGCAGGGTGTTGTCGGTTATTTCCTCTCACAAAAGGAAAGTAAGTGGTAATGTTGTTGGATCTTCTAAAACAGGAGGGTTAACCTACATTGAACCCCAAGTTAACGTTCCTTTAAACAACGAGTTAGAATTATTACTCGACGATGAGCGTAAAGAAATTTTTAAAATATTAAAAGCACTTACAAAGGAGCTTTCGATTCATCTTCCTTTGATAAAAGCCTATCAAGAACTTTTAACAGAGTTTGATTTCATTCAAGCTAAAGTTCGCTTGGCGTTGATGTTTGATGGTGTACTTCCCGCCATACAAGACACTACAGAACTAGAGTTGATTGAAGCTTATCATCCTGTATTATTAATGAAAAACAAAGCAGCAAACAAGCCAACTATCCCTCAATACTTGAGTATGGATAAGTTTTCTCGTATGCTCGTAATTTCTGGACCCAATGCAGGTGGTAAAAGTATAACCCTTAAAACTGTTGGATTATTGCAGTTGATGCTGCAATGCGGTTTGCTGGTACCTGTTCACGAAAACAGTAAAATGTGCTTCTTCAATGCCTTGTTAACAGATATTGGTGATAATCAATCCATAGAAAATGAATTGAGTACCTACAGTTACAGGTTGAAAAGAATGAAACACTTCTTGGAGGTAGCTAATAAAAAAACCATGCTACTTCTTGACGAATTTGGTACAGGATCTGACCCAGATTTGGGGGGAGCACTGGCTGAAGTATTTTTTGAATCGTTATACAATAAAAAGTGTTTTGGTGTTATCACCACCCACTACGCCAATATTAAATTAAAAGCCGATAAACTTAGAAATGCTGTAAATGGTTGTATGCTTTTCGATACGGAGACCTTGGAACCACTTTACAAGTTAAGTTTAGGTCAACCTGGAAGTTCTTTTACTTTTGAAGTTGCACAAATAAACGGTATTGACATTGAGTTGATTGAAGAGGCTAAAACTCGTTTAGACGAAAAGAAGGTTAAGATGGACCAGCTTTTAAGTGAGTTACAGCGCGAAAAAACTTATTTGGCTCGACTCAATAAAGAACACATCGAAGCCCAAGAAATAGCACTCAAGGCTAAAAACAAATTTGAAACTTCTAAAAAGAAATTTGAAGAAAAACTAGCGGCGCAACAAGACTTGTATGAGAAGAACAACAATTTGATCCAAAAAGGAAAAAAACTGCAAAACTTCATCAATCAATATAAAAGTAACGCTAAGTCTAAAAATGCCAATGATGGTTTATTGCAAGAGGTTAAAAAATATATCGCTACAGAAAAGTTTAAAATTGACGAACAAAAAAGAGAAATCGAACTCAAAAAGAACGTAAATAAACCGCAAAAGAAACAGCGAAATAACACCAAGAAAAAAGACAATCAATTTTTAGATAAAATAAAAGTTGGTAGCACTGTAAAGCTGAATGAAACCAAACAAAATGGTACCGTAGAGGAATTAAATGGCAAGGAAGTAACGGTGAGCTTTGGGTTTATGCGCTTAAAGGTTATGAAAGATAAACTTACTTGGATTAAAGATTAAAATTGTAGGGATTTCTGTTCTGGCAACAATTTTGTTTTTGGAGGATCATACAATATTCAACATCTATATTATGAAATTATTTAAACACGCACTTTACTTATCTCTTTTTGCACTCCCCTTACTTACAGCATGTAATAAAAAAGGATGTACGAATCCTGCGGCTAGTAACTATGCCGAAGAAGCAATCAAGGAGGATGGTAGCTGCAAGTATTTTACAAAATTTAAAATTACCAGAATTGAAGTTCAAGAGTATGACACGCTTTATTTTGGCGACTACTACGATGATTTAGATCTAACCAATGCTGATATGTACTTTGAGTTAACTGATTTAAACAACAACTTGATTTTCGCATCACAAGAAACGTATTTCGACGCTCCAGCGAATCCAGTAGATGAGTTTGAATTTGATTTTTCGAAGGATACAACTTTCAACAACCTCAATGTAAGTTTAAATTTTAGCTTTTGGGATTTCGATCAAATTACGGATGATTTTGGGACACAAAATGACGACTTGATTCACGAGGAAACGATAGACTTTCAAACCTACACCGCTACTAATGCTCAAGACAAATTTCCTGGACGAATTGAAATCAACACCGATAAAATCGAATTTGATGTTTATATTCAATGGTTAGAATAACGCCCATGAAAAAAGAGAAATTTATCATAGGAAAAAGCGACAAGGCAAACTTTCCCGATTTCAATTTAAAAGATGTAAAGGTTAAAATTGACACTGGAGCTTATACCTCAACGATACACTGCAGTGAAATTTGGGAGGAAAATAATGAACTTAAGGTTATTTTCCTTTCAGACCAACACTTACAATACACCGGAGAAATTATTACATTTAAGGAATATAGTCTAAAAAAGGTCAGAAGTAGTTCTGGTCAAAGTCAACTTAGATACAAGGTGAAAGGAACTATTACTCTGTTCGGAAAAATATTTAACACAGAGTTCACCTTGTCACGCAGAGACAAAATGAAATACCCAGTACTTTTGGGAAGAAAATTACTAAACAACAATTTTTTGGTAGACACATCAAAAAAGAATTTATCACACAGTCAAACACATTAAATGAAAATAGCAGTACTAAGTAGAGATGCCAACCTTTATTCAACACGAAGAATTGTAGAAGCAGGGGTATTACGCGGACACCAGGTGGATGTAATAGATCATTTAAAATGTAGTTTAGAGATGGAAAAAGAAAACCCTACTCTTTACTACAAAAACAGATATTTAGAGGGATATGACGCTGTTATTCCTCGTATCGGAGCTTCGGTAACCTTCTTTGGAACGGCCGTGGTTCGTCAATTTGAAATGATGGGAACTTTCACAACTGTAAGTTCAAATGGTTTAAGCAACTCTAGAGACAAATTAAGAAGTTTACAATTACTCACAAAAAAGGGAGTTGGAATGCCGAAAACGGTATTTACCAACTACTCCAATAACGTAGAACATTTAATTGATGCGGTAGGTGGAGCACCTATTGTAATTAAGTTATTAGAAGGTACACAGGGACTAGGAGTGGTTTTAGCAGAAAGTAAAAAAGCTGCTGAATCTGTATTAGAAGCTTTCAATGGTTTAAAAGCAAGAGTTATCGTTCAAGAATTCATCAAAGAATCTAAAGGAGCTGATATACGTGCCTTTGTTGTAGATGGGAAAGTTGTTGGCGCTATGAAACGTCAAGGGAAAGAAGGAGAATTTAGATCTAACCTTCACCGAGGCGGTAGCGCTAAAATTATTGAATTAACAGAACGTGAAGAAGAAACTGCGATACTTGCAGCGAAAGCATTAAACTTAGGCATTGCCGGTGTAGACATGTTACAAAGTGAGCGCGGACCTCTTGTATTAGAAGTAAATTCATCTCCAGGATTGGAAGGTATAGAGCGCGCAACGCACAAAGATATCGCAGGTGAAATCATAGAATACTTACAACGTAAGGTATAATGAATAAACCCATACAAATATTAGATACGATTGTTCAACCGGGTAAGAAGGCCATCATTAATTTGGAAGTGGCCAAACTGCATACAGCAAGTCCGGTGAACATTCCTATCATTGTTGATCACGCCAAGAAAAAGGGTCCAACTCTTCTATTATTAGGTGGCGTTCACGGAGATGAAATCAACGGGATAGAAATTGTTCGAAAAATTGTTCGTTCAGGTTTAAACAAACCACAACGGGGAACAGTAATTTGTATCCCTGTTCTTAACATCTTTGGTTTTTTAAACTTCATGCGTGAATTACCTGATGGCCGAGATTTAAACAGAAGTTTTCCGGGTACTGCAAGTGGTTCTTTAGCCAGTCAGTTCGCCTACGCTTTTATGAAACACATCGCTCCTTTGGCTGACATCATCATAGATATACACACTGGAGCTGCACAGCGTAATAATTATCCTCAAATTAGATGTGACTTTTCGAATCCACAAGCGGTAGAATTGGCCGAAGTTTTCGACGCGCCTTTCATCAAAGATTCAAAATTGATTCCGAAATCATTGAGAGAAGCTGTGAGTAAAAAAGGGAAAAACATCATCTTGTTTGAAGGAGGAAAAGCAAACAGAATAGATCCTTTCATCGTGGAAGAAGGTATACGTGGAGTAAAACGTGTCATGCATCACTTGGACATGATAGACGACGGTGATGAAATACAACGTGGCTCAACATTACTTAGACAATCCAAATGGTTACGTGCACCTATGTCGGGAATGTTTGATTTGCGTATATTGAATGGTTCGTATGTAGAAAAAGGAACGATAATCGGTGTTATTTCAGACCCTTTTGGAAAAACAGAGCGTAGCTTTAAATCTCCTATGAATGGTTATATTTTCGCTGTAAATGAAGCTCCAATAGTCAATAAAGGAGATGCTATTTTCCACATTGGGTATTAACTACCTCGAAAGTTTTGTTTCTCGCTGTGAAGGTTTTCTATTGAGCAGATAAAAGTGATAGATACCCTTTAAATAACCTCCTCCATATTGAAAGTGCATGATTAAAAAGCTGCGAATTATACCGAAACTTTCTTTAATGCCTGTCCCTTTTTTAAATCCAAAATAGAGCGCTAAAGCACCATAAAGCAACCACGTTAAGGCTATCGCATACATAAAGAACGGATGCAACAACATCAAAGGAATACTCAGGATAGCAAACAACACAAACAACGGTGGAAACAACTGTCTGACGGTAGTCACGGCCTTGTGTTTCTTATTGACAAAAACCTTCCAGTATCCATATTGAAAGAATTGTTTTTTTAATCCTGCATAGGTAGACCTCACGTAGTATTTTAGCCAAATTGAAGCTTCGAACCAAACCTTCCCTCCGGCCTGTGTCAATCGATAGTTGAATTCATCATCCTGGTTGCGGACCAATTCTTCATCAAACATACCTATCTTATCAAAAACCCATCTGGGATACATAGGACTCGTTACTGTATCCGTAAATCCTGATTTTTCCAGAATTCTAAAGTTCCCTACCCCCATACCAAAAGGGGTATCCATAGCTTTTGAAATAATTGCACCTTCTTGGTTGGTGTATTCATTGATCAATTTTGAACCTACACACCAGATCTCCTCCTGATTTTCCAGTAAGCGTATTCCTGTTTCTAAGTGATTTTCACAAATAATGTGACGTGCATCTACACGTTGAACATATTCACCCGTGCTGTTCGTTACCCCAAGATTAAAAGCTACAGGAGTTATTCTTTGAGGGTTATCAATAATTCTAAGGTTCTTATAGTTTCCTAAAACAGATTCGACAAGTTCTCTTGTACCATCATCACTTTGTCCATCAATTATCAACACTTCAATCTCCTCCTTTTCCACCAAGGTATTGGCATAAATAGCATCCAAACATTCTATGATGTATGGTTTTTCATTACGACAAGGTATTACAACTGATACTTTCACTAATTTATGCTTTTTTTAATGCTTTAGGGTTAACTAATAAGAAAGCTGCAAAGCTAAAGAAAATTACGCCTACCTGCCTCTCTAAAAAAGATTCGAAAGCGCAGGAAATAAAAATAATAATAGCTAAATAAAATATTTCCTTTTGTTTATATGCTTTCACCCAAAGGATAGGGTGTATAAGTACATATATTAATAACAGAGCTCCCAAAAAGCCTAAAGCGATAAACGTTTGAAAAAACTGTGAGTGGGGATTGTATTTTTTCTCTATATAGTTATGAAAACCATATGCCTCATATTTCTTATACAATACATCTTTTACATCCCCCGTTCCCACTCCAAAAAAATGCTCTTGAATTAACTCCCATGACAGCGTGTATAATACCATCCTTACTCCTGAAGAATTTGAATTATCCTTTGCGTTTTCCAAGAAAAGATCTTTATCCTTAATATAATTCTCTATAGTTGTTGCAGTCGAATCCAGATCTCTTTCAACAGCTTCGATTCTACTTATATTAAATAGAAACATAAGAGGAAGTAGAATAACAGAAATCTTCAGCAACCAACTTTTCATTTTAAAAATCGCCCTACCCCACAAAATAATCGCTAACAGGGCAACAACTACTATACTGCTTAAGGATCTTATATAGTATAATGAAACTAAAAGAAGCAGTACATAAAGTACTTTTAAAATTAATGCTACGAAATTAAACTTTTGCCATTTTATCAGTAAAACTGCAGAGAACAAATAAATTGCAGTTAAATAGGTTCCATGCATTTGAAAACCATACACATGAGGGGCATAACACGCTCCATATCCAGAAGAATCACAGAGATATGCTTTAATAAAAGAATGAAGCATTGCGAATCCACTTGCTACAACAAATCCCCATTTCCCCCATGATATCGCCTCTAATTTTAGATTTTTATAAGTGAAAATATAAATGACTGGAAAGATTGCAAAAGACAGTTTTGTTTCCAAATCTTTCCCCGCATATCCCAAATTTTCCGTGTTGATTAATCCAATGACATGTAGTATGAAAAAACAAAGTATTCCATAAATTATCCAAGGAATTTCTTTCCAAACTGGTTTTTGAAAATGAAAAAATGAGGCGACTACCCACAAAGCTATAGCTGGCACAATAAATTTTGTCGCATTGACAAGGACTATAGGTATTAAAAATAAACTTAAAGGATATACCTTATTCTTTACAAACTCCTTCATCGAGTAAATCTCTGTATATTTTTATTTGTTGCTGGATATCATTTTCAAAGTTAAAAAACTCAACCACTCTTTCTCTTCCTTTCAAACCAATTTCCTTTCGCAATTCTACATTCTGTAGGAGCATCATTTTATCTACTACTAATTGTAGGTTTAAAGGCTCTATTTCAACTCTATAACCCGTTTCACCTTCCACTAAAACTTCTTTAAAGCCTTCCGCCTCACTTGTAATTAATGGCAAACCTGAAACAGAAGCTTCGAGCGCAGCAACACCATAGCTTTCTCTTCTTGACAAAGACATGTATACATCTAAGTTTAAGTAAGCCTCTGCTATATCTACTCTGTTAACATAACCGTGAAAATGAACAGAATTATCTATTCCTAGTACCTTGACAAGGTCTTTTAAATTTTCCATTTGAGGACCTTTCCCGTACAACTCAAGTACATCCTTCCTCTTAGTTTGCTCCAAATACTTATGAAATGCCCGAATAAGAATATCAACTCCATAAACCGTATCCATAGTTTTAACGGTACCAAAGTGTAAAACATCCTTATCTATGTGTGTTTTCACCTTAAACTCTTCTAAATTAATTCCAAAGGGAAGTTTCACTTTACGTTTAGCACCAACATAGTCGATGTCCTTAAGCATAGAATCACTCGTAGAACAAATTAAATCTGCTTTATTAAAGATAAAACGCATTACTTGCTTATGCACCATAGACCTGTAAGGGAAGTCCTGAATATCAGAGCCCCAAACAGAGATAATGTAAGGCCTTCTACCACATAAAGCGCCTAGTAATCCGTAAGACGTAGCATAGTGAGCATGTACAACATCAGGTTGTATTTTTTTAACAAAACTTTTAACCTCTTTTACAGCCTTTAAATAAGAAAGTTTGGCAAATGCACTTTGTTTATCTTGTAAACTCGGATCTGCTCCAAAATAAACACATTCTACACTTATATTAGTATACCAATCTTCTCTTGGAGCCGACATACTAAAGATTGCTACTTCTATATTATTTTTTCGAAGTCCCATCACCCATTTTCGGGTATGAGAAGAATTAACATCGGCTAGAAACAGAATTTTCATGCGAGTAGCTTTTCAATTTGAGCTTCAACTATCTTGGTTTGAGTTTTTCTATGTAATGTTGGCACAAGTTCTTCTTTATAGGCCTGTTTCTCCTTTTGTTGCCATTGTTTGTACAAGGTTAAAAAAGATCTTTTAATTCCTTCAACATCATAAAAATCTACACATACCCCTCCATTTAATTCATGAATTAAGTCTGCTGCAACATCATCCAGATCAACCATTCCAAATACAGGCTTCATTGTAGATAAATACTCAAAAAGCTTTCCTGTAAAAACTCCTTTCACTCCCATTGGAGGATGTAAAAGTAAATTACAATCTGCCTTGAACATGTAACTTAAACATTCTTCATTAGACATTGATGGTAACACTTTTATTTTATCTTTCAATACAGCAGGAATTTTGAAATTAAGATGCGTTCCTAATAATTGTATTTGAATATCCTGTGGAAGCTTTCCTTCTTGATCCAATTCTACCAGAGCTTTAAAAAACTCCGTTGGTTTTCTTTCGGCATAAAAAGTTCCGGCATATAACATGGTAAATTCCTCGTTGAAATTATACACCTCACTTCTTTCATGATCAAACCCATTTCTGACCTCAATGAAATCGATGTTTTGATTTTTATTCATCAATGATTTAAAACCATCCAAAATTGGTAAACTCACAGAGGAAACTGCATCAACATAGGGCTCTATTTCTTTTTCGAGACGTTGAAGTTTAGCTTTTCTTTGACCATTGTAAAAGGGGTTCAAACTCATTTCATCCCTCATATCAGCAATCCACTTAACGTCCTGGTTTTTCTTTTTAAAAGCTAATGCAATTTCATGGGCATCTTCTGGAGCAAATGAAGACAATATTAAATCAATCGGTTTTTCGGCATGAATTCGATCTAAACGTTTTAAACAGTTTTTTTTCCAACCCGGAAAATCTCCCAAAGCCATTTTACCTATAAGAATATTATTTACCGATTTTAACTTATGAATCAATTTAGGATCACCTACTTTTTGACGTCTATTTCGAACTATTTTATTACCAGACTCTCTGTAAACATTAGCTCCTAAACATGTTTCCATAGAGGGAGAG
>NZ_JAWWCF010000046.1:0-17976 GCF_033720595.1 Lishizhenia sp. | reverse complement strand
TTATGTGTATTGCTTTCTGGTAATAAAGCGGTGTGTAAGTTGTCTTCAGAAGATAAACATCTTTTACCAGCCTTTTGTGAGGTACTCGCTAAGTTTGATCCGGAATTCCTCCAATTCATAGAATTCGTGCAAGGAAACTTGAAAAATCCAGATGCTGTAATTGCTACGGGATCTAATAACTCTGCTCAGTATTTCGAAAAGTATTTTGGAGCATATCCTAACATCATTCGCAAAGGGAGAACTTCTTTAGCCGTGTTAACAGGCGAGGAGACCAAAGAAGAATTACAGGCACTCGGAAGCGATATTTTTACGCATTACGGATTGGGTTGTAGAAATGTAACACAAGTATTAATGCCAAAAGATTTTGATATCGATAGATTCTTTGGTGCCATTGTAGATTTTGGAGAAATAATCAACCATAATAAATACGCCAATAACTTCGATTACCACAGGGCTATCTATTTATTGAATCAAGATGATCTTTTAGAAAATGGATTCTTATTGACCAAAGAAGATGATAGATTGTTCTCTCCAATTGGTGTGTTGTTCTACCACAGGTATGAGCACCAAGAAGAAGTGGAGCAATATATAAAAGAGAGGGCAGAAGATATTCAAGCGGTGGTAGGACATAATTACCTTCCTTTTGGATCTGTTCAAAGTCCTGGTTTAGAGGATTATGCAGATGGTGTGAACACCATGGAGTTTATCGCAAACTTAGCATAAAAAGAACTTGTCTTAAATTATCACAAAACTGACTTTCCCTTTCGTAAAGTACTGTTATTTTTGTGTGCGTATTTAGAATACAACAAATTGATATGAAGTATTACAACAATATATTAGAAACCATAGGAAATACTCCTTTGGTGAAGATTAACAAACTAACTAAAGATGTTAAGGCTACAGTCTTGGCAAAAGTAGAAACTACCAACCCAGGTAACTCTGTAAAAGATAGAATGGCTGTGAAAATGGTCGAAGATGCAGAGGAAAAGGGATGGATAAAACCAGGAGGAACTATCATTGAAGGTACTTCAGGTAACACAGGAATGGGACTTGCATTAGCTGCTATTGCGAAGGGATACAAATTAATTTGTGTTTTGGCAGATAAGCAGAGTAAGGAGAAAATGGACATCTTGCGTGCCGTAGGTGCAGAAGTTGTTGTTTGTCCTACAGCAGTTGAACCAGAGGATCCACGTTCTTACTACTCAGTTTCTAAAAGGTTGGCAGAAGAAACACCGAACTCTTGGTATGTGAATCAATACGATAACTTGGCGAACCGCCAGGCGCATTACGAACAAACTGGACCAGAGATTTGGGAACAAACAGAAGGTAAAATCACTCACTTTATCGTAGGTGTTGGAACTGGAGGTACAATTTCAGGAGTTGGTAAATACTTAAAAGAACAAAATCCGAATGTAAAAATTTGGGGGGTAGACACTTACGGTTCTGTATTTAAGAAGTACCACGAAACTGGAATATTCGACGAGAACGAAATTTACCCATACATCACTGAAGGGATTGGAGAAGATATTCTTCCAAAAAATGTTGATTTTGACATTATCGATCACTTTACAAAGGTTACCGATAAAGATGCTGCGGTTTACACACGTAGATTGGCACGTGAAGAAGGTATTTTTGTAGGTAACTCAGCAGGAGCTGCTATCAAAGGTGTATTGCAAATGCAAGATGAACTTACAGAAGATGATGTAGTGGTTGTTTTATTCCACGATCACGGTTCGCGTTACGTTGGTAAAATGTTTAACGACGATTGGATGCGTGAGAGAGGTTTCTTGGAGGAAGAAAAGAAAACAGCTTTAGACTTGATTGAAAGTCATGCCAACTTACCTTTAGTATCTTTAATGAGCGAAGAATTAATCTCGCATGCAGTTTCTAAAATGCGCGATTTTAAAATCTCTCAGATTCCTGTAATGAAGGATGGTGAATTTGTTGGTTTGGTAGATGATAAAACATTGTTTGAGTTATTGATTGATAACCCAAATATCGTCGATGATCCAATTTCTACAGTAATGAAAGACCCATTACCAGTGGTTGAAGCATCTGCAAACATCGATCAAATCTCTAAATTGATCAACAGAGAAACACCGGCTGTTTTGGTGAAATTAGAAAACGGTAAATACAATATTATTACACGTTACGATATCATTGACGCGATAGCATAACATGGAATTTATTGATCAAATGCATAGAACAATCCGCCTGGGCCATGTGCCTGAGCGGATTGTTTCGTTAGTACCCTCTCAAACCGAGTTACTCTATGATTTGGGCTTGGGAGATAGGGTAGTGGGGATAACCAAATTCTGTATACATCCCGAAGAATGGTTCCGTAGTAAAACGCGTGTTGGTGGAACTAAAAATGTTGATTTAGACAAGGTAAAGGCTTTAAAACCGGACCTAATTATAGGGAACAAGGAGGAGAATGAGAAGTCAGACATTTTGGCTTTAGAAGATGTTGCTCCTGTGTGGATGTCAGACATCTTTACACTTTCAGATAGCTTGAAAATGATTCTAGCTTTAGGCGAAATTTTAAAGCTAGAGGATCATGCGCAGAATATGGTAAAGCGCATAGAACAAGAGTTTGTTGCTCTCGAAAAATTAAAGTTAGATCAAAAAGTCTTGTACCTAATTTGGAAAGATCCCTATATGGGAGTAGGACCAAATACCTTTATAGATCATGTTTTACACGATCATTTAGGGGCAACAAATGTCCTTAAAGAGGAAAGATATCCGATGATAGAATTAAGTTCCTTAGCGGAGAAGCCAGAATTGGTTTTATTGAGTTCTGAACCCTATCCGTTTAAAGAAAAACACGTGGCTGAAATTCAAAAGATACTTCCTCAAGCAAAGATATACTTAGTGGATGGAGAATACTTTTCTTGGTATGGGTCCAGACTGCTCGGGGCACCGAAGTATTTTCACCAGTTGTTTAGCGAATAAAAGAAAGCAGGTATTTTACCAGTTCGAGACTCGCTTCTTGTTTGTCTTTGAAACGCATTTCACCTTCTATAGTGAGTTGGTTATTGCCTACTTCATGAGCACAAACTTCAAAGTGCTCAACACGCTCTAAGAGAGTTCTCGAGTTTCTATAGAGCGGAAAGTTGTTTAAAATTCCTAACATAAAAGGATCGGTATCTACGGTAAGTAAATCCTTGATGTCTCCCTTTAATTCGAATTCCTTGGGCTTATTTAAAGTCGTAAAAGAAGGGTTTTCATTAATTCCCACATAAATTTCATGCGCATTCAGGTGCAGAACATAGAAATATTCTCCTAAAATTTTAAGTGGAGGAAACTCCATGGTCCCATCTTCTGAAAGGCTTATCCCTGCGGTATTAAAATCTTCAATTTTTAAACTATCCTTAAAATGAAATACACCATTAAATTGAGGGAGTAATTTGAGTTGAGTGTGTTCTGTTTTTAGTTTAACACCTTTGTAATGCATTTGAGTAGATACTATACCTTCAGTAGGTATCCCCAACATCTTTAAACTCCCGTTAAAGTAATGGTTGAGCGTGTCGGGTAATTCTCCCGTTACGGCGTTGACCAAACTCGTATCGTCCGTGATATAATGAAACTGCTGATGCTGTTTTACTTTAACAGGATTCTTGGTGCCAGCACCCAGAAGTTCGATTTTGTTATCAATTAAATTGATGGATGAAATACTTTCTTGCACATTACTTTCAATATCACCTGAGATATAAACTTGAATCTGATCCTCCTCATTTTTGGCCTGGATAAATTTGTTTCTTGCAGGAGATTTAACGATGTCTTGCACCAATAAATTATCTATATGTTGGCGAAGTTCATTCGTGAAAGCAACGTCATTGGTATCGTTGATAACCAGACAAGCCAGTCCTTTATGAAAACTAATATAGTAAGGGAAGTTTTCTATTTTTTCTTTTAAAAGCTGTGGGTTTTCAGGTTTAAATAAAACGGCAGTAACTAATTTTTGATTCCACTTTTCTTGGAAGAATAAGAGCTCATTTTTCGGGAAGAGATGCTGTATTACATCATCAAAATCTCCTTTTTCGGATTTATCGAGTTTTATGAGGTCTTTTCTACGTAGTTTTTGCTTAAAGATTACATCGCTAATTACTGGACCTAACAAACGTTTGTTGTTAATTTTTAGCGCAAAATAAGTGTCTTGGGGTAGGTGGTTTTCTAACTGTTCTGGAGTGAAGGATTGTATCCCCTTGAACACGTAAAAAGTGATCCACGAAAAGCAAATGAGGCTCAGTACAACAAGTAAGTTTTTAATCTTCTGCATTGCGTAATCTTGTGCTCACAAAAATAGATAAATATTCCAGCCTTCATTGGAATTTAAAGCTTTAGTTTAAATAACTTATTTACTATTTTACTGTAAAATATTTAACTCTCATCCATAACGAAAAAGTGTACCTTTGCAGCATGTCATTTTGGAACGGTTTATTGAGATTGGCGGGTTGGGATGTTGACAAAACAGCCCCTGAAGGCATTAAGAAAATGGTAATTGTGGTGGGACCACATACCTCTAATTGGGATTTTATTATTGGTTATTTGGCCTTGAGATCTTACAAAGTGAAAGCAAAGTTCCTTATTAAAAAAGAGCTTTTTGTTGGACCCTTAGGTTGGTTTTTACGCAATGCCGGAGGGGTTCCTGTCGATAGAAAAAACAAGAATGTCAATTTTACTGATCAGGCTGTTCGCTACTTCAAGGAGAATGATGAAATGTTTCTAATTTTTACCCCAGAAGCAACCCGCAGCTATAATCCAAATTGGAAACTTGGTTTTTACTATATCGCTAAACGTGCCAATGTCCCCATCTATATTTGTTACCTAGATTATAAAAATAAAAAAGGTGGATTTCTGAAGCCTTTTGAAATGACCGGTGATGTGGATGCAGATGTAGCAGAAATCAAAAATACCTTGAGTCAATTCGAAGGGAAGATTCCTGAAAATGGAATTAGAAGAGTAGAGGATGAGTAACTAAAGTTTAAAGTCCTTTTTTGCGTATTCTACAGCTAGTTTAGCGGCATTAAGTGCTAAAGGAATTCCTCCTCCAGGATGAACCGAAACTCCTGCAAAGTACAAGCCTTTTATGTTGTTATGCTTGTTGGAATGTCTGTAAAATGCAGCGAATTTATTATTACTTGCGTTTCCGTAAATCGCACCCATTTTTCCAAAATAATCCTTTTCTATACTTATAGGACTCATTACATCTTCTACTTCAATTAAAGCAGATAAATCAGTATCCAACTCCTTGCTTAATCGCGATAGAATAATGTTGCGTAATGTAGGAATCGCATCTTCCCAATTTTGACCTACATTGTTGGGTACATTAACCATGACAAACCAATTTTCACAACCCTTCGGAGCATCGCTTTCTACTTCTTTTGACGTGATATTAACGTAGATACTTGGATCGAAATAAATTTGTTTATCATCAAAAATTGTGTGGAATTCATCCCTGTAATCCGTATTGAAGAAAACGTTGTGTAGCCCTAATTCCGGGAACGACTTTTTTATCCCCCAATAAAAAACAACCGCAGAACTTGATTTTTCTTGTTCTAATATGTTTTTAGGTATTTTTTCTTGAGGTAATAGTTTTTCGTAGGTGAAATTGATATCCATGTTAGACACTACAATGTCGGCAGGGTAAAGTCCGTTCTTCGTACGAATACCACGTACATCTCTTCCGTTTAATTGAATTTCTTCTACTTTCTCATTGAGGTAAAATTTCACCCCTAATTCTTTGCATAAATCACCCAATGCAGAAGAGATCTGTTGCATACCTTTTTCGGGTAAATACACACCTTCGTTTACTTCTAAATGCGAAATCATGTTGAGCATCGCCGGAGCCTTGTAAGGATCACTTCCATTGTAGGTGGCAAAACGATTGAAAAACTGTAAGGTTTTTGGGTTAAAAAAGAATTTTTTATTCTCACTGTTCATGGTTTCAGAAAGTGCATAGCTGCTAATGTTAACCAATGCTTTAACCAATTTCCATCCCAAGAGGCTTTTGAAGTTATGCAGTGATTTTTCAATGAACAAAGGGGAGATTAACTTGTAATTTTTTGCTGCCTTGTCTAAATATTGATGCAGGGTGGTTGGATTTTCGCCGAGTTTCTCAGATAGGAGTTTTACTTGTTCCTCTCTGTCATTGGGTAAGGTAAAACGAGTACCGTCCGGGTAAAAGTAGCGGAAACCCTCATCTATTTTTTTGTAAGGAAAATTAAAAGGTTTGTGCGCGAATTTGTATAGGTCTTCGATGTAATGTGGAGCTGTAAACACAGACGGACCTGTGTCAAATCTATATTTCCCCAACTTCTTGTTGTTGATTTTACCTCCAATGAAAGGATTGGCTTCAAACAGCATGACCTTGCATCCTTCTTTGGCCAACCTTATTGCTGAAGCCAAACCACCTATTCCAGAACCTATTACTATCGCTTTTTTCATAACACAAAAAAACGGGTATTGAAATTCAATACCCGTTGGTTAATGTACAAATAATTATCCTTTGTAAAATGGTAATTTCACCACTTTTGCTTTCACATTCTTTTTACGTACCGCTACAAAGATTTCAGTATCTAATGCTGCGTTTTCTACAGTAACATATCCTAAACCAATTCCTTTGTTTAATGAAGGAGACATAGTTCCTGAAGTTACAATTCCAATTTCATTTCCTTCAGCATCAACTAAAGTGTAGTCGTGTCTTGGAATACCTTTTTCAACCATTTCAAAAGCAACCAACTTACGTTTAACACCTTCTTCTTTTTGTTCTTTTAAAGCTTCAGAATTAACGAAGTCTTTCGTGAATTTAGTAATCCAACCCAAACCAGCTTCTAATGGAGAAGTTGTGTCGTTAATATCATTACCGTATAAACAGTAACCCATTTCTAAACGCAAAGTATCACGTGCAGCTAACCCAATTGGCTTAATTCCAAAGTCTGCACCTGCTTTCATCACTTCATTCCAAACGTGCTCAGCATCTTCGTTTTTGATGTAGATTTCAAAACCACCTGATCCTGTGTAACCTGTCGCAGAAATAATAACATTATCTCTACCGGCAAAAGTACCTTCTTCAAAAGTGTAGAATTTAATGTTAGATAAATCTGTAGCCGTTAAGCTTTGCATAGCTTCTGCAGCTTTAGGACCTTGAATAGCCAATAAAGAGTACTCCTCAGAAGCATCAGTCATTTTAGCTCCCATTGTATTGTGAGATGAAATCCAATTCCAATCCTTTTCAATGTTCGAAGCATTTACTACCAAAAGGTATTTTTCAGCATTAAACCTGTAAATAATTAAATCATCAACAATACCACCATCGTTATTAGGCATACAGCTGTACTGAGCTTTACCGTCAGTTAATTTACTTGCATCATTCGATGAGATTTTCTGAATCAATTCTAAGGCTTTATCACCCTCGATAAAAAACTCTCCCATGTGAGAAACATCAAAAACACCAACATCTTTTCTAACTGTTTCATGTTCTACTTTTACTCCTTCATATTGAACAGGCATGTTATATCCTGCAAAAGGAACCATCTTTGCATTAAGTGCTTCGTGCACATGTGTTAAAGCTGTATTTTTCATCTCAATCGTGCTTTTAAGGTAAATATCCCAATATCGGGGTTTACAATTATAACTCTAGTTTCTTCGCTTAATAGCTGAGGGCGCAAAATTAATAACTTTCGTTAAGCTCCAATCAATTTTATTGAAATCCTAACATTAATTACATTAATTTTATCTTTGCGGAACAAGCACTATTTACTTTTCTTTATGAAATTACCAAGTACGAGTACACCCAGGTGGATAATTATTTTGGGAGATTTATTTATTTCCTTGTTAGCACTGGTGATTGCATATTTAATTCGTTTCGATTTTTACTCAGACATCTCTGTAATTAAGGAAGAATTATCAATCATTCAATTTTCCATCCCCATCTTTCTTTTGGTGAAATATTTGGTTTTCTATACCTACCAAGTTCACAAAGGTTTGGTTCGATTTACCTCAACAGAGGATTTGAAACGACTTTTCTTAGCAGTTCTCACATCTAGTTTATTATTTGGAGTAATAGGGTTGTTTAGGTACACCCTCGTAGATAACTATTTTCTTTTCCCCACTTCTGTGGTGATTATTGAGTTTTTTGTTTCTGTTGTAATTCTTACGGGGAGTAGGTTTGCGGTAAAAAGTTTGCACTACGATAAGTCCAAAGAAAAACAAAAGAAAGTAAAACGAGTACTTATTTATGGTGCTGGAGTTTCTGGATTAATCACAAAAAGGACGATAGAAAAAGACACATTAAACGATTATCAAATCATTGGTTTTTTAGATGATAACAAAAAGTTAAAAGGTAATCGTTTAGAAGGAAGAGTAATCTTTCACACGAGTTCATTTGAGAAATTAGTTGCAGATGAAGGAGTAGATGAGTTAATCATCGCTATTCAAAAGCCCGATCCTAGTTTGAAAAAGGATTTAATTGAAAGGGCGCTGAAATTAGACATTGAAGTGGTTACCGTGCCTTCCGTTAAAAGTTGGATTAATGGAGAGTTTTCTACCAAACAGATTAAAAAGGTAAGAATTGAAGATTTGTTGGGTCGAAAGCAAATTGTGTTGGATGAAGACCAGATCAAAGAGGATATACAGGGAAAGGTTGTTTTGATTACTGGTGCCGCTGGATCTATTGGTAGTGGTATGGTGAGACAGCTCACGCGCTACGGTGCTAAAAAATTGATTTTACTCGATCAAGCAGAGTCGCCTTTGTATGATTTGCAGAATGAATTGATCAACAACCTCGATTTTCATGAGTTTGAATTAGTGATTGGAGATATTCGTTCTTTCCACAGAATGGAGAAGTTATTCCGTACGCGTAAACCTGAAATGGTCTATCACGCGGCAGCTTACAAGCATGTTCCTTTAATGGAAGAAAATCCTTCTGAAGCCATGTTGACCAACATAAAAGGTACGCGTAATTTAGTGAAGTTGAGTGATCAGTATGGCGTAGAAAAATTTGTTATGATTTCTACGGATAAGGCAGTGAACCCAACCAATGTTATGGGGGCCTCTAAGCGAGTAGCGGAATTGTTTGCACAAGCCATTAATTTAAATTCTAAAACGCAGTTTATCACCACCAGGTTCGGAAATGTACTTGGGTCCAACGGCTCGGTAATACCTTTGTTCAGAAAACAAATCGATCAGGGAGGACCTATCACGGTAACGCACAAAGATGTTACGCGTTATTTTATGACTATTCCTGAAGCTTGTCAACTTGTTTTGGAGGCTGGTACCATGGGGAATGGTGGAGAGATTTTTGTATTTGACATGGGGGAATCTGTAAAAATTATGGATTTGGCCAAGAAAATGATACGCTTGAGTGGTTTAGAACTGGGGAAAGATATTAGTATTAAAGTAACCGGTTTAAGGCCTGGCGAAAAACTGTATGAGGAATTACTGTCAAATGCAGAAAATACGATAGAAACACATCACCCTCAAATATTAAAAGCCATACTGCCTCAGGTGGATGTGGACAATATTAGAAAGGTAGAAGAGTTAATAACATTATTTGACAATCAGGATAATTATCAAATTGTAGGAAGTATGAAAGCCATAGTTCCTGAGTTTAAGAGTAATAATTCTGAATTTGAAAGTTTAGACAATGACAAAGCCAGCTAAAATACACGTACGATTTGCAGATTGCGACATGATGGGGCACGTAAACAATGCCGTTTACCTCAGTTATTTCGAAATGGCGCGTATGCACTATTTTGAGCAAGTCATTGATAAGAAGTGGGACTGGAAAAAACAGGGTATAGTTTTGGTGAAAAACACGGTAGAATACATGGGACCGGTTTTTTTACATGATGAACCTCAAATTTTTGTTAAGGTAAGCCACGTGGGAAACAAAAGTTTTACAATGATTTATGATCTACAGGTAAATGGAATTACCAAAACAAAGGGAGAGTCGGTTTTAGTATGTTTTGATTTCTTAGCCAATAAAACGGCAGAAGTTTACCCAGAAATGAAGGAAGCGCTTACAAAAATATCTTAGTATGAAGAATTGGATTTTATTGGTTTTGGTAATAATGGTTCAAAGTTTTGTCTTCGGACAAATGGAGAAGCTAGGAGAGCCGTGTTACCAAAAGACCTTGGATAGGAAAGAGGCCATGAAAAAAAGCAGGTCTCGTTATGTAGAATGGGAGTGTGGAAAAGATCCAGAAATCGTAGATTGTAATCAGGCTCTTCAGTTAGACCCTGAAACAGAACGCGTATACACCAATGGAAGTGCCAATGATTTTTCTACAGGTGGTCAACTTTTCACCGGGTACTGCGAATCTTGCCACGACAATGGTATACGTAAACGTTTAGTCTACTTTGAAAATGGTTTACAAAACGGAAAAGACACCACGTATTACGAGTCTGGTTGCCCACTCGTGGTTACAAGCTATATAGCAGGAAAAGAAAATGGAACATGGACAAAATTCTTTGATAGTTCAGGATATGTAGCATGGGAAATTAATTTCTTAGACAATAAGAAACACGGTAGAAGTATATATTTTGCTCAATACCCTAATGGAGAAGATAGAAATGGTCACCCTAGATATACCATAGATACGCTAAAAATTGAAAGTTTCGTTAATGGAATTTTGGATGGAACCAAAAAGGAATTTTACAAGGATTCTAAAATTAAGCGCGAAGTAAACTACAAAATGGGTGAATTACACGGGGCGTTTAAAACCTATGGAGAAGACGGAACGCTGTTAGAAGATCTCAATTTTGAAGATGGGGAAAAGGAAGGTGAACAGAAATATTATTACGATAATGGAGCTCCTTTGAGAACTGAAAATTGGAAGAAGCACTTAAAAGAAGGTAATTTCACTACTTTCTATATTCAAGGCCATGTGCAGAAGTCTGAGGTGTATAAAAAAGGACAGAAGCACGGATGGTTTGAAGAGCGATTTCCAGACAACTCAATTAAGCGTAGAGCTTTGTATGAGAAGGATGTTTTGATTGAGGAACATGTATTTGATAAATACGGAAACGAAATCAAAACCTTTGGAGTAGAAGAGGAGGAAAATGCAGCAGAGGATGATGCAATGCCTACTGAAAAAGGGAAGAAGAAAAGAAAGCGTAAAAAGAAAAGGAAAGAAGCAAAAGAAGAAGAATAACAAAAAGGTCTCTAGATACAACTAGAGGCCTTTTTTTGTCGCCTTTATTTAGAACTATTCAATCTTAAAAAATCAAATCCCATAGAGCTTTTAAATAAGATTCAAATTTGTTAAATTCGCACATCTTTAAATTTATAAAGCACAAAAAGACTATGGCGTTTGATATAGACATGATTAAAGCTGTATACGACAGATACCCTGAGCGTATTGCAGCTGCTCGTAAAGTTGTTAATAAACCATTAACGCTTGCAGAGAAAATTTTATACACTCACCTTTGGGAAGGTGAAGCAACTCAAGCTTTTGAAAGAGGTAACTCTTACGTTGATTTTGCTCCAGATAGAGTAGCAATGCAGGATGCAACAGCGCAAATGGCTTTGTTACAGTTCATGCAAGCAGGTAAGGATAAAGTTGCAGTGCCTTCTACAGCACACGCAGATCACCTTATTCAAGCCAAGTTAGGTGCAACTAAAGATTTACAAGAAGGTATCAACAAGAACAACGAGGTATTTAACTTCTTAAGTTCTGTATGTGATAAATACGGTATTGGTTTCTGGAAACCAGGCGCAGGTATTATTCACCAAGTAGTTTTAGAAAACTACGCTTTCCCTGGTGGAATGATGATAGGTACTGACTCTCACACTGTAAATGCCGGAGGTTTAGGTATGGTTGCAGTTGGTGTTGGTGGTGCTGACGCAGTAGACGTAATGGCAGGTATGGCTTGGGAGTTGAAGTTCCCAAAACTTATCGGTGTTAAGTTAACTGGTAAATTGAATGGATGGACTGCTCCAAAAGACGTAATCTTAAAAGTAGCTGATATCTTAACAGTAAAAGGTGGTACAGGATGTATCGTTGAATACTTTGGAGAAGGTGCTGAGTCTATGTCTTGTACAGGTAAAGGTACAATCTGTAACATGGGAGCTGAGATAGGAGCTACAACTTCTACTTTCGGTTACGATGATTCAATGAGAAGATACTTAAAGTCTACAGGTAGAGCTGATGTTGTTGAGTTAGCTGACCAAGTAGCAGAGCACTTAACAGGTGATGCTGAAGTTTACGCAAACCCAGAGCAATACTTCGATCAAGTAATTGAAATCGATTTAGATAAATTAATGCCACACTTGAATGGACCATTTACTCCAGACTTAGCGACGGAAGTAGGATCTATGACAGATAAGGCAAACGAAAATGGATGGCCATTAGACGTAGAATGGGGATTAATTGGATCTTGTACTAACTCTTCTTACGAAGATTTATCAAGAGCTGCATCTATCGCTAAACAAGCCGTAGATAAAGGATTAGTTACGAAGGCGCAATTTGGTATTAACCCAGGTTCTGAGCAAGTAAGATATACAGCAGAAAGAGATGGTTTATTGAAAACTTTCGAAGATTTAGATGCTACTATCTTTACAAATGCATGTGGACCATGTATCGGACAATGGGGAAGATACAGCGATCCTAAGAACGCTCCTAAAAACTCTATCGTTCACTCTTTCAACCGTAACTTCGCGAAGAGAGCTGATGGTAACCCAAATACACACGCATTCGTTGCTTCACCAGAAATGGTAGCTGCAATTGCAATTTCAGGAAGATTGGATTTCAACCCAATTACTGACACATTAACAAACAAAAACGGAGAGGAAGTAAAATTAGATCCACCACACGGAGATGAGCTTCCAACAAAAGGATTCGCAGTTGAAGATAACGGATATCAAGCACCAGCAGAAGATGGTTCTGGAATCGAGGTTATCGTAAACGAAGATTCTGAGCGTTTACAATTGTTAACTCCTTTTGCTGCTTGGGATGGTGAAAACATCACTGGAGCAAAATTGTTAATCAAAGCTGAAGGTAAATGTACTACTGACCACATCTCTATGGCTGGACCATGGTTGAGATACAGAGGTCACTTAGATAACATCTCTAACAACTGTTTAATCGGTGCTGTGAATGCATTCGGAGGAGCTACAAACGAAGTAGTAAACCAATTAACAGGAGATAAATCAGAAGTTCCTGCTGCAGCAAGAGCTTACAAAGCAGCTGGAGTTCCTACAGTAGTAGTAGGAGATCACAACTACGGTGAAGGTTCTTCTAGAGAGCACGCGGCAATGGAGCCACGTCACTTAGGTGTAAGAGCGGTAATCGTTAAATCATTTGCACGTATCCACGAAACTAACTTGAAAAAACAAGGTATGTTAGGATTAACGTTTGATAATGAAGCTGATTACGATAAAATCAAAGAAGATGATACATTCAACTTCGTTGATTTAGCGGAATTCGCACCAGGAAAACAATTGACATTAGAAGTAGCACACGCTGATGGATCAACAGATACAATCATGTTGAACCACACGTACAATGCTCAGCAAATTGAATGGTTTAAAGCAGGTTCAGCATTGAACTTAATTAAATCTCAAGCTGCTGCAAACGCATAAGCACTTTAGAATTTTAAAGATGAGGGAGAATCAATATTGGTTCTCCCTTTTTTTTGTTCTTTTTGGCCCAACAATTGTAATAGTGCAAAAAGAAATTAATATTTGAAATAAATAAATTCACTATGAAAAGAATCTACAAGTTATTATTAGTCTGTACCGCAATGATTTCGGTAAGTACTACCGTCGAAGCACAAAGCGCTCCTAGAGAGGGAGATATTATTTTAAACCCTTATTACGGAGGTCCAAATTTTGGGAAAAACTTATTCTCAAATTCGACAATAGAAGTGAATGATAATGAAATACAGTCTGTAAATACAACCACTACTGGATTAGGTCCTATGGGATTAAGAGGTGGTTACATGCTTTCAGATAAAGTGATGATCGGATTAGATGTAATTTATAACGGTTTTACAACTGAATATACCTACACCAAACAAAATGATCCTGTGGTTTACAACGGAAGATTAACCATGAATCGCGTTCGTGTTCAGGCAAGGTTTAACTTTAACTTTGAAACTTCTTCTAATGTTTTCAAACCATATTTTGGAGCTGGTATCGGATATAACGGTAGATTTTGGACAATAGAAGATAACGGTCAGAATATACAAGAGGGAGATGTCAATGGATTGCCAGCTGCTATTCTCCCAGTGTCTGCTCGTATAGCTTTTGGGTCGAACTTTTTTATCACTGATCAAATCGCTATCAATGGAGAAATTGGATTGGGTGGACCTGTATTATCTGCGGGGTTAACCTTTAAATTATAATTAGTACAGAAACAAAAAAGGCTGCCTAAGTAGGCAGCCTTTTTTTATGCGTTTTTTGGTCCAAATTTTTTATCTAATCCGTAGATGAAGTTTCTTAAAAATTGATCATGGCATTCTCTGTAATGCTTGTGTCCTGGTTTTCTAAAAAGTGCATTCAACTCGGCTTTCCCTACCTTTAATCCTACGAGTGTAAACAAATCTAAGATGTCCACATCCGTTAAAGCGTAAGCTATTTTTAATTTTTTTAGAATAAGGTTATTCGTGAGTTTTTTTTCAGCTACAGGAAGTGGCCCTTCTTTCTTTCCTCTTTTGTTGTTGATCACACCATTTAAAAAGTAAGCCAGGTTTTCGTCGTTGATGGCAGCGAATTGCTCATCGTCATCTTTTTTAAGCCAGTCACTTACTTCACTTCTTGTTACTTCTTTACCCGCAGAAGCAAAAGTTGCCATCATTTTATCGTCTCCGTAATCTAGGATGTAGCGTAGTTTTCTTATTATATCGTTGTTGGTCATTATTCCTTAATTAAATTGTATTCATTCAATAAAAGCTTCCATTCTAAACTTTCAGTCGCTTTTGTAATCTGTAAAGATATTTTCTTTTTTAGATCAGATGGAATTTCTTTGCTAAAAGCCATGGCATAAAATTGTGAGTTAAAGCTAAAATCTAAGCATTCAAAGGTGTTGTTCTCATCTGTGTTGATGATGTGTTGTAAGATAGGTTGGTCATAAGCAATGTAATCAATTTCCTCTTTCTCTAAGGCTTCTAAAGCCGCATCTATGGTAAGGTAATAGTGTACATTGTTAAAGAAGTTGTCTTCAAACCATTTTGCTGTTCCCGAGTTTTTAACGGTTGCAATGTTCTTATTTTTTAAATCTTGTGTTTTACTTATGTTGGTATTCATTTCATTAGTGGTTAAACTAGATGCTATTCCCGCCGTGAAACTACTGATGATAATGATCGCGGTAAACATCCAAAATAGCGCAATTATTCTTCCTCCCAAGGATTTGGGAGATTTATCTCCGTATCCTACAGTTGTCATAGTAACCGCACTCCACCAGAATCCGTTCCATAGTCCTTTTAAACCGTTTCCAAACTCTTCTTGATTATGTTTTCGTTCAAATACCCAAACGGCAAATCCAAATATTAATATCACAAAGCAAAGCGCTCCTAAGGCTTTAAAAAAGTTCAAGGAGAAAAAAGACATGAAAAAACTCCAGCTTTTTTTCCATGTGGGCACTGCACGCGTAAGCAAGGTTGTTTTTGTAGTGTAAAAAGGTACTGAGAATTCAAATTTTTCCAAACGCTGGCTCGTAATGCTCAAAGGTGATATGCAAATGTCCACAGTTCCCTCTTCTAATTGCACAAGCATTTGTTCGAAACTGAGTACTTGAAGTTCTTGGTTTAAGTCTAACCCTTCGTTTACTTGGTTCCATAACCACGCTCCTGGACCTTGTAAATTGTCATTTTCAACATCTATAAAAGGAGGTGTGATGTGATAAGCTATGGTCAAATTAGTATCCTGATATGCAGGTGCCTTTTTTACTTGTGCCCAGCTTAAGCTTGTAGCCATGAATAGAATTAGTAATGTACTTATTAGGTGTTTCATAATTTTATATCCTTTTTTCGCAAGTAGTTTTGTATGGGGAGTTCAAAATAGCGATAACTGATTTTTGCCCATCCTAAACTGATGAACAAAGATAAACTTATGTATAGAAAAAGTAAGAGTGGGGAATAGCTTAGGTCAAAATAGAGTGTAAGAGAGGTTAACGTATAGAGTACGAATACATGATAAACGTAAAAACCATAGGAGGAAATCCCCATTTTTCTGATAAAGTTATTGTGTTCAAGAAAAAAGGTCTTTTTTGAGTTTGTGATTAAATCTATAAGTATAAATCCAAAAGCTAATCCAATTACAAAACGTTCTCCCCATCTTAATGCAGGAGTGAAGATTTGATATTGAAAGAGAAGCATACTCAAGATGACTAAATATACTCCAAGGCGTATAGGGAGGTTCAACGACTTGAAGTACCGCTGTATTTTGTTTTGGTAATAGCTTACTGCTAGTAATCCTCCAATTCCAAAATCCGACATAACAGAAAAACTATGGTAGTAGATTATATCCGTTTCTTCTCCGTGTAGAAAACGAAAAATCAGAGATACTACAATAAGTAAAGGATAAAGAAGGTAAAATGCTATAGCAGTCTTTTTTCTGAATAGGAAGAGAATTAAGGCGACCAGGAAATAGTATTGACATTCCACAGCAATGGTCCACAAAGGGGTGAGGTAGTTTAGGTGGTCTAGCGCCCCCGTTTCTATTTCTTCAAAATTAAACGTGAAACTATAAAAGGACGATATATCGTAGATGGGTGTTTCTCCCCAAGGTGCAAGTGGAAATAGTAGATAGCAAAACCCCACAAACAAGAAGTAAAGCGGCAAGATTCGTAAGGACCTTTGTTTTAAAAATCGCCAACCCGTGTAGGGTTGAGCATCACTATTTTTTTCTAAGGCGAGATAGCTGATTAAAAAACCACTGAGAATAAAGAAAAGATTAACACCGAGTTGACCTTTACTTATGAAATAGGAGTAAAGCCTACTTTCGTGGATATCTATCCAGTTTTCTCTAAAAAGGGTGAATGCATGGAACACAAAAATAAAGAGTGCTGCAACAAAACGTAAACCGTAGAGGTTAAGGAAATACGTTTTCTTCTTCTTTTTATAGTCCGAAATGTCGTTCAAGCTTTACGATTTCTTAAATTAGCAACCAAAATAATACAATAAAAGGAGAATGACTTACGACGTAGCTATTATTGGAGGAGGAATTGTTGGAGCAGCAACTTTTTACAAATTGCAAAAGCAAAATCCAGATTTAAATATCGTTTTAATTGAAAAAGAAAAGCGTTTTGCAGATCACCAAACAGGTAATAACTCTGGTGTAATTCACTCAGGTTTGTATTATAAGCCAGGTTCTTTAAAAGCAGAAAACTGTGTGAAGGGTAGACACGAATTAGTGGCTTTTGCCAAGGAGCATAACGTTTCCCACGATGTGTGTGGTAAAGTGGTTGTGGCTACTAAAGAGTCTGAATTGCCTTTCATGGACAAAATTTTCGAAAACGGTATTGCGAACAATACAGAAGGAATTGAAAAGATTACGGGAGAGCAAGTAAAAGATCACGAACCTTTCGTAGAAGGTATAGCTGGTATTTGGGTACCGTGTACTGGAATTATCGACTTTAGAGGTGCTACCGAGAAAATGGTAGAGATTGCTGAAGGAATGAACGAAGCTTCTAAAGCTATTTTAGGTGAAGAAGTGATTGCGATTGAAAAAGGAGAGGGGAAAAGCACTGTAGTGTGTTCTTCGACTAAATACGAAGCAAAACATTTGATTTTCTGTGCAGGATTGCAAGCCGATAGAATGGCCAAGAAAGATGGGGTGGACTTAAAAGAAAAGGTAGTTGGGTTTAGAGGTGACTACTACGAATTAACCGATCAAGCGAAACACAAAGTAAATAACTTAATCTATCCTGTTCCCAATCCAGATTTCCCTTTCTTGGGTGTACACTTTACGCGTATGACAGATGGTGAAATAGAATGTGGACCTAATGCCGTGTTTACATTTAAAAGAGAAGG
>NZ_JAWWCF010000045.1:0-18151 GCF_033720595.1 Lishizhenia sp. | reverse complement strand
TCGGCATCTCGACACTTCGACTATTGCTCAGTGCAACGCTCCGCTCGATAACCTTTAATTCAACAATTCAAGGATTTAAGGATTTAAGGATTTAAAAGTAATTTAAACCCTTCTAGGTACCTAGACATCTAGCACTCTAGCTTCTAATAAGATTAGAAAATACGCTTGGAATATCCGTCGGCATCTCGACACTTCGACTATTGCTCAGTGCAACGCTCCGCTCGATAACCTTGGAAGGTTTGATGGTTTGATGGTTTGATGGTTTGAAAGTAATTTGTTTTATCATTCTTTCTTGGTGAACTTTGTGTTTATCACCGTGCTATCTTGCAAATGTTCAAATCCTTAAATCTTTAAATTTCATTCCCGACCAGGGGGTGTAGTGGCAGCTTGGTGGCAACAGACTTTAGGGGCTGTGGCTGAAAGGGTACAACCGCAGGAAGTGCACTTGAGGACTTACAGGCACTTAAGTTTGGCGCGAGCAACTATAACGGAACACCCGTTTAGGGCGCCAAAAAAAGGGAAGTAACCGCAATCACTCCCCTTTTCATTATTTTCTTTTCTGATTATTGTCTGTCTGGTCCTGTGTAGTTCACACATGGATTTCCATCGGTATAGCAATCTATCTCTCTGGTTAAAGTAAAAGTTGTATCTGCATTGATACTCACTTCCCATGCCGGCAAACTGTAGTAGGTTCTAAAACACGCTTCACTTTCGTTTTCGTAATCTTCTTTTTCTACTTTGTACTTAGCATAAAACTCTTCAAAAGTCAAATCGATTTTATCGCCCATGTACACTTGGTAATCTCCTACCTCTAATTTCAAGTTTAACAAGCCACTGGCATCTGTTGTTGCTTTTACCGCGTCTTGTGTAATTCTATTTTTAAAGTAGTACACCTCTTCTGCAATAGGAGCCGTAGTTCCCTTCTCCATTTCTGGCGTTGGTCTAGCTCCGCCACAATACTTTTGGTGCGTTTGTAGGGTTACCGTAATTCTGGCTTTTTCTTTCTTTTGAAAAATGTTTTCTAATGTGCTGCAGCTTGCCAATGTTACCAACACCGCAAGCAAAGTTGTTATTCTCATCATCGTCTGTTTGTTTTAAAATCCGTCAAAATCTTGACTCTCTACATTCTTAATTCGTCGTTCTAAAATTTCATCGTCTTGTTCCTTTCTTCCCTTATCCTTTTTATTGATAAGTGCAATTTGAGGTAATAAGACATCGGTTACTTTCTCTCCTCTGTATGAAATCAACGAGATGGTCATGATAATACTCGTAATCAAAATTGGATATAAAAGTAGTCCTGTATCAAAGTTCTCTATCACATATTGTTCCCCATTTGTTAACACGAAGAAAAGAAGGATGGTAATTAATCCTCTTGGAGCGATAAAAAGCTCCGGAAATATGTTTTTACGGGCAAATATTAACAAGGTAACATAACGCACTGCGTAGAGTGCAGCTACAATAAATAGGGAGTTTACAAATACGGTTAAATCGTAGAAACTCGTAAGGGTAATACTCATTCCAAAAATCACAAAGAAGAACGTTCTTATGATGAAGGCAGACTCCAAGGTTAAAGTATGGAAGTCATGCAAAATAGGCTTCACCTTTACACTGTCAAAATGTTTGGATAGGAAACCTCTAAAGAAGACTTCTGTGTTATTCAACACCAGTCCAAACGCCAAAATAATTAAGAGTGAAGAAAGGTGGAAGAACTTCCCTGCCGCGAACATGAGCATCAATACTCCAATGATCAAAAACAGCTTCACCTGCATCTTTAAGTGTTGGAAGAGAAAAACCAAACTGTAGGCCACAAGTACGGAAAGTAAAATGGTTAACCCAATGTTTAGAATAATATCTACAGCAACGCTTCCTCCTGTAGATTGTGGGGTGTCTGCACCGATCAAAAAGTAAAAAACCATAATCCCCAGGATGTCTGAAAAAGTACTTTCGTACACCATAAACTCTTTCTTCACCCCTGTTAAACCACCAACAGATGGAATAATAATGGCGCTCGACATGATGCTAAGCGGTACTGCATATATTATTCGCGTATAGAACTCTGCGTCGGGGAACATGAACTTAAAGAGGTAAGCAATTCCAAGCGTACTTCCCGCCAGTGCTACTATAGCTACTAAAAAGGAAGATAGAATCATTCCTGCTTTGTCGCGTTCTAGTTTTAAATCTAAGGCGGCTTCTAAAACGATCATTACCAAACCGACGTTACCAATTACTTCCAACACGGAATGGTAATCGAAGTCATCAGTATTCACGTTCATTCCCTCTATCCCAAGGTTGATTCCTATCCCTAAAGCTATCAACATCAAGACACTAGGTATGTTGGTTTTCTTCGCCAAAATATTGAAGAAGAAAGAAAGAATGATGACCGTACTGGCCGCTATAATGAGTAAATATGGATTCATTGTGTTCTATTCAAATAGTTTCGTTTCAAACGAAGTCGATAAAATAAGCAATTTCTGAAGAATATCAGGGTTCCCGCCGCGGATTAATTATTATCCGTGGGCCTTATGTCACGTAAAGGAAGTTTCACGAAGAAAGTAGTTCCTACACCTTCTTTGGTATCAAACCAAATTTCTCCATTATGATTTTCTACAATTTGTTTAACCATGGCTAAACCTAAACCAGTTCCGGTTGATTTTGTTGTGAAGTTGGGCACAAATATTTTGTGCAATTTATTTTCTGGTATCCCACAACCGTTGTCTTTCACACTAATTACGATTTCCCTATCCAATTCTTGTATGCCTATAGAGATCTTTCCCCTCTCCCCTTCTGGGAAGGCTTGAATGGCATTTTTAATCAGGTTATTGAAAACGCGCAACATGAGATTCTTATCTGCATACACCATGTACTCCTCCTTTTGATAGGCGGCGACAAACTCTACGTGTTCTGCATTTTTAAAGAGATTCATACAGTTCTTCAGTAAAGGAACGATATTGATTAAACTCTCCTCCGGCTTGGGCATTTTAGCGAAGTTAGAAAACTCATTGGCAATGTTCGTCAACGCATCTATTTGCTCTATGATTCCTGTTACCATCTTCGTCAACTTTTCCTTCGACTTTTCGTCATTCGGATCAAATGCACGTTGGAAATGTTGTAATCTCAACTTCATAGGAGTCAACGGATTCTTAATCTCATGGGCTACTTGCTTGGCCATTTCTCGCCATGCACTTTCACGTTCTCCCTTGGCCAATTGCAAGGCTTTAATTTCTAGTTCAGCCAACTTGGCGTTGTACTCTTTTACCAAAGCTCCAATCTCATCATCACCTGTATAGTCAATGGGTTGTGTAGTTTTCCCTAGCTCTACAGAAGAGAAGTTGCGTTGTATCAACTTTAAGGGAGAGGTAATCCAGTTGGAAATGAAAATAGCGATCACCACCGTGGATACAATTAATAGCACTGCCAGGTTAATAATAGATACCAAGAAGCTAGAAATCTGACTCTCAAAATCGTTCTGTTTGGCAAAGTATTGTAGGTTCAAAAATGCTGTCTTTTTGCCTTTATTATTCAAGAAGGGAATGTAGGCCGAGAGGTAATTTAACTCCCCAATGTTTTCATTGTGTATGTACTCCGACGATTTTTTATACTTCAACTCTCGATACGCATCGGGATGCATATGTTCGTTAATGAGGCCCAATTGATAGATTTTAGGTTGCGAAGAAGCCATAATTTCTCCCTCTAAACTAAAAAGGTTAATATCCGTTACGAAAACACCTGAAAACTTCTGAAGAATGTATTCCATGTAATCTCCCAATTCTTCTTCACTCAAGCTTTCTCTGTCCCCTAACTTTTGCTTCACCTCCGTATTTACAGAATAGATTTTCTCCTGAATATTGTCGTTGGTATAGGTGTTGTATTGCGACCTCACAAAGCTTCCCGAAACACCACCGAAGATGATCAAAGCTACCAAAACCAAGGAAATAAGTACAAACTGAATTTTCACCGAAAGGTTGAGTCGACCAAATTGTATGGCTTGTTTTTTACGACTCAACAACCATGGTATAATCAATAATATCGCAAAGAAGGTAAAGAGGTAAGAAAAGGTTGTAAAGACACTTAACTTGGTTAATTTTCGTTTCGAGAGCACCAAAGTATTGAGGTCATCATAGGGGTAAATGAAATGACTAAACTCTTCATCTTCTACAAATCCTTTTTGTCGATCAAAGCTGTGAATAAATACATTTTCATCGAGGGGATAATTGTATTCGTTGTATCGCATCACCAAAGTTCCTAAGACATATTTTGCCATGGAATACCCCTCCAACTCTTCCAGTACATTAGCTTTCTCGTTGATCAACAAACGTGGAAATCCGATTTGTTCAGGTATGCGTTTAGACTTGAAAGTGGCGTATAAATAAGCTGTATCGGCATCGTGTACAACCACCTCTCTAGCAATGTAACTGAGCTTATCTTCGTAGTCATCGATAAAATAAATTCCCACCTCTCCTTTATTGGGTCCGAGAATTTCATTCAATCCATCTACCGTTTTTCGTTTAGAATTTTGTGAGGTCAGAATGTTTTCCAGGCTGTCATTAAACAGGTATAAATTCACATCGTAGCGTTCCCAAAAATTATTGAACAAACTATTTTCTAAAGCCGTTTTAAAATCAGCTTGTCGAATAGTAAATGGATGATGAATGGCATTGTGCAACTCTTCATTCTGTATCAACTCTTCGCGGAGCATGGCATATTCTAAATCCACATTAGGATCAAAATCTGAAGCCAATTGATTGGCATACAACTCACGGGTTTGGTACTCATTAATGGTATTGTATTCTCCTAATGTAAGAGAGGCAAAAAAGGAGAACAAGGCCAATACTAAAATACTAGAACCAAAAGGGTATACTCCTTTATACCTGTATTCCAAGTACAGTAAACATCCCGTAATTAATCCTGGCCACAGCGCAATAAAGAAGGCCTGATCAAACAGAAAAATCCCACACACTAAATTGGCCATGGTACTAAAAAACCAGAGCATACTAATTTGTGTGATGCGAGATTTTGTTAGATTGAGCAGACGAATAACCCTCCTGATAAACAAGAATTGTATGTAAAATAAAATGAAAACACTTGCCAGAGCAACAAAAGAATAACGGTTTAAATTGAAGAGCTCCTCAACTTGTAAGGGTATATTAGAATTGGTAATAAGGTTTTGAAGGATGTTGGAAATCACAAAAGAGTATACAAAACTCACCACAAACAGAGGATAACCCCAGAAGGGCTTTATTTCTCTTAAATATTTGAGCGTCCACCACCCCAGCAAGATGTATAGAACGATGTTCAAACAAAACTCTCCTAAATTGGGTGAGATAAAAGAACTTGCGTAAATCTCTGGGTTATAAACATCAAAGTCAGCAAAAATTGCAGTCCATTGATAATTCAGCGTTAAATAACGGAAGCCCAGCACCAAGAGTACAAAACCCCAATATTTGATAGCTGCATGTAGCTCTATGTATTTTAACAATTGAGCCAAGCCCATTAATAAAGACAGAATTCCCAGAAGGTATAAACTGAAGATGAGTAACTCTTGACTAGGTGTAGTATTCTTTCCTCCCGTTAATTTTAAACTAAATAAAAAATCTCCCTCCTTATTGTAAATGGGAGCACCTATTTTGGGGTTCAGCGTAATTTGAAGCTCTTGGGGTAATTGCAAACTTGCCGCCAGTTTATTCTTCAACTCATCATTTTGGTAAGGATAATTCGATTGTATCAGAACTGCACTTACCAAACTGAGATTACCCACTCCTATTTCCTTTATGAGATAATAACCGTTGTTGAGTTCTTGTAAATCATTCCGCTTCTGATCGGAGGCGTGCAATTCAATTTTATTATCTGTCCAGTACACCAAGCTATCCTGGTTGAGAAACAAATAATTTTGAAAGTTGCGTTCATTAGAGAAATCATTTTTCAGCCACAGTTTACGCACCGAAGATTGCTTCACCAAATCAAAACTACGTTGATTAAAAGCCTCTAATTCACTTTCTATAGCATTGATTTCTTCTTGAAAAGTTGCAATTTCTTTCTGAAAATCAGGGGCATAAAAAAGAGAATATAAAACCCACGTGAACGTAAAACTCACGATGGCCAAAATGAGCCAAAAGGTGGATTTTAAAATCTTTTTTACTTCTCCCATGCTTGGTGGAAATTACTTAAAATTCAGTTCTTTTTGAAGATCAGTGAGTAAATTATCGAAATCTACCGCTGCCCTGTGGTCGTTGTGAAACACAAAGTTTGCTTCGCTGCGATAGGGTTGCAAAAACTGTGCGTAACATGGTTCTACATGATTTTTCCATTGATATTTTATCATATCCTCATCATAGCCCCTGCTTTTCACATCCCTCAAAATTCGTCTTCGCAACTGCTCGTCTTTATCCAACTCAACGTAAATACTGTAGTTTAATTGCTCTCTTAACTCCTCGTAATGCAGGGTAAACAAACCTTCAACAATAATGAAAGTAGAAGGTGTTAAACAAATTTCTTTTGGCGGTAAATCAGAAGCATTGTATTGGTATTCTTTCAGATACACTTTTTCTCCCCGCTTAAGCTTCCAAACATCTTCTACCAACTTGTCTTTATAAAGGGAAGTGGGCAAATCAAAATTGACCTCGCCATTTTCATCTTTTACTTGTTGTTCAAGGGGTTTGTAATAATTATCCATGGAAAGTACAGTAGGTTTATGAGCCTCCAGCACCGTTTTCAAACGATTCAACAGTGTTGTTTTCCCAGAACCACTTCCGCCACAAATTCCAATTATTTCTGCCATTTCACTTTATCTATTCCTCCCAAAAATAAAACTCTTCCTTAGATAGCAACTTTTCAACCACTTCTTTAGTCTTTTAGAATAAGAATGCAAGTATCATTGGGTTTTACTACAGTTAAAATTAAAACAATAATGTATCTTGTACGTTTGTAAACCATATAATGAATTATACCATGAAGAAATTGAGTTTAGTACTGAGCGCAGCCGCGCTACTTTTTGTTGGCTTAACCTCTGAAAAGAAAGAAATTACAACTTTGGCTATTGGGGCAGATATGCCTGGTAAGGATTTAGAACTTACACGCACAGATGAAAACAAAACAACTTTAAAGGATTTTAAAAAGGATAAAGGTACACTCGTAATCTTCAGTTGTAACACCTGCCCTTTTGTAGTGGGTAGCGATAATTTTGAAGGTTGGGAAAACTCGTATAACGATATTCAAGCTGTAGCAAAAGCAAACAATATAGGTGCTGTACTCGTAAATTCTAATGCAGCCAAAAGAGATAAAGGTGATAATTTGGAAGATATGCGCAAAAGAGCCGAAGAAAAGGCTTACTTGATGGATTATGTTCTAGACAAAAGAAGTCGTTTAGCGGATGAGTTTGGCGCAAAAACTACCCCGCATGTTTTCTTGTTCGACGCAAACGACAAGTTGGTCTACGAAGGTCAAATCAACGACGCGTACAAACCAAACAACAAAAAAGTGAAAGAGTACTTAAAAGATGCATTGAATGCGTTGGGTACAGACAAAAAAATTAAAAACAGCAAAACAGATGCTGTTGGATGTGGGATCAAAAGAAAATAAAAAATGCACGTGTTAAAATACATACTACCCTTATGTTTTGGTGCTTTCGGAGCACTAGCGCAAACACAAGATTTTGGTCCGCCAGACTCTTGGTTGGAGACAGACATAAATCAACTTAACTACCTTACCATGCCGCAGGTTGATGTGGCCGAGCAACTCGAAATAGATTCGATTAATAAAGCAGCTGGCTACAACAAAGTATTTAGATTTGGGTATGAACATTACGTTGACGTAGATGTATTTGCAAACGGACATCAGTACTATAACGCAGAAAATGCACGTGTAACACAGTTAGCATTAGAATGTCCTGAAGCTATTTCTATCAATCTAATCTTTGATCAATTCCACTTAGCTGAGGGAACACTGCTGTACTTGTACAACGATGATAAAACACAATTCATAGGTGCTCATACTTCTCAAAACAACAACCCCAACAATTCCTTGGGTGTTGATTTAATTTATGATTCTAAAATGATCATAGAAGTAGTAGAACCTCAACAGGTAATCGGACTTTCTAAATTAAATTTAGGAACCATTATTCATGGGTACAAAGACTTGGTAGAGATTGCTTACCAATATCACTTGAAAGGCTTAAACTCTTCAGGAGCGTGTAACGTTGATGTCAACTGCCCTGATGGAGCAGGTTTTGAGCGACAAAGAGATGGTGTAGCCATGTTGGTTTCTGGAAGTGGATTTTGTTCAGGATCACTAATCAATTGTGCTACAAACACTTCAGATAGTATTACACCTTACTTCTTAACAGCCAATCATTGTAGTGCAACGAATGTTGTAAATGCAATTTTTAGATTTAGATGGGAAGCTCCTTACGATGGTACTTCCTGTGCCCAGAACACCTTCTCTCAAAACGGAGATCAAACCAGAAATATTAACGGGTCACAACTAAGAGCCAATAACGTAAATGCAGACTTTATCCTAGTAGAGCTTAACAATTCACCAGAACCGTCTTGGAACGTATACTACTCAGGTTGGGATATGACGGGTGACTCAGTAATGCAAGCCAATGGTATTCACCACCCAAGTGGAGATATTAAAAAGTTTTGTCAAGAAGACGATCCCTTGGGTAAGGTCGGGCCACAATATTTCAATGGTGGTGATGCATACTTCTGGAGAATTGACGATTGGGATATAGGTGTAACAGAGCCAGGTTCTTCGGGGTCTCCTCTGTTCAATGAAGACAAGCGTATTGTTGGTGTTTTATCTGCCGGACAAGCCGCTTGTAATGGAACCAACGACAATAATCTTTGGGATATTTACGGACGTTTCGATGTAGCGTATGATGATTTAGCCGATTCTTCAGATCAATTAATGTATTGGTTAGATCCAGATAGTACAGGAATACAAGTATTAGATGGACTCGCATCAAACGTTGGATTATTTGATGAAAAAGCTCCTCAAATTCAGTTCGAAATTTATCCAAATCCAAGTACGGGTAACTTCGAAATTAAGGTAGGTGAAATCAACGAAGAGAAGACAATTACCATTTACAATGCTTTGGGTGAACATATTCAAACCATTCAAAGTTCAGAGGTAACTATCTCTTTTAACCTTTCACAACACGCTAAAGGAGTTTATATGGTCGAAGTTCAGCAAGGCGAACAGCGCGGTATACAACGACTGGTATTGCAATAGAAATTTATAAATTAAGAGGGGCTGAAAAGCTCCTCTTTTTTTTGCTTTAACCCCTGGAATTGTTAAGTCCTAGAGCTGGCAAACCCCTCTACCAAGAAACTTGGCGGGGCCGGGCAAACCATTATAGTCCTCAAACCTTCACGCAAGTATTGCTAAATGGCAACTCCACTTCCGCCGGTCGTAAACTTTCCATAAGCACTACTAACCTAAATGCTTAAGGAGCTGTCATTTTTGTCCCTGTTTGATCGTCCGCAATTGAGTTGAAATCTACCAAAACAAAATCATTAACTTTTCGTTATAACTTAGCGTTGATGAAAAATTGGATGTCCATACTTCTTTTTAGCCTATGCTTTCTCCTTTCAGGAAGTATACTCTATGGACAAACCTCCAATTTACGCAGCTATAAAATCCCTGCAAAATCTGATACTTTAGTGTTAGACAGTTTGAGTATTTACAACAGTAGTTTCCAGGTATTTTGCGGACAAGATCTTCTCCCTAAAAGCGATTATTATTTAGATGCAATGGGGGCTAAATTCGTGTATTTCTCGTCTTGCTCCGATAGTTTAAAAGTCAAGTATAGAACCTTTGACGTAAGCTTTTCTCAAAGCCTGCAAAACAAAGACACTTCCATCATCTATAGGGCAAATAACAAGCAAAGACAAGAAGATTTTTTCTATACAGCTGAGAATAACACACAAGATATATTTGGATCAGGGATACAGAAGTCAGGAAGTATTTCTAGGGGGATAGCCTTTGGAAACAACCAAGATCTATCGGTCAATTCTACCCTTAACCTGCAACTTTCAGGAGATCTAGCTCCGAATTTAAAAATACTGGCTTCAGTTTCAGATGACAACATTCCCATTCAACCGGATGGCAACACTAACAAATTGCAAGAATTCGATCAAATTTTCATTCAAGTATACAATGAAAAAGTAAAACTTATCGCAGGTGATTTCTGGGTTAAAAAGCCAACGGGCTACTTCATGAATTACAACAAAAGAGCACAGGGGCTATACGGACAATATTCTTGGTCTAACAAAGAAAACACCCAATGGACTGTGCAAGGCTCTGGAGCACTTTCAAAAGGTAAATTTGCCCGAAACATTATCCAAGGTGTTGAAGGAAACCAAGGTCCATATCGTTTGCGCGGAAATGAAAATGAACCCTTTATTATCGTGCTTTCTGGTACAGAAAAAGTATACCTCGATGGAAAATTACTAGAACGAGGACAGGAGTTCGACTACACCATAAACTACAATACTGCCGAACTAACATTTACCTCTAGAAATTTCATCACCAAAGACGTTCGTATCATCGTGGAATTTCAGTATTCAGATCAGAATTATGCCCGTTCTCTGTTTCAAACTTCCTTGACTTATGAAAGTCAAAAATTGGATTATTGGTTCAATGCTTACAGTGAGCAGGATGCTAAAAACCAAAATCTGCAGCAGCAATTATCTTTTGCAGACAAACAACTTTTAGCCAGTGTGGGAGATAGTTTAACGGGGGCCAGAACCTCTTCTATAGATAGTGTTGCCTTTAGCGAACAGCGCGTACTCTATGCTCTCAAAGACAGTTTGGGTATTGACTCCGTGTTGGTGTATTCTGTCAATCCCAATGAAGCACATTACACAGCAAGCTTTGCCTATGTTGGGCCCAACCAAGGAAATTATGTCTTTGATCAATACACTGCCCTGGGTAAAATCTATAGATGGGTGGCTCCCGTAGGAGGTATTCCACAAGGAGACTACAGTCCCTCACGCATTCTCATTCCTGCCAAACAGCAAAACATGATCAGTTCTGGTGCACGCTACCGTATCAACAAAAACTTTAGTGTAGAAACGGAGTTGAGTACTACCAAGAACGACATCAATACCTTTTCTAGAATTGACAAAGAGAACGACAATGCCTTTGGTACCTATGCCAAGCTTATCGGAGATTTTGATTTGAGCAAAGACAGTTCCGGATTATGGCGCATGGTAAACGAGGGAATGGTAGAATATAGAACGAAAAACTACAACCCTATTCAATGGTACAGAGATGTAGAGTTCGACAGAGATTGGAACGTAAGAAACCAAAGCTATTTGGGTCAACAATTGGTGAGTAACCTGAGTGCAAATTTTGTACACCAAAGCAAAGGTGAATTTAAAACGGCCTTCCAATCCTTGAACATTGGTAAGGATTATAGAGGGCAACGTTTACAGTCGAAAGGAAAGTGGAACAACAAAGGTTTTAACGCCAATTGGGATGCCAGCTACCTGAAATCAGATGCCTTGAATACCAATGATTATTTCAGGCATAAAATCAACTTGAGTAAATCTTTCCGTTATTTTAAAATTGGATTTATAGACGATCACGAATTCAATCAATTCTACACCAACAAAGACAGTATACGCACAAGCAGTTATGAGTGGTATGATTGGCAATTCTATGTAGGCGAATCAGACACTGCAAAGAATGGATTCCAAATCTTCTACAGAGAGCGTTACGATAGACGAAGCGACAGTATTAAGCTATTACCAGCTGCCTTTGCCAGAAGTACCGGAGCTTCTTACAACTGGCGCACCAACAAACATTCTCAATTAGAAGTATTGGGAAGTTACAGAAACCTGAATATTAGAAACAAGAACATCATCAATGCCCAAGCCGAGAATAATTTGGTGGGAAGGATAGATTACAGACTCAACCTCTGGAAAAGAGCCCTGAGTGCCAATACCTTTTATGAAATTGGATCTGGTTTAGAATTAAAAAAGGAGTTTTTGTACATACAGGTAAATGCTGGTCAGGGTGTATATACTTGGATAGATTACAATAATGATGGCATCAAAGACTTAAATGAATTTGAAATTGCACAATACCAAGACCAGGCAGAATATATACGTGTATTTACACCCAGCGACCAATATGTAAAAACCTACAGCAATGAGTTTAACCAGAGTTTCTTTTGGCGACCAGAGCGATTATGGGCCAATAAAAAAGGAGCCTTACGTTTCCTTTCCCGCTTCTCCAATCAAACACGGTTTAGAATTCTACAAAAAAGCAGTGATTTGGATGAAAACTTCTACAATCCTTTAGAGAGACAAATTGCTGATACAAGTTTAATTAGCTTAGGTTCTACGGTAAGAAACACCATTTACTTTAACCGTACCAATACAATCTTTGGTGCAGATTATACTTTTCAACGTTTAGAAAACAAAACACTTTTGGCCAATGGTTTCGATGCGCGAAACAGTACTTATCATCAGGTGAATGCACGTTGGAATATCAAACGTAAGTTTACTTTGAAATTAGAATCCGAATTTGGTCAAAAATTAGCCTTGGCCGACTATACAAGTGGTAGGAATTACGATATCGTCTACGACAAATTTGCACCCTCTTTGAGTTATCAACCCTCCACAACTTTCCGCTTAAGTTTTGAAACGCGATTCGAAAACAAATACAACAAGGTAATTTACGGAGGAGAAACTTCTAAGATTATGGATTTAGGAATAGACATGAAACTAAATCAAGCTGAAAAAGGTAGTTTACAAGCAAAATTCAACTTTGTACGTATCAACTATGAAGGTTCAACCAACAATGCAATCGCCTTTGAAATGTTAGAATCTTTAAAGCCTGGACAAAACTATACTTGGAATGTTAATTACCAACGCAGTATTTCTAAAAATTTACAAATCAGCCTACAATACAATGGCCGTAAATCCGAGTCAAATCGCACCATTCATGCTGGAGGTGTTGAGGTTAGAGCCTTCTTTTAATGAGAAGCTAGATATCCATGTTTCTTGATACCAAGACAAATTAAAATCCTTAATTTTTTGAATCCTCCATGCTGTTTCTACCAATTCTCATATACAAATATCACCACGTAATACCGTAGGAATTTACCAAGGGTCATGTATAAGAAGGACCAATATTTATTGGCGCGAACCACACCCAATAAAAGCATGATAAAATCTCCAATAAAAGGTGCCCAAGCCAACCACGCCGTAAAGGTTCCATAACGTTGAATATGCACTTGCCACCTCGCCTTGTACTTGTTCTCACTCCCAAAGCGTTTTTGTAGTTTACTACTCCCCCATGCACCGATGTAGTAATTAGTAGCTCCCCCTAAGGAATTCCCAAGAGTTGCCACAAATAAGGCGGTCAAGGGATCATAACCTTCACTTAAAAACAGCAAAAGCACCACTTCCGAAGAAAAAGGCAACAAGGTAGCCGACAAAAAGGTTATACCAAACAACCCCAACCAACCGAAAGATAACCACATACTAATTAAGAATTAGGAGTTATGAATGCAGAATTAAGAGTATCGTATTAATAAATCTCTGGGTAAGAAATATTACAAGGAGTGCCTTCAAAGTCAGCTCATCTCGACTCCGCTCGATAACCATATTTAAATTTCACCCTTCAACAAAAGGATATCAATTTCAAAGCTCGAATTTCAAATTTATCACCTCGTTCTATCTTTCAAAAAAGCCAAACGATCACGGGTTACAGAAAGCGCTTCCCAATTCCAAAAACTGTAAAGAATCTCCTCTTCATTCCCAGTAGCTTCAACTTCTCCCAGGGCATTCACCAACATTGAGTCACCACTGTAAGTAATTTCATTATCGTCCTTACCTACGCGGTTACACCCTGCCACATAAACCTGATTTTCTATTGCACGAGCTTGCAACAGAGTTTTCCAATGGTGCACCCTTCTTTCTGGCCAATTGGCCACATAAATCAAAGCATCGTACATAAATGAACCATCTTCTTGTACTTTATTCCTCACATTTTCTGGGAAACGTAAATCATAACAAACTTGCAGGTTAATCTTCCAACCTTTGAATTCTACAATTTTATTGTGACTTCCAGGAGTAAAGTAATGATCCTCTTCGGCCAGAGTAAAAAGTTGGTTTTTATCGTAATGAAAGAGTTTGTGGTCGGGAGTTATAAAGACCAAGCGGTTGTAATAATAATCGAGTTCGCGCACGATGAGTGAAGTACATACTGCGCAGTTTTTTTCTTCCGCAATTTTACGCAACCAATTGATACCCATAGATTCTTCCATAGTCTCTCCAAGTTCTTCTACATTCATAGTAAAACCCGTATGGAACATCTCTGGTAAGAGCAGTATATCCACATCTTCGTCCAAATTCAAAAGTAAGAGTTCAAAGTGTTTCAAATTCTCACGTTTACGCTCCCAAACTTGATGGGCTTGAAGGGCTGCTATTTTTAAATTTTGCATAGTAATTCTGTTGCTTGTTGTAAAGTATCTTCTGTTTTCGCAAAACAAAAACGCACTACTTTATCGTCTCTTTTATTGGCATTAAAAACGGATGTTGGTATAACAGCTACCCCCTTTTCTGTGGTTAACCATTTGGAAAAACTAACGTCGTCTAAATCTGAAATCGCACTATAATTAGCCGTTACGAAGTAAGAGCCGTAAGACGGTAATAATTCAAACTTAGAATCTTTCATGGCCGAAGTAAAGAAATCCTTTTTCTGCTGATAGAAACTACTCAATTCATTCAAATCCGTTTGGGGTAAGTATTCGGCCAAAGCCAATTGTCCAAAACTATTGACACAAAACACTAAATATTGATGCACTTTTTTAATCTCTTGCAACAAGTAGTCAGGCGCTACCAAATACCCCAATTTCCACCCTGTAATATGAAAAGTCTTTCCAAAAGAAGAAATGATAATGGCTCTTTCTCTAATGTTCTCTCGACTATTGATGGAAATAAACTCCTTCTCAAAATGAATAAACTCATATACCTCATCGGAAAGTAAAAGGAGCTCAGGGTACTTATCCATGATCACTTCCAAGGCCTCTATATCTTTCAGATCAAACATCATCCCCGTAGGGTTGTGTGGATTATTAATGATCAGCATGCGTGTTTTTTCATTAACAGCCGCTTCAATTTTATTCCAATCGATGCGAAAACCTTTTTCCATGTTTACATGAACCGGCTTTGCACCTACTAATTCAACAGCTGGTGCATAACAATCGTAGGAAGGGTCTATCACCACTACCTCATCTCCCCTGTGAACTAAGGCCTGAATCGTCGTAAAAATTCCTTGTGTTGCACCAGCAGTAACCAAGATTTCTTTTTCAAAATCTACCTGACGACCGTAATGCAATTTAATTTTATCGGCAACGGCGCTACGCAAAGGGTTGTAACCCATCATGGGTAAATATTGATGCGCATTGGTTCTCACCAACTTGGCCATAATATCCTCCAACTTCGGATTTATTTTAAAGTTGGGAAATCCCTGAGACAAGTTAATCGCATTCACCTCATTGGCCAGTTGCGACATTTGCGTAAATATAGTTGTTCCCACATGGGGTAATTTCGATTCTATTGTGTGCATGCCTCTAATTTAATTATTCTCCACCTTTCTGGGTGATACTTCCTCAACATATCCTTGTATTCGTCTAGCTTTAACATATAATCACCTTTGAATTAATGAAGAAATCTTAATTTTAAAGATTCTAAAAAACACACCCATGAAAATTAAAGTATTAGCACTTGCTCTTTTAAGTGCTATCGGAGGATATGCGCAAGTAGCAACTTCTGGATATATTCCACAAAATGCCAACCTAGTTTACAAAATAAACACGGGAAATCTGTTGCAAAAAGTCAGTCTAGAAACCTTAGACAGTTACACTTTCATGCAGGATATGGCCAAAGAAATTTCCAACGGTCGCACAACACAAATAAGTGCATTAGGGTTAGATTTAAATCAAAGCTTTACTCAATTTGTGGTTATGGAGGAAAATACTCCAAGAATAGGGTTCAACTTTGCGATTAATAACCTCGATGATTTTTTCATGAATGTCAACCTCTCTGAAAAAGTTTTATTCGATTTAAAAGCAGAAGGTGTTGCCCTACAAAGGCATATGGTTTACGTGTATCAAAACAACACTTTAACCATGATGACCGCGCAAACTGATGAATTAAAAATAAGAACCTTTAGTGACAGTGTATTCGACGCCAACGGTTGGGATAAGGATTATTACTATGATTATGGATACGACTACGAAATCGAGATTGTAGAAGAAGTCCAAGAGGCACCCGCTTATGATGAAGAAAACAGTGAAGTTGGTCCTACCGTAGAAGAAGAAGTAGTTGAAGAAGAAACTGAAGTGGTTGGAGAAATACACCCTGTTTTACCTACCCATCCTAATTTTTACGATTACCAAGATAGTTTACGTAGAGCTTGGCAAAAAGAGGCTTTAAATAAAACGGCCGAAGAAATAAAATCTGGGAATCAATTCAATGGAAGAGCATTGAATCATTTAAATGCTGAAAAAGATGCAAACTTTTACCTGCTTCAAAAATTCCCTCAAATAGAAAACCTTACTCCTTACATGGCACGTCAGTTGAACATGCCAAGAGAGCTTTTAGAAAAGCTGATTAAAATGAGTGAAGGGAACGAAGTTTATGCTTCTTTTGACTTTACTGAAGATGGTTATGCCTTAAATACGACGGTTAATTACAATGGAATTTTTAAAGAAATTGCAGGTTTAATTGAGTATGACAAGATGGAGAAAAAACTCTTGAATTATATCCCTGGTAAATCAAAAGGATATGTATTGCTCAACAACAACAGTTACGAAACTTACGAAGCAATAAAAGCTCAACTCATTCCTGATTTAGAAAATTCTGAAGACCCTGCTGAAAAGAGTGTGGCTTACATTTGGTATGCCTTGGACAACTTCATGGATATGGAAGCTTTTTACACTGCTTTCCCTTCTGAATTAGTCTTTTCTTACAATGGGTTTACCGAGCAAAAAGTACAACGCGTACGCTATACTTATGATGAGGATTTTAATTCTATTCGTACCGTAGAAGATAGGTTGGAAAAACTACCTAGCTTTTCGCTAGCCATGCATACAGAAGATGTCACTTTCTTAGAGAAAACATTGAACTACTTAACATCAACTTTTGGTGAGTACATAGAAAAAGAAGAAGATTACTATGTAATTTCATCTCCAAGTATGCCTAAAGTTTATGTGCGTTTGAAAGGAGAATTCATTCTAGCGTCTAACGATATTGCTCACGTTACAACTTTCGCTAATGGATATGGCAAAGAAAATGGATTGGTAAAATCAGAAATCAAATCCTTGAAAAAAGTGAAAGGACTTTATGCTAAAATGGATTACGGAGCTGTAATTCAAAGTGTACCTTTAGAAATGATGGGAGATGAAGCCCACTTAGAAATGATGCAATACACCCCTTATTTAGGAGTTTTAACTTTAACCCAGACCATAGAAAAAGGAGAGGCTAAGTTGAATTTAAACTACGACATGAAATCGGAGTCACAAAACGGAGTATACGGAGCATTGAACCTTATTGAACTATTTTACAAGAATAACAAGTAACCTATGAAAAAGCACATATACATTCTATTTTCCGCAGTTCTACTTGTTTTGAGTGCCTGTGGAAATAAATCAAATGAACTTCCATTCTCATCAAGAATAGAGGGTGGTGATGTGTGTGCTTTAGTTCATACCAGCGAATTACAAGAAGAAATACTCGGGAGTCAAATACTCAACAGTCTCCCGAGTCTTCGTCCCTTTTTACTAAAAGTCAATATTGCTCAACTTCTCGACTTTAAAAATGACAGTGTATTCATTGTTTCAGATTTTAAACGTGTCACTGCATACGTAGAGATCAACTCTCCACGCAACATACAAGAGCAAATGGATGTATGGTTCAAGGATGTGGTTATTCAGCAAGACAGTATTCAGAACTTTGCGGTTTACCTCTGGGAAAGGGAAGATATGGGGGTTGCCTTCAATGATAGCTGTATAATTTTCACCCATAAAAATCCCATTGCAGAAAAAGTCAACCGATTTATTGCGCAACAACAGAGAGACCAAGCATGGGATAGAATTTTAAAAACAAAGCGCAGCAACCAAAAGGTTTTGGCCTACTTA
>NZ_JAWWCF010000044.1:0-18160 GCF_033720595.1 Lishizhenia sp. | reverse complement strand
TTCAACCCTTCGTAGAAAATGCGATTATTCATGGCTTAAATCATGATGATAAAAACTCAAGAATACAAATAGATATCGAAAAACTAAACGATCAAATCATAGAAGTGAAAATTTTTAATACAGGAATAAGTTCAGAAGATGTAGTTGCAAGACTTAATAAATCAACGGAAAAAAATGCCGTAGGCATTACCAAATCTAGATTGAAAAACTACAATACCTTGAACACTTATGAATTGTACAAAGTTGAAATTGAAAAATTGTACAATGGAACTCTTGTAAAACTCTTCATCCCTATTTTAAAATAATTATGAAAATTCTAATCGTAGACGACGAACTTTTGGCAAGAAGAATAATTCGGAAGATAGTCTCTGAAAATTTTCCAACCTTTGAATTTACACGCGAAGCTTCTAACCTAAAAGAAGCCATAACCGTTATTCAAGAAGAGAAGCCTGACCTTATCTTTTTAGACATACAGCTGAAAGATAAAAATAGCTTTGACATATTTGAACAACTAGACCACAATAAGCTAAACATCATTTTTGTAACGGCCTATGAACAATACGCCATTAAAGCATTTGAGGTAGGTGCAAAACACTATATTTTAAAACCAATAGAAGAAGAAAAACTTATTCAAGCAACAGAAAAAGTGATGCGTTTAATGCAAAACAAAAATTCTGAACTTGGTAAAATATCCATCCCCTACAATTCTGATTATAAAATCATTGAAACACAACGTATTTTATTCGCTCAAGCTGACGGGGCTTATTGTAAAATCTATTTAAAGGACAATGGTGAAGAGTACTTGAGTAAACCTCTGAATTACATCGAAGAAAAACTTAAGAACTTCTCTTCTTTTTTCAGAGTTCATAAAAGCTTTCTTGTAAATGGTGATTACATAGAATCTGTTTCAAGAGATAAGAGCAGTCTTTTATTAACGAGTGGTGAAACATTGCCTATTGCAAGATCTAGAAGAGATGATTTTAAACATTTCCTAGCTGAATATTTTTAACCGTTTAGAAATCTAAACACTCTTTTTGAAAACTAAAATTTTAGTTTAAAAGGTATTTTCATTAGCTTTGTAGATATAACGCTAGAGCGGTGCACCTGCACTAATCACCCAAATTGAAAAAAGTAACCATGAGTTACTTTTTTTTTGCTACCTACATGAATTTAATTCTACCGTTAAAAAATTATACAAAGCATTTAAGAAAAGTAGTGAGATGCCTCTCAGGGGCTCTACCTATATTTAGATCGTTAAAATAAAAAAGAAGATTACTTATAAAATATTACTGTTACAACACCCTCTAAATCATTAAAAAGTAGCCTAAATAGGTTACTTTTTTTAGTTATGCTCATGTATTCTTAAACTATCTACAACACCAGAATCCTCAATTTGATCTGGGATAATTCGAATTGTTGTATCCGCTAATAACTCACGAACTTCTGGCTGACCTCCATCTACCCAAGCTGTATACCAAAAACTTGCAACAGCAATAATTGCTTTTCGCATTCTACGTTCTACCATTCCATTTAATGCGGAATGATAGGCTTCACTAAATTCCTTACTATATACTTTAACCGTTTGATTACCGCGTTGCTCAAAACTATATTTACGTCGCTCCCCAAATTCTTCTGTGAGTTTTTTCTCTATCAACAAAACACTATCCAAAGCTAAATGAGAAGACTCTATGGCTTCCCAAATAAAAGTATTGGGATCACTGATATATTGAGCTTGGCCCACCCAAAAATCGTATTTATTGGCATACAACTCTGGTAAGCGACTTTCCCAAAAAGCATGAATTCCCTTCTGCCCGGTAAGTTGTCCATTATAATTCTCCGTGGTATGCAAAGGCACATGGGCATCGGCTATGTAATGTCCTATATCTGCACTCAACTTTACAATACGAGAAAGGTCTTTGTTCAGAAAGGCATTGGTTAACTTACTTTTCATCGCCAACACATGCCAGGGTACTATGCCATATGCTTCTAAAGTATCTTCAGAAAATTTATTGACGGCGTCCTTCCAATACCTCGGCATTACATCAAAAGCAGAACTATCTCCAACCTGATAATGATCTATATCTATAAAGTGCTTTGGAGCTTCACCATTTACAGCATAACGCCTTTTATCAGGATCAACTGCATGTTCGGTAATAAACTCAATGTTGTGTTTATACAGGTAAAACAGATCTTTAGGAACAGCAAAAACAGCTAATCGATTGATCTTTTTATGTCCATAAAATCCCCAATAAGAAGTTTGGGCAAAGCTAAATAAGAAGCTTAACCCTAAGAATAACAGGCTATATCTTAACCAATTTACCATTCTTTAATATCGGAATCACATCTGTTTGGTTGGGTGTTAAACAGTACTTGATATCCTCGTTGAGATTTAGGTTTTTTAGTCTTCTACGGTGAGAACTTGATTTTAAGTACCCCATGTAGTTGTCTTTAGCAGAAAGATACAAATATTTTGCGGCTATACTAGAGTCTTCATCAGAAGTATATTTTCCTGTTGCAATTAACTGCTCCATAATGGCTCCTGCACAAATGGTGTCCTCTAAGTTGAATTTATCTTGCCATCCTGAACAAAGACAGAGTACATTTTTATCCTGCTCAATCAACCAAGCACAAAGTGCATCGAGGTTAGACAAGGCCCCTATCACAACAGTATCAGCATCTTTAGCAATATTAATAGCTTTAGTTCCATTCGTGGTTGACAATACCACTTCCTTTCCCTTCAATTCTTCTTTCATATAGCTGTAGGGAGAATTTCCAAAGTCAAAACCTTCTACGATTTGACCTTTTCTTTCGGCGCCTACTAGGTAACCTTTTGCTTGATATTCTCTCGCTTCTTCAACAGTTGGAACAGGAATTAAAGCACTCACGCCATTATTAAACGCCGAACAAATTGCTGAGGTCGCCCTCAATACATCAATCACTACTACTATTTCATATTCGTTCTTGAAATATTCATATTCACCTGGTGTAAAACAAACTTCGATGTGCTTTCTAGTATCTTCCATGTCGCGAAAATAAAATATTGTTGAATAAAAAACAGTAAGTTGGAATAAATCTAGAGAGAAAGATGTTGTAAAACTGCTCTAAATTCGGACAATATGATGGCCGTAGCTCCCCATACACGTTTATCCGCTAAGTCAAAAAACGGAATATCCTTAAGGGTAATACCACCTCCTACTTTAAATTGCGATTTTTTAATTCTATGTTCTTCGAGTAAATCACGTAAGGGAACTACTAGAATTTCATCTACCTCACGTTCGTCTGCTACAAATTCATAACTTCCCTCCCACCAAAAAATAAAAGGACTCACTTTAAACTTACTCACGGGAATATAAATTGGGGTAAGTGCTCCAACTTCGTTGAGATCTTCTTCCCTCACCCCTATTTCTTCTCTACTTTCGCGTTTTGCCGTATGAATGAGAGATACATCGGTTTTATCTTGTTTACCTCCTGGGAAGGCTACTTGTCCACTGTGGGCACCATTATAATTGGGCCGTTGAATTAAAGTAAAGTGCAATTGACGTTGCTTTTCAAATAAGATAATGGCTACTGCACTTTCCCTAAAATCATTATCCCTCCTCAATTGCCGAACACTTTCTGCCCTTTTTCTAGGCATCATAAGTTCATGGGCATCTTCGCCGGGTAATACCTCTAGGGCACTCTTCAATTGATGTACAAACCTTTCCATATCTATCGTCTAATGGAAGCTAAACAATCCATAAACTCCTGAAAATAATACTTTAAATCGTTCTCTTTACAAACGAATTGAAACAAGCAAACGTGCTTATCCTCTAAGGAAGTTGCATAGATAAAACACAAATTGTCGCTGTATGAATTCTCTTTACCTCTCACTATTATATACCGCACATCCGTTCCATATCTGCCCTTAACCTCTTGCTCTACACTTACTTGATTAGCGTACATAGCCGCTCGCTTCAAATGAACAGCAACATTCAACATGAATTGACCATCATCCTTTCCAGATATTTCGGGATAGGTTTCTTTGTAATATTCCTGATCAATGTCATATATCTCGTCACACGAAAAACGAATTCCTCTTTCCAGGTCTTGAAAAGATTCTCCTCCGTCTAAGGAAATGTCAGAACCTCCCCTTTTCAAATCTTCCCATAGCGTCATACTTCTATACTCCAATGTTGTGACGTATTTATCTCCCATTGAGCCTGTTTTGGTTTCTTTTTTCTCTTTTTTTACTTGACAAGAAAAAAGGACTAAACAACTGACGATTATAAGGGCTGAAAATTTGTGCATAAAACGAAAATAGCAATTTCTTACAAGAGATTTTTAAGTTCTTAAAGAAAAGAATCAAGGGAGTAATTTAGACCGACAATTCGAACGAATATTTTCGGGTTACAAACAGAGCTTAAGCTTATATTTTACTGGGGTTATAGCTAAAAAAAGCTATCCACACGACACCGTGTATAACCTTTAACAACTTAAGCTAGAAAAAGCCCTTCATTTCATTATATTTGTTTGTTACCCAGAATAAAGCAACACATGGAGGAAGAAAGCAAATATACCGAAGACAACATACGATCACTCGATTGGAAAGAACACATTAGACTTAGACCCGGAATGTACATCGGTAAACTAGGAGATGGTTCTAGTGCCGACGATGGTATTTACATTCTCGCCAAAGAGGTGCTCGACAATTGTATTGACGAGTTTGTAATGGGGAATGGAAGAAAAATTGAAATCAAGCTGAAAGACGGTTTAGTTTCAGTTCGAGATTACGGTCGAGGTATTCCATTGGGAAAAGTTGTTGATGTTGTTTCTAAAATGAACACAGGAGGTAAATACGATTCAAAAGCCTTTAAGAAATCTGTGGGATTAAACGGTGTGGGTACAAAAGCCGTGAATGCTTTGAGTAGCCATTTCATGGTCTATGCTGTGAGAGAGGGTGAAAAGAAGGGTGCAACTTTTTCTCGTGGAGAACTCATAGAAGAAACCAAAGTTGAAAAAACGGACGAAAAGAACGGTACTTACGTTGAGTTTTATCCGGATGAAAAAGTCTTTAAAAAGTTTGCTTATAAAATTCCTTACCTAGAAAAAATGATTTGGAACTACTGTTATTTGAACAGAGGTTTAGCCATTCATTTTAACGGGAACAAATATCAATCAAAGAATGGTTTACAAGACTTGTTGGAGAACAACATGGACGGTGATCCACTCTACCCTATCATTCACTTAGAAGGTGATGATATTGAAGTTGCATTTACACACGGTAAAACCTACGGAGAGGATTATTATTCTTTCGTAAACGGTCAGCACACCACACAAGGTGGTACGCACCAAAGTGCTTTTAGAGAAGCTGTCGCTAAAGTGATCAAAGATTTCTATGGGAAAAATTACGAGTCTTCGGACATTCGTCAATCCATTGTTGCTGCCATTTCTGTTAAAGTAATGGAGCCTGTCTTTGAATCGCAGACCAAAACCAAATTAGGGTCTTTAGAAGTTGAACCCGGTGGTAAAACCATGCGTACGTTCGTGAATGATTTCTTGAAAGTAAAACTGGATAACTTCTTACACAAGAATCCGCAGGTGGCAGACATTCTTGAAAAGAAAATTAAACAATCTGAAAAAGAAAGAAAAGAACTTTCTGGAATACGTAAACTCGCTAGAGATCGTGCAAAGAAAGCTTCACTTCACAATAAAAAATTAAGAGACTGTAGAGTTCACCTTACAGATCTTAAAAAAGACAGAAGAGAGGAAACAACCCTGTTCATTACCGAGGGTGACTCTGCATCTGGTTCCATTACAAAATCGAGAGATGTAAACACACAAGCTGTATTTAGTTTGCGTGGAAAGCCTTTAAATTCTTATGGATTAACCAAAAAAGTGGTGTATGAAAATGAGGAATTTAACCTCATACAAGCAGCCCTCGATATAGAAGATGATATGGATAATTTACGTTACAACAAAATCGTAATCGCTACCGATGCCGATGTCGATGGTATGCACATCCGTATGTTGCTCTTGACTTTCTTCTTACAATTCTTCCCTGATTTGGTAAAAAGAAATCACGTCTACGTGCTACAAACTCCATTGTTTAGGGTAAGAAACAAGAAGACAACCAAGTATTGTTACTCAGAGGATGAGCGTAAAGATGCCATTGCCAAATTGGGTAAGAATGCCGAAATCACACGATTTAAAGGTTTGGGGGAAATTTCACCGGATGAATTTAAAAACTTCATCGGAGAAGATATTCGTCTTGAACCTGTACTACTCACTAAGCATGCTTCAATTGAAGAAACTTTGAGCTTCTACATGGGAAAAAACACTCCAACTCGTCAGGAGTTTATCATGGACAACCTTAGAGTGGAAAAAGACTTAGAGGAAGAAATCAAAGCAGAGATTGAAGAAACGATAGAAAAAGCTTCGTAAAATTATGTCAGAAGAAAATAACACTCCACACGACGAAGAAGAAAACAAGGATATGAACCCTGAGGGGAATCCTGAACCTGATGATAACGGTAGAGAGCTTGATGATAAAATTGTTCCTTTAAGTGGACTCTACGAAAATTGGTTCTTGGATTACGCATCTTACGTAATTTTAGAAAGAGCCGTTCCTGGATTGTACGATGGTATGAAACCCGTACAACGTAGGATTTTGCACTCCATGAAGGAAATGGATGATGGCCGTTACAACAAGGTAGCGAACATCATTGGTAACACCATGAAATATCACCCACACGGGGATGCTTCTATTGGTGATGCTTTGGTGCAGTTAGGACAAAAAGATTTATTGATTGATTGTCAAGGTAACTGGGGTAACACCTTAACGGGTGACTCAGCGGCAGCAGCCAGATATATTGAGGCGAGACTTTCTAAGTTTGCCAACCACGTTGTATTTAACCCTAAAACAACCAATTGGCTATCTAGTTATGATGGCCGTAACAAGGAACCGGAGAATTTACCCATCAAATTCCCACTGCTACTGGCACAAGGGGCCGAGGGTATTGCCGTAGGTATGGCGTGTAAAATTCTTCCGCACAACTTTATTGAATTAATTGATAATTCAATCAACCATTTACGCGGTAGAAAAGTAGAGTTCTATCCAGACTTCCCCAATGGAGGTATGGCCGACTTTACTAACTACAACGATGGTTTGCGTGGAGGAAAAGTAAGGGTTCGTGCTAAAATCAATAAGGTAGACAAGAAAACCTTAACGATTAACGAGATCCCTTTTGGTACTACTACAACTTCTTTGATTGAATCCATCCTTAAAGCCAATGATAAGGGGAAAATCAAAATCAAGAAAATAGAAGATAACACAGCACAAGATGCTGAAATCATGATTCATCTACCAAGTGGTGTGAGTCCTGATAAATTAATAGATGCACTTTACGCCTTTACAGATTGTGAAGTCTCTATTTCTCCTAACTCGTCTGTAATTGATAAAGACACTCCAAAATTTTTAGGAGTTACACAAATTCTTAAAACCAATACAGACAACACCGTTCAACTCTTAAAATTAGAGTTAGAAATTAAGAAAGGTGAACTTGAAGAACAGTGGCACTTTAGTTCTCTTGAGAAAATCTTCATCGAAAAACGTATTTACCGTTTAATTGAGGAAGAGGAAACTTGGGAAGGCGTAATTGGAGCAATAGACAAAGGTTTAAAACCACACATCAAGCATTTAAAAAGAGAAGTTACAGAAGAGGATATCGTACGCTTAACAGAAATTAGAATTAAGCGTATTTCTAAATTCGATAGCTTCAAGGCAGATGAAATCATCAACCGTCTGGAAGATGAATTGAAAAATGTTCAACACAAATTAGATAACCTTATTGAACATGCAGTAGATTACTTCAAAGATTTGAAGAAAAAATTCTCTGCAGGTAAAGAGCGTAAAACAGAGATCAAAGTATTTGATAACATCAACGCCTCTAAGGTTATTATTGCCAACCGTAAATTCTACGTTGATAAGAAAGAAGGATTTATAGGATATAGTTTGCGTGGAGCTGAGTTTGTACAAGACTGTTCAGAAATTGATGATATCATTATTTTCTTTGAGTCAGGTAAAATGATGGTAACCAAAATTGCCGACAAGAAATTCGTAGGTAAAGGAATTGTACACGCAGCCGTTTGGAAGCGTGGAGACAAGCGCACCATTTACCACTTGTTCTACAAAGACGGTACTGGTGGACCAACCATGATGAAACGCTTCAGCGTTAAATCTATCACAAGAGATAAAGAATACGATTTAACCAAAGGAACGAAAGGTTCTAAAATGCTCTATTTCTCAGTACACCCTAATGGCGAAAGAGAAGTCGTAACGGTACATTTAAGACCGCGTCCACATTTAAAACGTATACGTTGGGATTTAGATTTAGGAGATTTATTGATCAAAGGTAGAAGTGCCGGAGGTAATATCGTTACCAAAGAAATTGTTTCTAAAATCACACAAAAAGAAGTGGGTGGATCTACACTTGCAGCACGTAAAATTTGGTATGATGATGTTGTAGGTAGATTAAATGACGAGCAAAGAGGTAAGTTCTTAGGTAGTTTCAAAGGAGATGATAAAATCCTTACACTCTACAGTAATGGAGAGTATAGACTTTCACATTTCGACTTATCAACGCACTTCGATGAAGACATGATACACATAGAGAAATGGAATCCAAACCATGCTCTATCTTGTGTATACTATGATGGCGAAAAAGACATCCATTACGTCAAGCGTTTTGAATGCGAAGTAACCACTGACAAACGCGTTCCTTTCATTAGCGATTCAGAAGGATCTTATTTAGATGTAGTTTCTACGGCATATCAGCCACGAATAAAAATCATCTATAACAAATTGTTAAAAGCAACGAAGAATCTACCCGATAGAGAGGTGAATTTAGCTGATTTCATTGATGTTAAAGGTATGAAGTCTCAAGGGAATCAGTTGACGAAGCTAAAAGTGAAGGAAATTGTTCTCGATCACAAAATTGAAGGAGATGAACCTTGGCCAGATGAAGTAAAACAAGAAAAGAAGAAGGAAGAAACTTCTACAGAAAGTTCAAATGAAGAAGGAAGTGTAGAAGTTGAATGGGATATGACTAAAAAGTCTGACGACGACAACCCAACTTTATTTTAACATGGAATACGAAAATAAATACAGAAACATACGTCAAGAGGAAGTTACCCTCCTACATCACTTATTGAAACTTGCAAACTTAAACGTTGCTGATTTTCCGCATACGGAAAGAGTTTTCGAATACGAAGGTGGCAAAATGGGCAGTATAAACTTTGACAATGATAATACCGAAAACTATTTAGGTGATATCATGGCTGTTGAATTTAAGGATGAAGACGATGTTCGCGTGGTGGTAACATTAACCATTGATAAAAACAAACAACTATTAGACATGGATTTCTGGAAAGAAGACTTTTCTGCACTTAAAAAATATCCTACTCCTGATATAGTAACCAAAGCACAACACATACTATAAGTTGTTTAAATTGATATTCTTAAGCCGATACATGTAAAATGTGTCGGCTTTTTTTATGTATTTAATTTTAGTTCCTTAATTCTATTTTTAGACAAAACTAAATTTATATATTTGCAACAGTAAAAATATAAAATTACACATGAGAATATTATTTTCTATACTACTAATAATATCGTTCCATCAGCTCAACGCGCAGCAAATTTCGCTGGTTAACGACCTGAATGAACCGCTCTCCTTCGCTAAAGTGTACTTGAACAACGCAGATACGCTGATCATTGCGGATGACAGTGGTCAAATAAACCATAACTTCCCAGGTGCGAGAAAAGAACGACTTACCATTCGTCATCAACAAATTTTAGATACTAACTTCCTCTATACCCCACAAACCGAAAATACTACTATCCTTATACCAAGAAAACAACTTATACAAGACTTAGACGAAGTCGTAGTAAGCGCCACCCTCACCCCCTTATCTAAAAAAGATAGCCCCGTAAACGTCGAGGTATATTCCTCTGAATATTTTGAAGCCAACCCCACTCCTTCCCTATTCGAATCGATGCAAAATGTAAACGGTGTTCGTCCACAATTAAACTGTAACGTTTGTAATACGGGAGATATTCATATTAACGGATTAGAAGGTCCTTACACCATGATACTAATAGATGGTATGCCCATTGTAAGTGGATTGAGTACAGTTTACGGTTTATCGGGCATTCCACAATCTATGATAGAACGTGTAGAAATTATCAAAGGTCCAGCCAGCACTCTATACGGATCTGAAGCTGTTGGAGGAATGATTAACGTCATAACCAAAGACCCAACATTCGCCAAAACCTTTGTAATGAACAATATGCTTAGCAGTTGGTTAGAGAATAATTTGGACCTTTCAACAAAATACGAAATAGGCCAAAGAGCTCAAGCATTACTCGGAATCAATTACTTTAACTACTCAGTACCTATAGATAACAACAATGACAATTTTACGGATGTCACTTTATCCAATAGAGTATCACTATTCAATACGATAAACTATAAGAACAAGAAAAACAAAATGCACAGTGTTGCGCTTCGCGTTGTTCACGAAAACAGATGGGGTGGAGAAATGAATTGGGCTCCTGAATTTAGAGGTACCGATAGCATATACGGAGAGAGTATAATCACCAATAGATGGGAAGCTTTTTCAAAACATCAATTGGATAAAGCTAAACATTTCAACTTTCAACTTTCCGCTAACGGGCACTATCATGATTCTTATTACGGAACAACACATTACAAAGCTCAACAACACGTCGTATTTGGTCAATTAATACACACGCGTAAAATAGGAGATAAACACGAACTACTCAGTGGCGTTGCCTTAAGATACACGCATTATGATGACAATACTCCAGCAACGACAGCGAAACAAAATACGCACACCCTGTTACCAGGAGTTTTTATTCAAGATCAAGTTACATTCAATAAAAACCATAGTTTACTTGCCGGTGTCCGTTATGACTATAACAGTAAACATGGCAATATTTTATCTCCTCGTATCAATTACAAATGGAATTCTAAAAAGACGAATACGATTTTCCGTCTAGGACTTGGTAATGGATATCGCGTTGCAAATGTATTTACGGAAGACCACGCAGCCCTAACAGGTGCAAGAACAGTAGAATTCACAGAAGCATTAGCTCCTGAAACATCTTACAATGCCAACCTTAACATAGACCAAAGTATCGTTAAATATAAAAGAGCGCTAATCACAGTAGATGCGAGTCTTTTTTACACCTATTTCACCAATAGAATCATTGCAGACTACGAAACAGATCCAGACAAAATCATTTATGCTAACTTAGATGGATATGCTATTTCACAAGGAGCGTCTTTCAACAGTCAAATTCATTTCACCAATGGAACAAACTTAAGACTTGGAATCAATATACAAGATGTAACGTATACAGAAAATGGTGTTCGTAAAAATCAACTGTTAACAGAAAAAGTATCCGGAACATGGTCCTTTTCTATACCTCTTCCTAAACTGAATTTAAACATTGATTATACGGGGAATTTATACGGACCTATGCGTTTACCTCTTGTGAGCGATTTAGACAGCAGAGATGAGTTCTCTCCCTATTGGAGCTTACAAAACATCAAACTAAATTTCTCTTACTTTAAAAACATTGAAATTTATGCAGGAGTGAAAAACTTACTCAATTTCACACCGCCTGCGAACAGTATTGCGCGAGCATTTGACCCTTTTGATAAAGATGTAAGTTTCGATGCAAATGGGAATGCCTTACCCACTGCGAACAATCCAGAAGCACTGACATTCGACCCCTCATATGTCTATGCGCCCAACCAAGGAATTCGAGGATTTATTGGCGTAAAATGGAGCATTAAATAAGGCCGTGTAACCTGGCTATCCATTACTAGTTTTCAGAATATAAAGCCGTAAAACTATTGAAACAAAGCTCAAACTTCTAAGGTCGTTTGGGCTTTGTTTGTTTTTACTGGCTTTACCTACTAAAAAGCTAACCATTTCTATCCAGCACGGAATTTAAATGAATGCACTTGAAGTGAAACTTTAAAAGTATCTATTTTGATTAGTCGCATTTTTGCCAAAAGCTACACACCGCTGATTCATTGATGTACAGCTATCTATACCACCTACACAAACCAACGGTCTTGTAGTATATCCTCAGATGTGTTGATCTACAACCTATATTTCACACCTGAACTCATGTTTAACAAATCGTCCACCGTCAATAATAACAGACCTTAACAAGTCAAATTAAACCTTGGCAAAAATGCGACCAATCAATTATCTAACACCGCTAGCCAACCTACTAGCTTATCCATAACCATCGTTCAAAAAACAAGAGACTGTCCTACCTAAAGTTTAGGCAACAAAAAAGTCCGACGCTTAACACGCCGGACTTTTAAGGAAATAAATTATTGTATTATAACTTCACAAACTTACCAGTTGCTGACTGACCAGCTACCTTGATAATGTACGTACCGTTAGGTAATGCACTTGCGTCGAAGTTAACTTTGTTTTCTCCTTTTACTAATCCTTTCGCATCTACAGTTTTAACAACTATTCCTGCTAAGTTGTAGAAGTAAATAGTAGCATCTGAAGCTTCAACATCATTCAATACTACCGTTGCGTTTCCAGTAGAAGGGTTTGGATATACTGTTAATACATCTTTTTCTACTTTCTCTTCCATTGGGTTATTCGAAGTAGTTTCTTCAACTGCAACTGTAGAAGTTGTTTTGAAGATACCTCTACCGAAAGTACCAATGTAAATCTCTCCGTATCCTGGGTTTCCACCTAAGTAGTTTTCATCTCTCCAGTTTTGCTCAACTGTGTAAGCTGGTGTTCCTTCAAACAAGTCCTTACCTCCTGCAGCAACAGACCAAGTAGCACCACCATCTTCAGAAACCATCGCTCCGTTGTAAGATGCTCCAATAATTAATTGGTCATTGTTTCTTTCAACTACTACATCATAGATAGGCATTGCTTCTGTTCCAACTTGAGTTAATGTAGGAGTTGCAGAAGTACCGTTTGAAGATCTGTAAATTGAGTTATTCACACCTCCACCAGTAACTACTAATACGTCTGGGTTCTTGTGATCAATACCTAGACCTCTTACTGAGTTAGCTCCAGAGAACTGAACTACAGATGTTGCAGTAGCTCCTTCGTCTAAATCACACTTCAATTCAAAGTCATCATCAGATGAATAAACAGAACCTAAACCGTCAACTCTAATTAATTTAGAACCAGCAGCAACAAACATGTGGTTTAAATCTTCAGAGAATTCAACATCCATTCCAGCTTGAACAGAACCTAAGTTTTCGGCAATTCTCACCCATTTTGGATTTGCTTCAGCAAATCTAAGTGCATCTCTTGTTCCCCAAAGCTCACCACCGTTGTTCGATGTTGCTAATACGAACCAAGATTGGAAAGGATCTTGAACAGTTAATGTATCCCAAGCTACTCCAATAGCAATAGTATCCATTCCCATGTCGTATGTCTCAGATGGGTTAATTGAGTTACTTCCGTAGTAGTGATCATATGCGATAACGTCTTCTACGACAACTGTATCAATTCCTGCTGGTAAATCAATTTCAAGAGAATCCCCAATTGAAGGTGGGTAACCTGAACCTGTAATTGCTGTGTAAGAATACTGTCCCAAATCGAATTGATTTCCTGCAGAATCCTCCACTAAATAATCAACACCAGTTAACGCCGGGTTGTAGTATAATGTATCATCGTATCTTAAGTCAATTGGTGTAATGTAGTCAATTGTATCTCCTGTAGCTCTAGAAGGAACTCTTAACGCATCACCTGCTGAGTAACTCTGGAAAGGAACGTAGATTACACTGTCTTCAGAATTCTCATCGTAGTATTCAGCCAATGACATTTGTGTGTTAAAGAAATAGTGTTGACCTGATCCTCCTAATCCATTCATACCGTAAATTGAAGAAGGAAGACCTAATGGAAATTCTCCAACTGACTCTCCTCTATCTGCTGAACGATAAATTACACTATAGTATAATGATGAAAATACTACGTTAGGGTTGAATTTCGAAATTTCACAATCAAAACCATCACCTCCTGAAAATTCAATAAAGTCTTGGTACGTTGCGTTTGTATGATCATTGTATAAAGACCCATTGTCTTGTGAACCACCAATTACAGACATATCTACACCGTAAGAAATATCGTAAAACTGCGTTGCATTGAACCCTCTATTAGCAGGTGTAAATGAAGCTCCTAAATCATTAGATCTTCCAATACCACCGTCATTACCAATGTATAAAATGTTTGAATTACTCCACTTTAATTCGTGGTTATCTGCGTGCACATATAAAGGATCTTGAGGGGATCTGAACCACTCTGAGATTTTATCCCAAGATCCAGATGCTGGAGCAGCTACTTGCTGTTCCCATTCCCATAAATCAATACCACCAATGATAACTCTGTCTGCATCCGTTGGATCAAATGAAACCGTAGAATTGTAAATACCTTGACCAGAGTAAATATCTAATGGATCAGTAGAAGTTGCAGGCGTATGCTGCGTCCAAGTAATACCATTATCGTCAGAAATCCACTGCCCAGCACTGTTCCCTGAAGTAGTAGCAGCGTATACTTTATAATTTCCATTCACTCTTGAATGAGAAATAGCATATTCGATTCTTGAAAAACCAATTTGTGGAATTTCACCAGCTCCAGAACCAGCTCGATCTTGGAAAGTTGCCCCTCCATCTGTTGATACATATGTTTTTGTACTACCTGAAGCTACTATTATTACTTGCCCATCTTTAGACATTTTCAAAGTAGTAACAGCTCCTGGTGTACCAATATCAACAGATTCAATAGCAGTTGCTCCTGCTGTATATTTTTTCAATCCAGAAGCAGTTGTGAAGAAAATTGAATTTGAATTTTCACAACCTACAACCTCCAAGATAATATTGTAAGCATCGGTTCCCGGAACTAAACTCCATGTTGCACCTTTGTCTGGTGACATCCATAGACCATTACCAAGTCCACCTAAAGACTCACTGTAAGAATTCCCTAAACCAGTTGCAACATAAATGTTACCCGCTTGGTCTTGCGCCATAGAAGAAACAAAATTTGTTCCTGGGAAATTTTGAACTCTCGTCCAGTAATTCGCCTTCCAAGGTGAATACCATAAACCTCCAGAAACTGAAGCTGCCCAAACGTTATTTTCATCTTGGTGATCAATTAAGATAGCTCTTGTTCTACCCCCAACATTTGCAGGACCTTCCTCTTGCCATTTAATTACGTTTGACTTAGCAGCAAATTTATACTGCTCCATAATTTGGCTCATCTTTTCAGGGGTTGCAACTTGTCCCGTTTCTTGGTCTATCAATTGAGCTCTAAACCACTCCTCTCTATCAGATAGAGCTGAGTAAGACTCAAAAGACTGTAAACTCTTCGGGGTGTATTGACTTTTCTCCGAAGAAGAAGGATACCAAACCATTGCAGCTGAAGCAATTGCAGCTACAGATAAGGTTCCTAATAACAATTTGTTACGCTTCATAAGTTATTTATTTCCTTTATTAATAGTTAAAGCAAGCGCCAAGTTACAAATAATTAATTTAACAGAAATTAAATTTTCGGATAACTTGAACGCATCTCCTTGTAAAATTAAAGAATCATAGTTCTTGAAAAAACAACAATTCTCACAAGATTGTTCTAAACTTTACATGTCTATTTTTCGTTGAGATCGAATATATGCTTTTCTGCATGATAAGAAGACCTCACTAATGGTCCACTTTCTACGTACCTAAAGCCCATTTCAATACCTAAATCATAATATTTTTGGAAACGCTCAGGAGTAACGAATTCTGCAACTGGTAAATGTTTTGGTGTAGGTTGTAGGTATTGACCTAACGTAAGAATATCACATCCAACACTTCTCAAGTCTTGCATTGTTTCAATCACTTCTTCATCTGTCTCACCCAATCCTAGCATTACACCAGACTTCGTTCTCATTCCCGCTTTTTTCAAACGGAACAATACTTCTAAACTTCTGTCGTACTTAGCCTGAATTCTTACTTGCTTGGTTAAGCGTCTAACGGTTTCTAAATTGTGCGAAACTATTTCAGGAGCTACGTCCGTTACTATTTTTAAGTTTTCCCACTTTCCAGCGAAGTCTGGAATAAGTGTTTCTAAGGTTGTTCCTGGTGATTGATGACGAATTGCTCGTACAGTTTGTGCCCAAATATTCGCACCTCCATCAGCTAAGTCATCTCTATCTACAGAAGTTAAAACGGCATGTTTTACTCCCATTAACTTCACTGAATTGGCTACTCTACCTGGTTCGAACTCATCCACTTCATCTGGTCGTCCTGTTTGAACAGCACAGAAACCACATGAACGCGTACAAATATTTCCTAGAATCATGAATGTTGCAGTTCCTTCTCCCCAACATTCACCCATGTTCGGACAACTACCACTTTCACATATCGTATGCAATTTGTGTTCGTCTACAAGAGACCTTACCTTTCTGTAATTCTCTCCCGTCGGCAATTTAACGCGTAACCACTTCGGTTTTTTAATGCGTACCTTCTCTCCGTCTTTTGCCAATACTTCCGTCATCTATTTTTGTTACTTTATGGATTTTCACCGCTTTTGCTTAAAAAGTAAAAGGGCTATCCGTTCAAAATAATATCTTTACCTCTACGTAATAAAACACAAAATTAAGCATAATAAAAGTATTTACTATGACAACTTCTAGAGTTAGTTATTTAGGCGACTTAAGAACTAAATGCACACATGTAAAATCAGGAACAGAAATTATTACTGATGCCCCTGTAGACAATAATGGTAAAGGAAGCACTTTTTCACCGACAGATTTAGCTGCAACTTCATATGCCTCATGCATGCTTACTATAATAGGTATCTTTTGCAACAACCATGAAATAGATTTCAAACATGGAGAAGCAGAAATTACAAAAGTAATGGGAAGCGGTCCAAGACGAATTTCAAAACTTATTATTCATTTAAACTTTGAAGGAAACGGTTGGGATCACAAAACCCAATTGAAAATAAAAAATGCAGGTGAAAACTGCCCGGTGGCAATTACCCTAAAAGACAACGTTGAAGTTGAATTAACTTATATGTTTTAAAACTTGGATTCTTTAAGTCAAATTGTTCTAGGCGCTGCTGTAGGTGAAGCAGTAGCAGGAAAACAGATAGGAAGAAAAGCACCACTTCTTGGAGCCATCTTTGGCACAATTCCAGATTTAGATGTATTTCTTAAATATGTCATTGATGGGGTTATTGACCAAGACCTGGCACATAGGGGCTTTAGCCACTCTATTGTATTCGCCCTATTACTATCTGTAGTTACAGCTCCCTTATTGAAGAAAATTTTCAATACAAAGATTAGCTTATTTCGACTTTTCAATCTTGCTTTTCTGTGCACAGTAACGCACCCTATGCTGGATGCATTTACTACATGGGGAACGCAATTCTTTTGGCCTTTTGAAGATAGAATAGCCTTGAATTCAATATTTGTAATTGACCCCCTCTACACCCTCCCCTTTCTTGCGCTATGTTTATGGGCAATATGTCTACCCAAAACATCTAAAAGACGTCGAAGGCTAAATTATATAGGTCTTGTTTTATCCTGTGGCTACTTAATGATAACATTGGCTATCAAAGAAACACTTTACCACAAGGTCTCTGAATCTCAAACAGAACTTATTCAGCACGAGGTAAAACCTATGCCTTTAACTTCTTTGTATTGGACAGCAATTCTAGAAAAAGAAAAAGGATTTAATATTGGGTATAGAAACTTATTAAAAGACACAAACTTTGTTTGGGAAGAGTACGTTCCAAAAAATCATCATTTACTGGAGCGTTACTTAAGTGTGAAACAAATAGATAAAATAAAGTTCCTAACCAAAGGCTATTTTGCGGCAAAACAGCAACATGACACCTTATTTGTGTATGATTTAAAATTTGGAACGCTCAACAAACTCTCATCAGGTAAAAATCTTAGTGCAATAATGGGCTATGGCTTTGTTCTTCAACAAGAAGGTGTGAGCAGTATTTTCAAACTAACCGATATCCATAAACTAGGAGACGCTAACTTTAAGGCGTACAAGAATTATATATTTTAAATATGAAGACATTAGTAACAGCAGTATCTCTAGCCACGTGT
>NZ_JAWWCF010000043.1:0-18258 GCF_033720595.1 Lishizhenia sp. | reverse complement strand
AGCACAGATGTGGCGATTGAATCTATTGTTTTCGACTCTCGAAAAGCAGTAGCCAACACTGTTTTTGTTGCTATTAAAGGGTTCACGGTTGACGGTCATGATTACATCACTAAAGCCATAGAACTCGGTTGTACATCTATCGTTTGTGAAAACATACCTACAACTCTTACTCCAGGAGTTAACTACATACAAGTTAAAGACTCACACCAAGCATTGGCCCTAATGGCCAACAACTTCTACGATGAGCCAAGTAAAAAACTAACGCTAGTTGGCATTACAGGAACCAACGGTAAAACAACGTGCACTACCCTACTACACAAGTTATTTACGCAGCTTGGGTATAAAGTAGGACTCCTTTCTACTGTTGTAAATAAGATTGGAGATAAAGACATTCCTTCTACACACACTACCCCTGACGCAGTAGGTTTGAACGCCCTACTCGCGCAAATGGTAGAAGAAGGATGTACGCACTGTTTTATGGAGGTGAGTTCACATGCTATCCACCAACACAGAACTACAGGGTTAGACTTTAAAGTGGGAGGATTTACCAACATCACGCATGATCACTTGGATTATCACAAAACTTTCAAAGAATACCTGAACGTTAAAAAGAGCTTTTTTGACCATCTCGGTAACGAAGCTTATGCCATCACTAACCTCGACGATAAAAACGGAGCGGTAATGTTACAAAACACAAAAGCTAAGAAATTGAGCTACAGCTTAAAGTCTGTATCTGATTTTAAAGCGAAAGTGTTAGAAAACCAATTTACAGGATTGGTCTTAAACATGAACGGAACCGAATTGTGGTCGAGATTGATTGGGGATTTCAACGCTTACAACTTGCTTTTAGTGTACGCCATTGCCATCACTTTAGAAGAAGACGAGTTGGAAGTGTTAACACAGCTCAGCACCCTAGAAAGTGTAGAGGGTAGATTCCAATACACGAAGAGTGAAAGTGGAATTATAGCTATTGTAGACTACGCGCACACTCCAGATGCCTTGGCAAATGTTTTAGGAACGATCAACAACATCAGAACGAAAAACGAAACCGTTTTCACAATTGTAGGATGTGGTGGTGATAGAGACAAAACAAAGCGTCCCTTAATGGCTGGAATCGCTTGTGAGAAGAGCGATAAAGTAGTGATTACATCTGACAACCCAAGAACTGAAAATCCTGAAACCATTATTGAAGAAATGATGGCAGGTGTAGAAGGGCAACATTTCAAAAAGACCCTCTCGATCACCAACCGTAAGGAAGCGATTAAAACAGCTATCAGCATGGCACAACCCAACGACATTATTTTGATCGCTGGAAAAGGTCATGAAACCTACCAAGAAATCAATGGCGTTAAACACGATTTTGACGACATGGCAATAACGAAAGAACTATTTAAAAAACTTGACAAATAATGTTGTACTATTTATTTCAATATCTCAACGAACTCGACATCCCTGGAGCAGGTGTATTTGACTACATCTCCTTTAGAGCTGCCGCTGCATTAATCACGAGTTTGATCATTTCTATGATCTTCGGAAAGCGCATCATTAATGCCTTAAGAAAGCAACAAATCGGAGAATCTGTAAGAGACTTAGGTTTAGAAGGACAAAAGGAGAAAGAAGGTACCCCTACCATGGGTGGATTAATTATTTTGAGCGCCATTCTCATCCCTACTTTACTCTTTGCTAAACTTCACAACATCTATGTAATTACCATGTTAATTGCAACGGTTTGGTTAGGATTGATTGGATTCTTAGATGACTACATCAAAGTATTTAAAAAGAACAAAGAAGGACTAGCAGGAAAGTTTAAAGTAATCGGACAAATTGGTGTAGGTGTAATTGTAGGATCTATCCTCTACTTCCACCCTGATGTTAAAGCTCACGAAAAAGTTGACAGTCAATACGTCCTTGCTCAAAACGAAGTTGACGTTACAGATAAACACGCAGAATTTAACAAAGGAACAGACAGCAAGTGGATCATGACAACAGACAAGACCACTACTATACCTTTTGTAAAAAACAATGAAGTGAACTACTCACTATTAAGCGGCAACAATGTTTGGATAGGCTTTGCCATCTTCACTTTGATTGTAATCTTCATCGTAGTAGCAATCTCTAACGGAGCCAACATGACGGACGGACTGGACGGCTTAGCCACAGGAAGTTCTGCCATCATAGGTTTGGCTTTAGCTGTATTAGCCTACGTAAGTTCCAACTTAAAATTCGCCGACTACCTGGACGTGATGTACATTCCATTTGCAGAAGAAATGGTAATCTTTATTTCTGCCTTCGTTGGAGCTTGTATCGGTTTCTTATGGTTCAACTCTTACCCAGCACAAGTATTCATGGGAGATACCGGAAGTTTAGCATTAGGAGGAATCATTGCTGTATTCGCTATTTCTATCCGTAAAGAATTATTGATTCCTGTACTCTGTGGAATCTTCATCATTGAAAACGCCTCTGTGATATTACAAGTCAGTTACTTCAAATTCACCAAGAAAAAATTTGGAGAAGGCCGACGCATTTTACGTATGGCCCCCCTTCACCACCATTACCAGAAGAAAGGAATTCACGAAGCAAAAATTGTTTCGCGCTTCTGGATTGTAGGAATACTCTTAGCAGTAATCACAATCGTAACCTTGAAATTAAGATAACTCGTGAACGGAACAAATAAACATATCAGCATTTTAGGCGCAGGCGAAAGCGGTGTTGGCGCTGCACTTTTAGCACAAGCTAAGGGGTGGAATGTTTTTGTTTCAGATTTCGGAAAAATCAAGGATAAATTCCAACAAGAATTAACAAACAACAACATACAATTTGAGCAAGAACAACACTCAGAAGATATCATCTTAAAGAGTGATGTAATTGTAAAATCTCCAGGCATCCCACACAAAGCTCCTATCATCAAGAAGGCAGTTGATAAAGGAATCAAAATCATCTCCGAAATTGAATTTGCAGGTTACTACACGCAAGCAAAGATGATATGTATTACAGGTAGCAATGGAAAAACTACCACTACCCTTTTAACACATCACCTCTTGCGAAAAGCTGGGTTAAATGTAGGACTAGCTGGAAACATCGGTCAAAGCTTGGCCAAACAAGTCATAGCAGACGAATTTGAATACTACGTATTGGAGTTAAGTAGCTTCCAATTGGATGACATGTATGAATTTAAAGCAGACATCGCCATCCTTTTAAACATCACACCGGATCATTTAGACCGCTACGATTACAAAATGGAAAATTACACGGCTTCAAAGTTTAGAATTCTTCAAAACATGACAGCAAACGATTGGTTCATTTATAATGCTGACGACCCAATCATCACTGAGCATTTGGCACTAACAAACACCAAGGCTCAATTAGCTCCTTTCTCTTTGAAAGAAGAACAAAAACAAGGAGCATACGCAAACGAACAACAAATAACAATAACAATAAAAAACCAATTCATTATGTCTATTCACGATTTAGCATTGAAAGGCAAGCACAACACTCAAAACAGCTTGGCCTCTGGGATCGCAGGAAGAATCCTCGACATTAGAAAAGAAACAATCAGAGAGAGTTTATCTGATTTTAAAAACGTTGAACACCGTTTGGAATTCGTAGCCAAAGTTCACGGTATTGAATTCATTAATGACTCAAAAGCAACCAACGTAAACTCAACTTGGTACGCCTTAGAAAGCATGGAAAAACCAACTGTATGGATCGTTGGTGGTGTAGACAAAGGAAACAACTACGAAGAATTGGCAGAACTTGTTCAAGATAAGGTAAAAGCCATCATTTGCTTAGGAGTTGATAACTCTAAAATCATTGAGGCATTCCAAGGTAAAATAGAAACTATAGTAGAAGCAAAATCTGCTATGGAAGCAGTTGGTTTTGGATACCAATTGGCTAAAAAAGATGAAACAGTATTGTTATCTCCAGCTTGTGCTAGTTTCGATTTATTCGAAAGCTACGAAGATAGAGGTAACCAATTTAAAGATGCCGTGAGAGCATTATAAAACCCATTAAAACGTAACGTCATGCAAAAACTAGATAAAAAGACCTTGCAGGATAGTTTACTTTCTGCACGTCAGAACGCATTAAAGGAAGCTAACAAGCATTTAACACAACACGAAGATTTTAGAGGTATGAAAATATTCTCTTGGTCAGGTGCCAACCTAAATGAATGTTTTGACGCCTTGAAACAATTAGACAATCCTGTTATCTGGATCATGAGTAGTGATTTAGAACACGATTTTAGAGAAGAAAGACCCTGGTTAAACCAAGAGGTAGAAGCCATTATTTCTTTTGGACAAGCGAATAAAAAGTTCCGCTATGATTTAGAAGCACAAGTAACCTTCTTTACACGTAAAAACGACATATTAGAAGCTTGCGAAATGTTAACTAAAGTAGCCCATGAAGGGAACACTGTGTTTTTTGCTCCAGGACTAGGAACCAAGGCAAAAGAAATGGAAACTACCTTTTTGAATTACTTAAAAGACAACAAATAATTGAAGTCATTATTAAAATATTTAGGAGGTGACAAGGGGATATGGATTATCGTCTTTTTACTTATGCTCATCTCTTTGGTGTGTGTATTCTCTTTCGTACCTATTTTGGTAAAAACGGAAGGAGGATCACCCTTCAAATACCTCTTTAAGCACGTTATATACATAGCAATAGGTATTGCCGTGATGTATTACCTGCATCGCTTAGACCCTAAATATTTTTCTAAATTATCGAAGTTTGGACTCATCATGGCCATCTTCTTGCTCATCTTCACCTTCTTTTTCGGAGTAAGAATTAACGATGCTAGTAGATGGATAAAAATCCCAATCGTAGGATTAACCTTCCAGACTTCTGACTTTGCCAAATTGGCTTTAATACTTTATCTCTCCAAACAGCTCGCTGTTAAGAAAGACAACTTTTTAGATTGGAAAACGGGCTTCGTACCCATCGCCTCCGCTATCGTTATAACCTGTGGATTAATCTTTAAAGACAACTTCTCTACAGCTGTATTACTGGGTACCATTGCCTTCCTATTGTTATTTGTAGGTAAGTACCCCATGAAAAGAATTGGTGTATTAGTCGCCGGTGGTTTAGGATTGGTTTCCATCGCCGTACTCTTACACTTTGCGTTACAACCCGAAATACAGTTGATTCCTCGTTTGGACACTTGGGTTTCGCGCTATACTAAAGCCTTTGGAGAAGAAACGAGTATCATTGAAAATGCACAAGCCATCAATGCCGAACTTGCCATACACGTTGGAGGCTTGTTTGGAGAAGGTGTTGGTAAAGGACGACTCAAAGAATACTTACCCGAAGCATATGCCGATTTTTTCTTCTCTTCCTTTGTAGAAGAATTCGGAATCTTCGGAGCTATCATTTTGATTTTACTCTACATGAGTTTAATGTACCGCATATTCAGAATAGGTTTGAAGGCCGATAAACTCTTCCACACTTATGTGTGTATAGGAATCGGGTCCTTGTTAATGCTTCAAGCCTCTATAAATATGCTCGTATGCACGCGAATAATACCTGTTACCGGACAGAACATCCCTTTCTTAGCCATGGGAGGATCTGCCATGGTAACAGCGTGTGCCGCGGTAGGAATAGTTCAATCTATTGCTAACAAACAAAATAAAGGAAAAGAAGTAGCCACAACTACCCAAAAAAATAGCATAGCAGAATGATACAGAAAGCAATCATATCAGGTGGTGGAACGGGAGGTCATATTTTCCCAGCCGTAGCTATTGCCAATGGTTTAAAAGCACAAAACCCGAACATAGAAATCTTATTCGTAGGAGCTGAGGGTAAAATGGAAATGGAAAAAGTTCCTGCGGCTGGATACAAGATCATTGGGTTACCGATTCGTGGACTTCAACGCAAGCTCACTTTAAGCAATCTAGCTTTACCTTTTAAGATTTTAAAATCTTACTTCATGGCAAAAAAAATCATCAAAGATTTTAAGCCAGACGTTGTGGTAGGAGTTGGAGGTTATGCCTCTGCCCCTACACTAATCGCAGCAACCCGCTTAGGCATACCTAGCGTTGTACAAGAGCAAAATTCTTTTCCCGGAAAAACGAATATATACCTCTCTAAAAAGGTTAACAAAATATGCGTTGCTCACAAGGGACTAGACCGTTTCTTCCCAGCTGAAAAAATAGTTTTTACCGGTAACCCTGTAAGAACTGAAGTTGCCGAAATAGAAGGGAAACGTGAACAAGCATTAAAGAGCTTTCACCTATCTACAGACAAGCAAACTATTCTTGTTTTAGGAGGAAGTTTGGGAGCACTCACCTTAAACAACAGTGTACAACAGCATTTAGATACTTTACTCGCGGCCGATGTTCAAGTTATCTGGCAATGCGGTAAGTTTTACAAAGAGCGACTTTCCAAAGAAGTTGACACCAATAAATACAACAACATTGTATTAACCGATTTCATACCGGAAATGCAATTGGCCTATGCAGCAGCGGACGTTATCATTTCCAGAGCAGGTGCTTTATCTGTTTCAGAAATAGCTTTGGTTGGAAAACCGAGCATCTTGGTTCCTTCCCCAAACGTAGCAGAAGATCACCAAACACACAATGCTAATTCTTTGGTAAATGAAGGAGCTGCACTTTTAGTAAAAGATAATACGGCGGTAGAAGAATTGATACCCTTGAGTTTACAATTGCTCAACAACCCCGCATTTCAAAATAAATTAAGAGGAAATTTAAAGGCATTAGCAAAACCTAATGCAACGCAAGATATTGTTCAAGTATTGATGGATTTGAAAGCATGAGAATAGAAGATTTTAAACATATCTACTTTTTAGGCATAGGCGGCATTGGTATGTCGGCCCTTGCCCGCTATTTTCACGTCAACAAATTCGCAGTAAGTGGATACGACAAAACAGAAAGTGAACTTACCCAAACGTTAACTCAAGAGGGAATAAAGATTCACTACCAAGACAAGGGCAAGGAACTATTAAAAGAGTTGGATAAAGCAACAACTTTGGTCATTTTCACACCCGCCGTAAATAAGAACTTAGGTGAATTAATCGCTTTAGAAGAAGCTGGATACACCATGATTAAAAGATCTAAGGCACTCGGTTTACTTACCCAAAGTAGCAAAGGTTTAGGCGTAGCAGGTACACATGGCAAAACCACGACCTCTTCCCTTTTGGCACATGTATTACAACAATCTCACGTAGGATGCAATGCTTTTTTAGGAGGTATCAGTAGTAATTACAATAGCAACTTAATTCTTCACCCTACCAGTGAATATACCGTTGTTGAAGCCGATGAATTTGATCGTTCATTTCTACAGTTGAAACCTTTCGCTTCTATCATCACTTCTACAGATGCCGATCATTTAGACATCTATGGTGACGCAGAAACATTAAAAGAAAACTTTCAAGACTATTGCGATTTAACATCTCCTGATGGTCTACTCATTCAACAGGTAGATACTGAAGTAACTGCCCCAGGTAAATCTTTGACCTATGCAGTAAACCAAAAAGCAAAATGTTACAGTGACAAATTGCGCTATGTGGGGGGTAAATTTCTATTCGACTATCACTTTCAAAATAAAACATGGGAGAATATAGAGCTTGGAATACCCGGTATACACAATGCAGAAAATGCAACGGCGATAATAGCTTTATGCCAATTCATAGGTCTAAGTGAAGAAGAAATTAGAAAAGGTTTAGCCAGTTTTAAAGGAGTTAAACGTAGGTTTGAATATCATATAAAAACCGATAATAGGATATATATCGATGATTACGCGCATCATCCAACGGAGGTAAAGGCTCTATTGAAATCCATAGAGCTCCTTTACCCCAGAAAAAAGATCATTGGTATTTTCCAACCACACTTGTTTTCGCGCACACAAGATTTCATGGATGAATTTGCAGCAGAATTAAGCCGTTTAGATGAATTGATTCTTTTGCCAATTTACCCCGCTCGCGAGGAACCCATTCCAGGAATTACAAGTGATGTACTACTCTCTAAAACTACAAATGCTTCCAAACGCCTTATAGAAAAAGAGCAGCTTATTGAAGCTATTGAAATAGAAGACAACGCAGTTTACCTAACAATAGGAGCTGGAGATATAGACAGATTGATACAACCTTTAAAAGCCAAACTAACATGAAACCGTGGTTAAAAACAACATTATGGAGCGTGTTTGCCTTGGCTGTTTTAGTACTATTAGTTGCGAGTCAACTGAGTGAAAGCAAAAAGAAAACGCAAGCTCCGAAAATGCACATTCACGAACATCCAGGAATGTCATTTTTAACAGAAGAAGAACTTCTAACGAAGTTAAAAAGAGCTGGTTTATGGAGGGAAAACACGACTGTAGACAGCTTGAAAATTAAAAATATTGAAGAATACATTCAAAAATTAAACGTAGTTGACAGCGTAAATGTATACTCCAATTTAGGGGGGAAATGGGAAATCGATGTACAAATAAGAAGACCCATTGTTAGGGTATTACCCGAGGGAAATTCAGGCTTTTACATAGATGACAAAGGTGAAGCGATGGAGCTCTCAGATTTCCCAGCTCACGTTCTGATTGCCACAGGGTTAGATGATTTTACCATGGAGAATTCGAGTTATAAACGCTTAATTAACAACGACAGTTTAATAACTATAAGCAAGCTCGATGATTTGTACCGTATTTCAAAGTATGTTTGTAATAGTACCTTTTTCAATGCTTTGTTTACCCAATTGCATTACGATAACAACAAGGGTTTCAAACTCATACCCCGCGTAGGAAATCAAGAAATAGTATTTGGTTTAGCGCAAAGTGACGAAGAAGTTGAGAAAAAGTTTAACAAGCTCAAGGTTTTTTATGAAGAAATCATCCCTTACGAAGGTTGGGAGAAGTACGAAAGCATAGACTTGAGATTTGACGAACAAATTGTAGGAAAGAAAAAATAAAGAATATGTCTGAAATTGTAGTTGGTTTAGATATTGGAACAACGAAGATCGCATGCTTTGTAGGCCAAAAAAATGAACACGGGAAGATAGAGATTTTATCGATGGGTAAAACTGAATCTTTAGGTGTTACTCGTGGTGTTGTTACCAACATAGAGAAGACTATTCAATCTATTAAAACAGCTGTTCAAGAAGCGCAAGATCGCGTAGAAGGAGAGTTGACGATAGGTGTAGTGAATGTGGGGATTGCTGGACAACACATCAACAGCATTCAACACAGAGGTATACACACACGTACCGCTACTGATGATGAAATTTCACAATTGGACATCGACGCATTGATCGAAGACATGTACAAATTGGTAATGGAACCGGGAGAAGAAATCATCCACGTGTTACCGCAAGAGTACATCATAGACAATGAGCAAGGGATTAAAGACCCTATCGGAATGTCAGGTGTTCGTTTAGAAGCAAACTTCCACATTATTACAGGAAGAATTGCAGCAGCAAAAAACATCCAGAAATGTGTTACAAAATCTGGATTAGAAGTACAAGAAACAATATTAGAACCCCTTGCGAGTGCCGCAGCTGTACTTTCTGACGAAGAAAGAGAAGCAGGTATCGTATTGGTAGATATAGGAGGTGGTACAACTGACATCGCTATCTTCCACGAAGGAATCATCAGACATACTGCTGTTATTCCATTTGGAGGTAACATTTTGTCTGAAGACATCAAAGAAGGATGTACCATTTTGAAAAGACAAGCTGAACTTTTAAAAGTGAAGTTTGGTAGTGCGCTGGCATCGGAATCTCAAGAAAATGAAATCGTTTGTATTCCTGGACTGAGAGGTAGAGAGCCGAAAGAAATTTCTATCAAGAATTTGGCAAGTATTATTCAGGCCAGAATGGAAGAGATTATCGAGCACGTATACTACGAAATCAAAAACTCTGGTTACGAGAAAAAGTTAATCGGTGGTATCGTAGTAACAGGTGGTGGTGCACAGTTAAAGCACATCACACAATTGTTTGAATACATTACAGGAATGGATACACGTATCGGATACCCGAACGAGCATTTAGGACAATCTCCAATTGCTGAAACCATTACCTCACCTATGTATTCTACAGGTATAGGATTAGTATTGAAAGGCTTTGAAAGCAGCGAACGTCAAAATAGAGCGAAACGCGCTTCAGCCATCAAAACTCATTCTAAGAAAACAAAAGGATCTTTCTTTGACACCATCATCAATAAGAGCAAGAGCTGGTTTGATGAAGATGAATAGAAAGCCGACAACAAATTAAGAACAAACAACAACACTCTTGTGCAAACAAGAAACAAAACTAAATAGTATGGAATTCGATTTACCAAAAGGACAATCTTCTATCATTAAGGTGATAGGAGTTGGTGGTGGAGGAAGTAATGCCGTAAACCACATGTATAACCAAGGAATCAAAGGTGTTGATTTCATCGTTTGCAATACAGATAGACAAGCATTAGATATTTCTCCAGTGCCATACAAACTTCAATTAGGACCGTCTTTAACAGAAGGTCGTGGAGCAGGTTCTATTCCAGAAATTGGAATGAACGCAGCTGTGGAGAACATAGATGAAATTAGAGAATTCTTATCGAAGGAAACGAAGATGGTATTCGTTACTGCCGGTATGGGTGGTGGTACTGGTACAGGTGCTGCTCCTGTAATTGCTCAAGTCGCTAAAGAATTGGGTATTTTAACGGTTGGTATTGTTACTGTTCCATTTAGTTTTGAAGGAAGAAAAAGAAGACAACAAGCTGAGGACGGTTTGGAAAACATGCGTGAAAATGTTGATACACTTTTAGTGATTAACAACGAAAGATTACGTGAAATTTCTGGAAACCTTACTTTGGGTAATGCCTTTGCTCAAGCTGACAACGTATTAACTACAGCTGCGAAAGGAATTGCTGAAGTAATTTCTGTTACTGGTGCAATCAACGTCGATTTCAACGATGTAAATACAGTAATGAAAGACAGCGGTGTTGCCATTATGGGTTCTGCTACATCTGAGGGTGAAAACAGAGCAATTCAAGCGGTACAAGAAGCCTTAACTTCTCCGTTATTGAATGATAATGACATTGCTGGAGCTCAATACGTGTTGTTGAACATCACTTACGGTGATAAAGAAGTATTGATGGATGAGATTTCTGACATCACTGACTACATCCAAGACGAAGCAGGAAGTACTGCAGACGTTATTTGGGGACACGGTTATGACGAAACTTTAGGAGATGGATTAGGGGTAACCTTAATCGCAACTGGATTCCACTCTTCTCCAATCACTGGATTTGAAAAAGCTCCTGAAAAAAAAAGACGTTCATTAGAGGATGAAGTAAAGAAGGAAATCACAACTCCCTTATCTCAAGCAACTTCACGTCAAGTAGAGGCTAAAGTTGAAGAAGAAAAGGTAGAAGAGCCTTACTTAAAAACAGAAGAAACTCCTGTACAAGAAGAACAACCAAAAGTAGAAGAAAAGCAAAGCTATAACTGGGAAGTAAAACCAGCTACTCAATTTGAGTCTCGTACAGAAGTACAAGAAGAAGAGGCGCCAGTAGCACCTCAAGCGCAAGAAACGCCAGCTCCTCAAGAGGAAAAAGAAGTGAAGCGTTACTTCTTAGACGAAGCAGAAGAAGAGGCTACTCCTGAAGCAACAGCAGCTCCTGTACAAAACACTGTACAAAACGAGCAGCCAGAGCACTTTACTGCCCGTCCTACAATGAGTCCGGAAGAGCAACAAAGAAAACACCAAGAGCGTATGGAACGCATCCAACGTTATACAGATAAGATCAAATCTGCAGATGGGATTACAGAAATTGAAAATGTACCTGCCTTTAAGAGAAGACAAATCCGTTTAGAAGATGCACCTCACTCTACTGAGAACCCAGTTTCTCGTTTCAATGTTTCAGAAGGAAATAATGATGATATTACACTAAGAGGTAACAACTCTTTTTTACACGATAACGTAGACTAACAGATGAGTTTAACAGAACAAATTAATACAGATATCAAAAACGCAATGAAGGCGAGAGAAAAAGAAAAGCTTTCTGCGTTAAGAGATATTAAAGCTAAGTTGTTGTTAGAAGCAACAGCAAGCGGTGCTCAAGAAGAAATTTCTGCAGCACAAGAGAACAAAATTATCTTGAAGTTACACAAACAACGCATGGAATCATATGCATTGTACGTAGAACAAGGGAGAGAAGATTTAGCAGCTGATGAAAAATTCCAAGCAGAAATCATCGAGGCTTATTTGCCGAAAATGATGAGCGAAGAAGAAGTTAAAGCTGAGGTTGCACAAGCCATTACTGATTTAGGAGCTCAGGGTCCACAAGACATGGGTAAAGTAATGGGTACATTAAGCAAGAAATTAGCCGGAAAAGCTGATGGGAAAATGATTTCTACATTGGTTAAAGAAGGTTTAAACAATCTTTAAAATGCTTTATTCTCCTTTGTCATATACGTAAGACATAGGAAATTTATTATCCCGAATACCCTTGGTGTTCGGGATATTTTGTAAAATTCAAATCATGAAAACACTTCTATTCATCGCGCTTCTTATCAGTACGTTCAGTTGGGGACAAATCATTTCTAATGAAGAAGGACATGCCTTAGGTGAACGCACATCCTTCAATCCAGAGTACATAAAGAAAAACAAGATAAAACGTATTTCTGGGGAGTTTATGACCAAAAGAACAGGACAAAACATGCGCACCAATGGTTTAAAGCGCGTGTATGAATTCGATACTGAAGGTAGAATGATTAAATCTTACGAAACCATCAAGGAAAATGGCAAGTTAGATACAGTGGTTACCATGTTTGAATACAATGCAGAAGGACAACTCACCAGCGAACGTTTTAGCGACAAACACGGCTTCTCAGCATATATCTACACTTATGATTCTATTGGAAGACCTACTAGTACGGAGTTTTACCGACTAAAAAACAAGAACGGTAGAAAGATAGATTTTGAAATCGGTGAAAAATACCTTGTATCTACAGAGCGCTATACCTACAAAAAAGTAAGTGGTAAAGAAAGACAAGTTGTGTACAACAATATGAATTTGCCGTACAAGTACCGAACAGAAACAGTAGACAGTATTGGGTTTAAGGTAGAGGAATACGAAAAATACGATAAGTCGACCCATTTAAAGCGTACCAAATACTTCTACAATTACGAAGCGCGTATAGACAGCGTTTCTATCGAGGTTAAAGACCCGAGAAGATCTATGACTATCATTACTTACAGATACGACGAACACGGCAACGTAGACACGCGTAACGAGTATAAAGACGGAAAGTATTTATACAAAACAGAAGTAATTTATGATAGAGCTACTTACCGCATCGACTACATTATGCGTAGAGATGTGATTACACATGAGTTTACCATTTTGAAATTATTGGATTACGAGTTGTACGATTAGGTTTTAAACTACAAATTGGTCCCTCGACTTCGCTCGGGAACCTTTAATAAAAATACAACTCTTCACTCCCTACTCACACTCAGAACTGACCCTGCGCCGGATAGCAGTGGCAGCTGCACTAAACAAAAGGTTAGAAGGACTTAACATTGCAAATATGACCGCAGGAAATTTTGGCGATGGTTAGTGCTACTTAGCATTTGGGATGTGGACTAAAACGGATAGCCGGATGACGCCCTTCTAAAGAATAAAAATCAATATTCTAAACGAGATAATTCTTTACGCTTAGTTTAAGCAAGTTTTCCTTTGAGGTTTTTCATGAACTTAGAGGCGTACACGAAATCGATGATTTCTTGATTATCCGTGGTTAAGATCTCCTTATTATCACCTTCCCACCAAATTTTACCTTCATTGATGAAACTGATTTTATCTCCAATCTCCATCACCGAGTTCATATCGTGTGTAATTACAACGGTTGTGATGTTGTACTCGTAAGTAATTTCTCGAATCAAATTATCAATCAAAATACTCGTTCTTGGATCTAAACCAGAGTTTGGTTCATCGCAAAATAAGTATTTCGGATTCATTGAAATAGCACGTGCAATGGCGATACGCTTCTGCATACCTCCAGAACATTCGGCAGGATAAAGATGATTTGTATTTTCTAGGTTTACACGCTTTAAACAGAAGTTGGCTCTTTCTATCTTCTCCTCTTTGGTCATGGAAGTATACATATCCAAAGGGAACATGATATTTTGCTCTACCGTCATAGAATCGAACAAAGCAGAACCTTGGAAAAGCATACCTATCTCTTTTCGAATTTCACGTCGCTCTCTCCTATCCATAGCACTAAAATCACGTCCATCAAAGTAAATACTTCCAGAATCTATCTCCATTAAACCAACAATACACTTGGTAAGTACAGATTTACCCTGTCCTGATTGACCAATGATCAGATTCACTTTTCCTGGATGAAACTCTGCGTTGATATCGTGCAAAACATGCTTTTCACCAAAAGATTTATTTACGCCCTTCACTTCTATCATTACAGTAAGATTAATTGCGTTAATATAAAGTTGGCGATCAAAATAGTGATGGTACTCCACACTACTCCTTGCGTAGATGATTTACCAACATCTAGCGCTCCACCTCTCGTGTAATACCCGTAAAAAGCAGAAACCGAAACGATAATAAAAGCAAACACCATCGTTTTCACCAAGGCATAGACTATATTACCTGTATCGAAAAAGGCGCGTACTCCGTAAACAAATTCTTCGTGAGAACAAAGATTAGATGTAGTCACGGCAAAATAACCTCCGAGGATACTTAACGCCATTGAAATAATTATCAAGAATGGAAGGATAGTAACCGCTGCGATTAATTTGGGTAAAATTAAGTAGCTCGCACTATTAATCCCCATGATATCTAAAGCATCTATTTGCTCTGTTACGCGCATCGTTCCAATTTCAGAGGCAATGTTTGACCCTACCTTACCTGCCAAAATTAAAGAGATAATGGTAGGTGAAAATTCTAAGATGGTAGAAGATCTGGTAATATAACCTATGGTATATTTAGGCAATAAAGGACTATCCATATTAGATGCCGTTTGCAAAGCGATAACCGCCCCCATAAATACAGAAAGGATACCTACAATTCCCATAGAGTTAATCCCTATAGTTTCCCATTCGTTTGACACGCGTTTTGTATACACACGGAAACGCTCTGGCTGCGTAAGTACCTGCTTTAACAGCATGAAATATTTTCCTATGTTCTGAATATTATTCATAACTCCGTGCTAAATTAATAGCTTATTCTAAAGTATCCTTATTTTAGAGCGATTTTATACCCACATGTAATTGTTTACACTTTACCTTAGGTAAGGTCTACAGCCCATTTCTGTATGACAAAAAGAGAGCAAATAGAACAAAAGTTAGAAAAATTTATTCCAGCAGCCTTTACAGGTTATGTGACAGATTTACTCTTTTCTTCTAAAGTTGCTTTTAAAGTAAGCAAACCACGAAAAACAAAGCTGGGAGATTATCGTCCACCCATTAAAAGTGATTACCATAGAATTACGGTGAATGGCGATTTAAACCCTTATCAATTCTTGATAACGACCTTGCACGAATTTGCCCACATGCAAACCTACATTGAGCATGGCTGGCAGGTTAAAGCCCATGGTTTGGAATGGCAAAATAAATTCAGCCAACTCCTCTCCCCCCTCTTGGATGCTGAAGAAATTCCTAGAGACATTAAATTGGCTTTACGCAACAGTGTAAACAAGCCTAGAGCAAGTTCTTGCACAGACCTTGCACTAAGTAGAGTATTGAAACGTTATGATAGCGAAAAACACACGCTTATTACAGTTGAAGAATTAAGAGAAAACGAATGTTTTATACTCAACAACAAAAGCTTTAAACGTGGAAAATTGCGTAGAAAGCGATACATGTGCGAAGAAATAGGCACCGGTAAGTTATATTTGGTACACTGCCTTGCCGAAGTAGAACGAATAGAAGATTAAAAATGGATACAAATAATTACGCAGTCATTATGGCTGGAGGAGTTGGATCGAGGTTTTGGCCGATGTCTACCCCTGCCCGCCCTAAACAATTTTTAGATGTTTTGGGAATAGGAAAATCACTCTTGCGTTTGACCTATGAACGACTGCTCAACATCATACCCAACGAAAATATTTACATCGTTACCAATGCAGAATACTGCGGAATGGTAAAGGAGCATTTGCCTGAATTAGCCGACAAGCAAATACTAACAGAACCAGAGCGCAAAAATACTGCGCCTTGTATCGCTTATGCCGCGGCTAAAATTTACGCGTTAAACAAAGAGGCCAATCTAATTGTAGCTCCTTCAGATCATTTGATATTGCAACAACATAAGTTTGAGCGTATAATCAATATTGCCTTGAAAAATGCGAAAGAAAACAAGCGCATCACAACCCTTGGTATTAAACCAACACGACCTGATACGGGGTATGGCTACATACAGTTCTTTGAAGACGGAGATGTTGTAGGAGGTGATGTAAAAAGAGTAAAACAATTTACAGAAAAACCCAACAAGGAATTGGCTAAAATCTTCTTGACAAGTGGTGACTACTGTTGGAACTCTGGAATATTTGTGTGGACCGCTGAAGTAATCTTAAATGCTTTAAAACGCTTCAAGCCAGAACTACATGACTTATTCTGTAAAGACTTCTCTGTATATTTCACAGACAAAGAACAAGCCTATGTAGATGCAGCCTTTCATGCTGCTGAAAACATCTCTATAGATTTTGCAGTTATGGAAAATGCACGTAACATTAGTGTTGTTTTGGCAGACTTTGATTGGTCTGACTTAGGAACATGGGGTAGCTTGTATGGTCATCTCGAAAAAGACCACCACGGCAACGCAACAGACAATCCTGGCATTCGAATGATAGATGCCCATGATTGTTTGGTGAAATTACCTACAAAGAAAAAAGCTATTATTCAAGGATTAGATGATTACATCGTTGTTGAAACAGAAGAGAAATTACTTATCCTTAAAAAGGCTGACGAACAAAACTTAAAAACTTACCTCAAACTTATAGAGCAAGAAAATGGCTAAAATCCCAAAAGACTTTTACTCTGACGTTGATCACAAACCTTTTACACATTGCAAAGTCTGCGATTGTAGACTGGATGATGGAAAAATGCCTTACGTTGTTGAAAAGGCATATAAACGCACTGAAGAAGGTGAAGATTTAACCCTGTTTGAAATGGCACTTTGCATCATGTGTGCACAAGAGCAAGTTGCTAAAATGAGTACGGAATCTAGAGCTTTTTTACAGCGTTCCTTAATGGGTGAAGAGTTAATGAAACGAAGAGCTGCATTAACCGAAGAGGATTGGGAAAGTAATTGGAAAAAGGAATGCTTACTGACGAATAAAACTCCAAAAATAAATGACGAATACCACATTGTGGGTCAATTTTTAGGAGATGAATTATTAGAAGATCAATCCCCTTACTTAATTGGCGCCGACATCATAGAACACATTCAAGAAAACCTTTCAGTGGAAACGAAAGAAGAATGGGATAATTTTGGCAGACAATTTTATGGGCCAGAAGACCCTCAGCTCAAAGCACTTTTAGAAGACCATCAATTCGTTTTTGTTTAAAGTAATTGACAAACATACAAAGGGCAGACTTTAGTTAAAGTCTGCCCTTTTTCTACCCAGATGCTTTGTTGCTATCCCTTCTCAAATGGGTAGGTTATTCTACTGTTGTTGTCATTATTTTCCATCTTCTATACAAATCAGCATAACTTTTTGTATTCATTACAATTACACCTCCATTTGTATCCCCGTATTTAGCAGGTATTGCAGAAGAGTACACCGTTATTCCACCAATTGCAGATCCTGGTATTCTTAATGCATCTCTTAATTTAACTCCGTCGATAAAGTAAGCCATATCTCCAGGTCTAGCACCTCTAATCATCATTTGTCCGCTTTCATTCTTTTTGATATCAGAATTTTTACCAACAATTAAACTCACAGGGTCCTGTCTGTCTGGACTATTCTTGATATCTAGAGAACTGATTGTAGTCTCCCCGGCACTACCAAACTTTATCAAAGGTTCACCTCCTCTAATGGTTACCCCCCCTAATTCAGTAACATTTGTAACAACATTAACTCTACCAATATTTAAGATACCGTTAGCTGTAACCTCACATTTTATAGTGTCAGATAATGTATCTCCATAATACTGAGCTTGTAAAAGATAAAGTCCCGGAGGAATTGCTGAAATTCTAAATTTCCCTTCCTCATCCGTTGTAGCTCCTATCTTTGCCCCATTATCTTCTACCCATACTTTTGCGAAAAGAGCTTTAGCTTCCGTTTGATCATTTTCGTATAGGTATCCTACTATCTCT
>NZ_JAWWCF010000042.1:0-18337 GCF_033720595.1 Lishizhenia sp. | reverse complement strand
TCAAACTTACGATATTGGCAATCTTGCCTTCAACGACATCCGCCAACATAATTTGAAGGGTAGAGGTACCATCCTCATTAGTCTTCAGCTTACCTTTTTTGCGCAATTGATTCGTAGAAAAGTACACGCGTGTATTTTCTTTGTTGAAACAAATCATAGCATCATGATACTGCGAATTCAGGCCCTCGAATAATTTGTCATTGGTAAGGTTACCATTCGCTGTATTTCTTTGTGCCTCATAAATGTTTAAGTAAGGTTGTTCGTTCCAAGCGTATGTTTTCTTCGTCAATTCTCCTTCTCCAGCTCTACTCGAAGCAAATAAGATTTTGTTCCCATAATTGGCTACACCAAAATCAGAGTTAGCTGAATTGATGGGAAGATTTCTCAAGACGTATAAGTTGTCTCTTTTAATGTCGAAAGCTGCTTTTTGCTTTTTTAATTGAGCTAATTTTTCCGAATTACCCGCATAATACTCCATGAGTATGGCGTCGGCATCTTCATATTGCCCCTCGCTTTTTAGGCACTGAATGTATTTCAGAAAATCTCCTTCGTCAACATTGCTATAATCAGCAGATATAGCTCTTTGATACCAAGGTAAAGCTTGTTTGTAATTCGTTAGATTAAAGTAGCTGTTGGCAATTTTAAGATTAACATCTTCTGTTGCTTTATTACTTGAGATTGCTTTATTGTAAGATTCAATAGCATTATCGAAGTCATATTTAGCGTATAAATCATCTCCTTTTTCCATCGCGTTTTGACCAAAGGCAATTCCAGATGCTAAGAGACTTATGTATATTAAATTTTTCATGATGGTTCCGTTTTAGAAGAATCTTGGAGAGGTTGCAACTCTCGTTTGTCTCAATAGTTTGTATTTCAAAATGATTTCATGAGATCCAGAATGGAAATCTTTTGTTGGAGTAATTCCTAAGTCGTAGGCGTATCCAACAAAGAATGATTTCGCAAACTCATATCCTGCTAAAAGATTAATAGCATCCTGATATCTGTAAGCAGCACCCAAAGTAAATTGCTCCTTCAAGAGGAAATTGGCAGATAAGTCAATACTTAAAGGCGCATTAGGTACTATCTTCGTCATCAAAGCAGGTTTGAATTTCACATTAGGTGACAAGTCGAATACATAACCTGTAATCACAAAGAAGTGTAGTTCGTTGGCAAACCTGTCATAAACTTGAGAAAGATTGCTTTTACGTTTGATGACATTAGGACTAGATACTCCAGCGTAAAAACGGTTAGAGTAAAGGTAAAGTCCGGCACCAACAGCTGGAGTTATCTCGTTGTTTAAATTTTGGTTGTATGCGTTATCACTAGTGTTGTAGATAGTTCCCATAGACCAATCAGCAGATACTGAATTGATACCTCCAGAAACGCCTAAAGACAATCTAAGTTTATCATTTAACTGCACGCTTGAAGCAAGGTTCACCGCGAGTTCATTTTGTGTAATTGGACCAATTCTATCATTAACCGCTGTTAACCCAAGTCCAAAATGCTTGTTAATGGCTCCGTTTAAAGAAAGACCGGTTGTAACAGGGGCTCCATCCATTCCAACCCATTGAGATCGGTGAATAGCAGTTGCTTCTAAACCGTCTATTGTTCCTGTATAACCCGCGTTCAATGGCATAGTGTTATACATATATTGCGTGTACTGCGCTCTTTGTTGGCCCCAAGCAAAGGAACCAACAAAAAGAGCTGCTACTAATACCGCACTGATTTTATTTATTTTCAAAGTTTTCATCGTATTGCGTTTAGTATGTTATTATTTAATTAAGTATAACCATCCTGACCATTGCTGATCTGAGTTAGCGTCTTTTATGATGTAGAAATAAGTACCTGTTGGTAATACATTTCCAGTACCAATAGTTCCGCCAACGTTTGGAACTCCATCCCAGTCGTTCTGATAGTTTTCAGTTTGATATACCAGGTTTCCGTAACGGTTAAAGATTTGAACTGTATTTTCTGGATAGTCCTCAATTCCATCAATAATGAATCTGTCATTATCCCCGTCATTATTTGGTGAGAACTGATTGTAAACGGTAAGGTCTACGGGGTCCACCTCTACTGAGTCTACATTGTTTTCAGGGTCTGTATCATCCGTATAATCTCCAATTAAATGAGCGATATTCCAGTGATTACTTCCAGGAATGACTTTGGCAATTATTACGAGTGTTTCACTCGTATTTGGTGAAACCGTTGAGATAGACCAAACACCAGTTGATAAGTCATATGCTCCTGCTGATGTTGAATGAGAAACATATTCAAAACCATTGGTTAATTGTTCATTGATAAGAACATTTGTGAAGGTTACATTACCTGTGTTTTCAACTGTAATCGTAAACTCAACATTTTCATACATCTCAGGTGTTTTGTTGTCTACAGTTTTGTAGATACTAAGGTCTGGACAAATTCCTGTTGTGATTTGAATAGGGGTATCCATGTATTCAGAACATCCAGCGGTGTTCGTATAACTTACTTGAATTGATCCTGATCCTGAACCATCCCAAACTACCTCTACAAAGTTGTCTGTTGATGAACCTCCAGCAACTATAGTCCCGTCAACAACTGTCCAAACATAATTCGTCATGTTAGCATTTGTTGAGTAGGTAAGGGTATCCGCAACACATATATCGTTGAATGTTCCAATGATTTGTGCCGTTGGACCTCCATTTAAGTGAACCGTGATTGCAATTCTTTGGTCACTTTCACATCCATTTTCTACATTGGCTGCATAGTAAGTAGCCCCATCTTGCAGCGTTGTTCCTGAAGCTAAAACACTTCCTCCAGTTTGCTGATCATACCAAACTACTTGTGTAGCTGTAACTTGTATGTCTGCCAACGTTGGGTTATCGCTGAAACAGAAAGTCTGGTTATTATTAGAAGTTGTTGGTGTGCTCGTTATATTTAACGAAGGCTGGACAGCAGTTCTCACTTCACTTTCACAACCATTCATTACGTTTGCGGCATAGTAAATTTGACCGTCAACCAATAAAGTACCATTAGGTAATAAAGTACCCATAGTTGGAGCATCGTACCAGTTAATGTTTGGTTCGTTCATACTAATATCCGCTAAAGTTGGATTTGTATTCGCACAAAATTCTGGATTTGCATCATTGGTTGTTGGAGCAGGTACAAAAGTTACCGTAACACTAACCGCTAACAAATTCGTTCCTGTACATTGACCGTTAGTTTGTGCACCAAAGTAAGAAGCACCATCGGTAAGCGGAGTGGAAGGTGTTAACACATTCGCTCCTGCATCCATCCAAACTACGTTTGTTTGGTTCACCTGAATACTTGCTATCGTTGGGTTGTCAATGCTACAGAAAGTTTGCGCTGTACTGTTTGTTGTTGGAGCGGGTATATTTGAAACCGCAACCGTAACTGCCAGTCTTTGCGAACTTTCACAATCTACACTTAATTGAGCGGCATAGTAGGTTGCTCCATTCATAAGTGCTGTGGTCATCGGTAATGCGTTTCCGTTTGTTGCAGCATCATACCACACGATGTTTGTTTGATTTACTTGAACATCTGCTAACGTTGGATTATCTCCTGCACAGAAAGTTTGATTGGCCATCAAAGTAGTTGGAGCAGTGGTGTCGTTAACGGTAACATTTACCATTAATCGTGTTGAACTCTCACAGTTTCCAACGATTAATGCACCGTAATACGTGTCAGTAGCCAATGCATCCGTTGCATTTAATGCCGTTCCGCCAGTTGCTGACAAATACCAGTTTACTCCTGTTTCGTTCACTTGAATATCTGCAACTGTAGGCATATCAACGGCACAGAATTCTTGATTTGCATCCGTTGTTGTAGGAGCCACTGTATCCGAAACCGTTACATTAACCTGAAGTCTGACAGAGCTTTCACAATTTGTTCCTACTAAAGTTGCATAGTAAGCCATTCCATCTATGAGAGCATCTGCGTTGGATAATTGATTACCTCCGGTTGCAGCATCATACCAGCTAACATTTGTTTCGTTTACTTGAATATCTGCGATTGTAGGCATGTCTACCCCACAAAAATCTTGATTTGTATTGTTTGTTGTTGGTGTTGCCTCGTCTTCTACAGTTACATTTACAGCTAGTCTTTGCGAACTTTCACAGTCTACACTTAATTGAGCGGCATAGTAGGTTGCTCCATTCATAAGTGCTGTGTTCATCGGTAATGCGTTTCCATTTGTTGCAGCATCATACCAAACAATGTTTGTTTGATTCACTTGTATATCCGCTAGGGTTGGCATATCAATTTGACAGAAGCTTTGGTTGGCCATCAATGTAGTTGGAGCTGTTGTGTCGTTAACTGTTACGTTTACCATCAAACGGCTTGAACTTTCACAATTCCCAACGATTAATGCACCGTAATAAGTATTGGTAGCCAATGCATCCGTTGCATTTAATGCTGTTCCACCAGATGCTGACAAATACCAGTTTACTCCTGTTTCGTTCACTTGAATATCTGCAACTGTAGGCATATCAACGGCACAGAATTCTTGATTTGCATCCGTTGTTGTAGGAGCAACTGTATCTGTTACTGTAACATTGATTTGTAATCGTACAGCACTTTCACAATTAATACCTACAAGGGCAGCATAGTAAGATACTCCATCCATTAATGGATCTGAGTTAGCCAATTGATTACCTCCAGTTGAGGCATCGTACCAGTTAATGTTTGACTGGTTGACTTGAATATTAGCAATAACTGGATTGTCTGATTGACAGAATTCCTGATCAGCATTAAGCGTTGTTGGTGTTGAAGCGTCATTTACATTTACTGTGATGGCTAAGCGAACAGAGCTTTCACAAAATGCTCCAACCTGTGCAGCATAGTAAGTAGCACCATCACTTAAAGCAGTATTCCCTGCAAGCGCATTTCCATTAGTCGCTGCATCATACCAAACAATGTTGGATTGATTTACTTGAACATCATCTAATGTTGGCATATCCACCAAACAAAAGTCTTGGTTTGCGTTTAAGGTTGTTGGTGCAGTTGTATCGTTTACGGTTACCACAACTTCTAAACGCATTGAGCTTTCACATTCACTACCTTGTTGTGCCGCGTAGTAACTACCATCCATTAAAGCGTCTGTAGTTGCTAATAAGTTACCTCCCATTGGAGCATCATACCAGTTTACATTGGGTTGATCAACTTGAATATCGGCTACTGTCGGGTTGTCTACCGTACAGAAAATTTGATTTGCATTTGCTGTTGTAGGTGCCGTAGTGTCGTTTAATGTAATTGTAATGGCTGTTCTTACTGCACTTTCACAATTGGTAGCTTGCGTAGCTCCATAATATGTCGTTAGATCCATCAAGGTATCCGTTGCACTGTAGGCAGTACCTCCAGAGGCTTGATCATACCAAATTACATTGGGTTCGTTGACTTGAATATCTGCAACCGTAGCGTATTCAACTACACAGAATTCTTGGTTTAAACTACTCGTTGTTGGTGGAGGTATAACTCCTACCGTAACAAGAATGGCTAAACGCGTAGAACTTTCACATTCCGTTCCCTGTTGGGCAGCGTAATATGTAGTGTTATCAACAAGAGGTGTTGAGGAAGCCAAAGGTGTTCCTCCTGAAGCTGCTGCATACCATATAATGTTGGGTTGGTCTACAACAACGTCTGCTAATGTTGGGTTAGAAGTAGAACAAAAATCTTGTGTTGTATTAGCGGTTGTAGGAGCTGTCGTATCATTTAAGGTTACAACTACTGCTAAGCGCATTGAACTCTCACATGCCGCTCCTTGTTTCGCTCCGTAATATGTTAAACCATCCACTAAAAGATCAGTTGAGTTATACATATTACCTGCTTCAATTGAATCGTACCAAACAACATTTGGTTCGTTGGTTTGTAAATCGGCAACTGTTGCATACTCAGCAATACAGAATTCTTGGTTGGCATTAGCCGTGGTTGGTGGTGTTTCATCGTCAATAACGATGCTCACCATAAGTCTCAATGAACTTTCACATTCTGATCCTACTTGAGAGGCATAATAATCTCCAGTTACTAATGTATCTGTTGAAGCATATATGTTTCCTCCGATAGGTGCATCATACCAGTTTACATTCGGTTGATCAACTTGAATGTCTGCAATGGTTGCAAAATCTAACACACAGAAGGTTTGAACTGCTGATGAGGTTGTTGGAGGAGTCGTATCGTTTACGATGGCTTGTAACATCAAACGTGTTGTACTTTCACATCCAATACCTACAGTAGCTGCATAGTAGAAATTTAAATTTACTAACGTGTCTGAGTTACTGACTAAATTTCCTCCAGTTGCGGCATCATAAAAGATTACGTTTGTTTCGTTGGTTTGTAAATCTGCTACTGTAGGGTAATCAGATACACAGAATTCTTGAATAGGATCCATAGTCGTAGGAGGAGGGATAACACCTAGTCCAACGACTATTTCTAAACGATCAAAACTCTCACACTCACTTCCGACTTGAGCAGCGAAATAAGAGTTACCATCAACTAAAACATCTGTATTATTTAATAGGTTTCCACCTTCAGCAGCATCGTACCAAACAACGTTGTTTTGATCAACTACTAAATCTGCAATTGTAGGACTACTTGCCGAACAAAATTCTTGTGTGGTTAAAGAAGCTGTAGGTGCTGTTGTATCATTTACTATAACACTGACCATTAATCGAGTAGAACTCTCACAGGTTGTACCTACTTGAGATGCATAGTAATTACCTGTGGTAAGCGTGTCACTCAGGCTTAAAAGATTTCCACCTGCAGCCGCGTCATACCAATTGATATTTATTTGATCTACTTGAATATCTGAGATGATTGGGTAATCAACTTTACAGAATTCTTGTGTAGAATTTGAAGTTGTTGGCGGAGTCGTGTCATTTAATTGAACGGTGATTGCTAAACGATTAGAACTTTCACAACTTGGTCCAACCTGAGAAGCATAATAAATTTCACCATCTATTAAGGTATCCGTTGTAGCAAGTGCGTTCCCCATGCTTGCAGCATCATACCATAAAATATTAGATTCATTAACTTGAAGATCCGCAATTGTAGCGTAATCAAGCACACAAAATTCTTGGTTGGCATTGGCTGTTGTTGGCGCTTGCGTATCGATGATGTTAATAACAACCTCTTTTAAGTCACCAGCTCCATTAACACAACCTGTAACCGTATCTACAACACTTACAAAATAACTGTAAGGAGAAGATTGGTCGTCTAAACCTGCAATTGTTAAAGTCCCATTGGCGTCTACGTTGTAGTACACTCCACCAAGCGTTCCATTGGTAATGGGTTGCGTTTTATTATTGTCAAAGTACCATGTAAAATCTACCCCTATTACTGATGAGGGAACAATGTTTATCGTGTCCAAAGCACAATATGGATTCCCATCTCCGGTAACGGTGATATTTGTATCCGTAGGAAGGGCAATAATCGATACATCTACTGGAGTGCGCTGAGATTCTTCAGGACAACCAGGTATAGATGCTGCAACGAAGAATGTTGTATCCTGATCTATGTTGTATATCGTGAAAGGATCGCCAGAGGCAGAAGTTCCAATGAGGTTACCTCCTTCTTGGGCATCGTACCATTTCATAATAAGTGTACTTGGATCTCCATTCGCAATGAGTTGAATGGAATCATTAGCACAAGTAACCGAATTAACTGAAGCAGGGTCAATGGTTGGCATTGCCGGTATTTTCTGAACTCCATACAAATACAACATTTGTGCTAAATCAACGCCGAGAAGCGAAGTCATTCTAACTGTTATTCTATCGATTGGAGTATTAGGGTCTACTATTACATCAACGGGTTGTCCATTTTGTAAGTCGAGTAAATTTAAATTGATTAAAGAACCACTGGTTAAGTTTTGGTTAAACACTGTGGTTGCACCAAGCTTGGCTTCAATTTCTATATTGTTTGCTAATCCTAGTGAAACTAGACTCGAGCTTATTTGTAGTCTAATTCTAAATTCATCAGTTGTATTTGTAGGTCCATCGAAGTAAATCGTTTGTTCGAGCGTTGAAGCAACATCAAGAATACCAAAATTAAGTGTTGAATGTGTTGAAGTATCACTATCAATTGCTAACTCTGGATTTTGAACACCGGCTCCTCCTAAGTTCAATAAGTCTAATGTAATTCCTGTACCATCGAAACTTGTATACATGGCCTGTCCACAGGCATTCGTCCCGTTATAATAAAAGGCATCGTAAAATTCCAATTCACGGGTCATAAATAATCCTAAGAGTGATCCCATTTCATTGGAAATATAGATCCTGTTATATGCGTTGGAAGGTGTAATGGCGAGGTAAAAACTACCTGCACTATCGATTACAACGCGTAGACTATCTGCCGAGAAATCTCCGGGGCTGGCAGTTGAAGCGGAGAGAACGGTACTTGTTCCGTTTCTAGCCTCAATATCCAGTTCTTGATTTCCGGCCAACACAATGCCCAAAACATCACTTAGGAGTGTGGCCAAACTACCTCCTGTTAAAGGGGTAAGTATGTCATCCTCAGTTGCGATTTTAACATAAGTAGTTGTGTTCGCAGGTAATAAACTTGGAAATTCAACCTCTATGAAACCATCATAAGCTCCAAGACCTAGGGCTAGTCCTGAGCTTGATGTGACGGTACCAAATGTGGTGAGATCACCATCAACGGTGTTGAGGTAATCTGTTAATGCCAGGGAGTCGGTGACTGAGTTGGCATAAAATTGATTTTGACTAAAACCGGTCCTAGTGCATAGGAGGGTTAGTACCAACAGGCAAAATGCCTGCAGTTTGTTAAGGGTAAAGAAGTGTTTCATAACCTAATCGTTTTTTTAACTCCCTTAAACCTAGATGAAGGTTCAAAGGGGATACTCCCCAAGAGGGTTCGCTTGAGGTAGTTACTTACTGTTCGTCTGTAATAAATGTACCACAGCTTAAAAAATATGTTTAAACATAGGAGTAGATTAGATGTATACATCGGTTGGGTAGAGCGTATACAACCCGTATACGGAATGTTTTAAATGACTGAAAAACAGGGTTTTGTATTACCTGGATTATTTGCTATTTATTATGCAAGTACTGCTTTTTACCGATGAATTATTGTCGCTAAGAGAACGATAAAAGTCGTTCATCGCTGTTTTTAGCATAGGAAAATCTTGAAAGAGGGGGAGGGGGGAATTCTCCTTCCGGGAGATGAGATTATAGTTTTTGAAGGTATTCTATTAGGTCAATTTCAGCGTCTAATTCTAGTTTCTGTTTTAACCTATATTTCGCTGTTCTGGCAGATTGAGAAGAGATGTTTTTGAGGTTGGCAATCTCTTTATTTGAAAAGTTTAAACGAATGAGTCCACAAAGTTCTTTGTCGTAATTGGTAAGGTTGGGATGTTTTTCAGATAATACCGCATTGAACTTAGAATTTAATTCATTAATATTTTCTTGGAGTAACTCGTTCGTGTAACCTTGACCAACTTGATTTTTAAGTTCATTAGAAAGTTTGGTAATTTGTTCTTTATGGGAGAAAGAACTATTCTTTACGAATTCAACCTTTTTAAGGAACTCTTCATCAAATTGTCTTTTTCTTTTCAAGTTAATCGCTAAATCTGTTAATTCTCGATTTTGTCTTTCTATTCTTTTATGCAGTTCCTTACGTTCTTTTTGCAAGTTCTTTATACGCCTACTGATGTTGTTGCGGTTGTAGAAATAGATACTTAAAAATCCAATACAAAAGATGATAGATAGTCCAATGATCCACCATTTAAGTAAGCCTTGAGAATTTTGTTGCTTGTTTAATTTAGAGAGAGGACTCGTATTTTGATTCGCAATGAGAATGGAATCATGAGTTTTCAGACTTTCTATTAATTGGGTAAAAGAATTAGATTTATTCGTTTTTAAAATCTGAAGTAGATTCTTATAATGTATAAATTTCTCTTTCTTTTCAATTTGATTTTCTGGAGAATAAACAATTTGATAACGTAAGAATGCTAGTTTTTCATCTGTTTCTTCCAGTAAATACAATCCATTATAGTCCTTGAAATAATTTGATATAGAGTTGAATTCATATAAATCCTCATGCGTTTCCATGAGAAGAACTAAGACAACTCCTGCTATTTGAGAGTATTCGTTCTCTAAACATTCGTAAAGAATTTTCTTCAGTTCTTTTTTTGCTTTTAAATAATACCCCTTTGTTTTATCAATTTCAGCAAGATCAATGTCATTGATGAGTTTGAATTTGTGATTTAAAGGCGAAAAGTAATGGTTGCTAGTTTTAAAATACTTGACTGCAGAATCTAGTTGATATTGTTTTCTAAAAGTAATAGCAACGTTTCTCAGTGCTCGGCCTTTCATCAGGTCAGATTGTGCGTTTTTGAGTTGTAACTTAAAATATTTGTTGGCAATAGCTAATTCACCTTTTTCGGTGTAGATTACCCCAAACTTTTCAAGGTTATAAGGGATAAGAATTTCATTGGTCTCTTTTTGTAATAATTCCTTAGCGCTTCTTAAATTTCTCGCACCAATGTAGCAAGTGGATAGAAAGTAATTGTAATAAGGTAGGTTCTCTTGTTGTTGGATCAGCGTATAATTCTTAAGGAGTAGTTGAGAGGCTTTAGCATATTCCTGTCGGTGTGCATGCGTGTTTAATTGTTTAAGAAGTGGACGTAAATTCGTATCCACCTTCTCAATGTCCCCATCAAAAAGCACATTCAAATTATGTTCGCGCGAATTTTTCTGCGCAAATGAGCTTAGGGATAATAGTAGAAATATGACTATAAACTTTACTCTGAACACTTTTCCTTAAATATTAAATGGTTGTTAGGCTAAGGTGGTTTAATGTGCTTCTAACCAGTTCTTTGCTAATTCATATTCAACTTTCATCGGAACCGCTAATTCAACGGCATGTTCCATTTCTTCTTGTACCAACTTAGCCATGATTTCCTGTTCTGATTTATGAACATCAAAAACAAGTTCATCATGTACTTGAAGTAGTAATTTTGAATTTACTTTTTCCTTTTTCATGCGTTCTGCCACTTTAATCATTGCTAGTTTAATGATGTCTGCAGCACTACCTTGAATGGGTGCATTAATGGCATTTCTCTCTGCAAAACCTCTTACAACAGCGTTCGATGAATTAATATCTGGAAGGTACCTTCTTCTATTGAAAATAGTTTCTACATATCCTTTCTCTCTTGCATCTTTAACGGCCTGATCCATGTATGTTTTGATGGTTGCATATTCTTCAAAGTATCCATCTATAATGGCCTTAGCTTCTTTTCTAGATATACCCAGGTTTTGAGCTAAACCAAATGCACCTTGACCATATATAATTCCAAAATTCACCGCTTTAGCAGAGCTACGCTGTTCACGGGTTACGTCTTCCAAGTTTACTTTAAAGACTTTTGCTGCCGTAGCAGCGTGAATATCTAAGTTGTTCTGAAAGGCATGTACCATATTCTCATCTTGAGAAAGTGCGGCAATAATGCGCAATTCTATTTGTGAGTAGTCTGCTGCCATGAGCAAATGGTTATCATCTTTTGCAATAAAAGCCTTTCTAATTTCTCTTCCTTTTTCCGTTCGAATAGGAATATTCTGCAAGTTTGGATTATTCGAACTCAATCTTCCAGTTGCGGCAACTGTTTGCATGTAATGCGTATGCAATCTACCGTCTTGTTCATCTACAAGAGTCGGAAGTGGATCTACATATGTGTTTTTAAGCTTTTTAAGCGATCGATAGTCTAATATCAAAGGAATGATTTCATGGTCATCCTTATGCTTTTGTAATACATCTTCTGAGGTAGAGTATTGACCCGTTTTAGTTTTCTTTGCTTTCGATGAAATTTTCATCTTTTCAAACAATACTTCACCCAATTGTCTTGGACTATCTAAGTTGAAGTCTTCTTCGGCCAAAGCTTTAATATCTTTCTCTAGTTTTTCAAGACTTTCACCAAGCTCTTGGGAGAAAGTAGCCAATCCTTCTATATCTAAATTGATTCCTTCTTCTTCCATGGTTTTCAATACCTCAACCAAAGGCATTTCCATATCGTAGAACAAGGATTTTAAATGATCTTTTTGGATTTCTGGCTCAAATAATTCTTTCAATTGCCAAGTGATATCGGCATCTTCACAAGCATAATCTACAATTTCTTCTTGTGGAATATCGAGCATGGACTTTTGTTTCTTTCCTTTTTTACCTAAAATACTGTCTATAGAAATAGTTTCATAGTTCAGGTAATATTCCGCCAGCCTGTCCATACTGTGCTTGGCATCTGGTGAAAGTAAGTAATGCGCAATCATGGTGTCGAACATTGGACCTTCGACTTCAATACCATACCTTCCAATTACTTGTAAATCGTACTTTATATTATGGGCAACTTTTTCTATGTCTTTACTTTGGAAATAGGGTTTAAATTCTTCCAAAATTGCTTTCGCCTCCTCAAATTTAGTTGGGAAGGGAATGTAGTAGGCTTCTTTCGCCTTGAAGGAAATAGACATTCCAACAATATCCGCATGACGCGCCTCGAGTGAACTCGTTTCTGTATCAAAACAAACCGAGCTTTGTTCCATTATTTTAGCAAGGAGTTTTTGTCTACCCTCTGGTGTTTGCACAAAATGATAACTTGGTTTTTCTGTGCTTAAAGATTTTAAACTTTCTGGGGTAGCTGGCGTACTGTTCGTGTCGTTTGCCGTTCCAAATAAATCCAGTTGATTTTCATCTTTTGGACTACTTGCAGCTTGCGTAACAACGATTTCTTCGCCCAAAACTCTTTTCGCTAAGTTTCTAAACTCAAGTTCAGTAAAGAGCTCTCTGATTTTATCAGCGTTTGGTTCAACTACTTTTAGATCTTCGGCATCAAATTCAACATCAACATCTAGAATGATGGTAGCGAGCATTTTAGACATACGCCCTTGCTCCATGAAATTAATAACGTTCTCCTTTTGTTTCCCTTTAAGTTCATCTGTATGTTCAAAAAGGTTTTCCATTGATCCATATTTCGCGATCAATTTTTTTGAGGTTTTCTCACCGATTCCAGGTATCCCAGGTATGTTGTCAACGGCATCCCCCCAAAGTCCTAAAATATCGATTACCTGGATGGGATCTTCAACTTGGAACTTTTCGCAAATCTCAGGAATTCCCCAGATTTCAGCAGGTTTTCCTCCCCTTCCTGGTCGGTACATAAAAATGTTCTCAGAAACGAGTTGACCAAAATCCTTATCCGGAGTCATCATGTAGGTTTGAAAACCTTCTTTTTCAGCCATTTTTGCCAACGTTCCAATAACATCATCTGCTTCAAAACCGGGTTTCAATAAAATAGGAATATTGAAAGCTGAAATAATTTCTTTGATGGGATCCAACATAGATCGGATGTCTTCTGGCATCTCTTCTCGATTGGCTTTATAATCCGAAAAATCCTCTTGTCTATTCGTGGCTCCACCCGGTGCGTCAAAAACAACCGCTAAATGGGTAGGCTTTTCTCTATTGATAACATCGATAAGTGCATTGGTAAACCCAAATGCTGCCGAAGTATTTTGTCCTTTTGAGTTAACTCTCGGGTTCTTAGAAAATGCAAAATATGCACGGTAAATAAGCGCAAAGGCATCCAATAAAAATAACTTCTTCGGTATTTCGGGTGTTAACATATAGTAATTTTTGTACACGTGGAATACTTCCTCGTATAAGAATAATAATTATAACGAAATAAATAGTTCGTTATACAAAAGCAAAGCGATAAAAACTAGATTTTAGTCCAGTTGGTACCTTCTTTACTGTCCTTAATTTGAATTCCTGCTTCCGCTAAGAAATCTCTAATTTTGTCTGATGTAGTCCAGTCTTTATTTTCTCTGGCCGTCTGTCTCATGTCAATCACTAATTCCATCACTTTGCTTAAAGAATTGTCGTTGTTATCGTTAACAGCTTTAAGTCCTAAAACATCAAAGACGAAAGAATTAATTTCATTGCTTAAGATAGTTAAATCTTCCTGACTAATGGTTTCTTTTCCATCATTAATGGCGTTGATTAACTTAACCGCGTCAAAGAGTTTGGCAACGAGAATAGGGGCATTGAAGTCATCATTCATGGCTGCGTAAAAGCTATCGACTAAGGGTGTAATCGATGTGCTTGTGCTGGATGATGTTTTCAACTTTGGTAAGATTTGAACAGCTTCCATTAAACGTTTAAATCCTTTTTCAGCGGCCATTAAGGCTTCTGAAGTAAAATCTAAAGTTGAACGGTAATGTGCTTGCATGATGAAAAAGCGAACCACCATAGGGTCAAATGCTTTTTCCAGCAAATCATTATTACCAGAAAAGAGTTCTCCAGGAAGTAAGTTGTTACCTGTAGATTTACTCATTTTCTTTCCGTTTAATGTGAGCATATTGGCGTGCATCCAATATTTAACTGGTTTTTTACCGGTTGCTGCATGACCTTGAGCGATTTCACATTCGTGGTGAGGGAACTTCAAATCCATTCCACCTCCGTGAATATCGAATTCTTCGCCAAGATATTTGGTACTCATTGCAGAACATTCCAAGTGCCATCCCGGGAAACCAATTCCCCATGGAGAAGGCCATTTCATGATGTGTTCTGGAGCTGCATTTTTCCAAAGTGCAAAATCTAAGGGTGAACGTTTCTCACTTTGTCCATCCAGCTCACGAGTTCCTGATATAAGATCTTCTATTTTTCTACCAGAAAGTTCTCCGTAGTGTTCAGAAGCATTGTATTTTTCAACATCAAAGTATACTGAGCCGTTTACTTCATAGGCCAATCCATTGGCAATGATTTCTTGAATCATCTCTATTTGCTCAATGATATGTCCTGTTGCAGTAGGTTCAATGTTTGGAGGAAGGTTGTTAAAGGCGTCTAGCGTCTCATGAAAATCTACAGTGTATTGTTGTACAATTTCCATAGGCTCTAACTTTTGAAGTTTTGCCTTTTTTGCAATTTTATCCTCTCCTTGATCTGCGTCGTCTTCTAGGTGACCAGCGTCTGTTATGTTTCTAACGTAACGCACTTTGTAGCCTAGATGCTTCAAATAACGGTATACTAAGTCGAAATTTATGAAAGTACGGCAGTTTCCTAAGTGTACATTGCTATATACAGTTGGACCACATACGTAAAGGCCAACGAAATTTCCATGTATAGGTGTAAAAACCTCTTTTTCACCAGATAAACTATTGTAAATAGATAAGTTTCTATTGTGTGCTTCCATAAAATTTCAATAATACTGAGTATGAGTTCCAAAACTCATGATCAATTTAGCCACGAAAATACAATAATTTCGGGCAAAAATTAAAGGGTCAATACAAAAGATACTGGATTAAAGTTGACCTTCGGAATGATATCTTCCTTCCTTGTAAACTTCTACTTTTAATAAAAGACCGTCTTCATCATAGACGTAAACTTTACCATCCCAAAGTTGCCCTTCTTTAAACTCACCATCTTGCCATAACTCGTGGTTGTCGTTATATACTTTATTGTACCCGTTCAATAAAAGTTTACTTTTATCTTCAATAGTAGGAGCCTTTTTAGATTTGTTTGGAGTGGTTGACTGTTTTTCTGGAGAAATCATTTCTTTCTTTTCAGATGAAATTAGAGCTCCGTTTTCGTTGTAATTTATAACTTCTTTTACATCTCCATTGGGGTAAAATCGCTTGGCTTCTCCCACGGGTTTTCCCTTTTTAGCTGTGTATACAAATTGAGGGTTGCCATCGTCATAATAATAGGCGATTTCACCACTTTCATTACCGCTAGAATCAAATGAAGCTTGATAGACCAATACACCCTTGTCATTATATCGCTTTAAGGAGTCTTGATATTTTTGATTGCGAAATACACCTTCCTCTTTGACCAAACCATTGGGCCAATACTTCGTGAAACTACCCTCAGGTCTGTTGTTGCTGTAATATCCTTTTAATTTGGGTGTTTTCCCGTCTTTATAGTAAAAGGTCCACACACCTTCCTTTCTACCGTGTTCAAAATTACCCTCTCTTACTTTTCCATTGGTAGGGAAATGTAAGCTAGAATCTACATCCTTACCATAGATTACCCAGTAACCATGCTTTTTACCAGCATTGTCAAACTGATTAATGGTATCTTCAAGAAGAAACTGAGGTTTGTTGTATTCAGGCTCGCTAGAAAATGCGCTTGCACTGATTAACAGAAGCATGCACAATTTTAATACCGAGTAGTAATACATGTGATTAATTTTGACGGTTAAATATATACAAATGCCGTTTATCTACCAATAAAATTGCAGATAAACGGCATTAAAAAATAATCTATGTTAGAACGTTTAATCTATCCAGTCTGGGTTTACGTTTTCGAGCATAACCTCAACCATTTTGTCGATGTCGTATTTCTCTTTCCAACCCCAGTCCTTCTTAGCTGCGCTGTCGTCTATAGAGTTAGGCCAAGTGTCTGCAATCTTTTGTCTGAAATCAGGAGCGTAATTAATAGTGAAGTCTGGTTGGTGCTTCTGAATAGACTTTGTTAAATCTTCTGGAGTGAAAGACAATCCTGCCAAGTTGTAAGAACTTCTAATTTTGATGTTTTCTTCCGGAGCTTCCATTAACTCTATCGTTGCTCTAATGGCATCTTCCATATACATCATAGGTAATGCTGTATCTTCTGACAAGAAAGAAGTATAGGTATTTCGCTTACGCGCATTGTAAAAAATATCAACGGCATAATCTGTAGTACCTCCTCCAGGTAGAGAGGTATATGAAATTAAACCTGGGTAACGGATCGATCTAACATCCACACCGTAAATTTTATTGTAATATTCACACCATCTTTCTCCCGCTTGTTTAGAGATACCATAAACCGTTGTAGGCTCCATAATGGTAGTTTGCGGTGTTTGATCTGCAGGTGTGGTTGGACCAAAAACAGCAATAGAACTTGGCCAGAAAATCTTTTCAATTTTCTTTTCTTTGGCTAAATCTAAAATGTTGAATAATCCATCCATGTTCAATTTCCAAGCAAAGTCTGGATGCTTTTCAGCAGTAGCAGATAATAAGGCTGCTAATAAATAGATTTCAGTAACCTTGTTCTCTTCTACAAAGTTCCACACTTTTTCTCTATCCAAAACATCGAGTTGGGCGTACTGACCATCTTTTAATAATTCTGGACAATCTGGTTTAACATCTGATGCGATTACTGCGTCTGTACCAAATCGTTTTCTTAACTCAAGAACTAATTCTGTTCCTATCTGACCTGACGCTCCTATAACAAGTACCTTCTTCATTTAATCTTTAACCTATTAATTTGATGTGGCAAAAATAAGACATTGGATTTAGAAAAGAGAATGCATTTCTTTATATTTGTGAAACTCGAAAATTTCAGAGGTTAATGAATTGGGATGACTTAAAAATTAAAGCCAAGCTTCTCTTGAAGCGCAATCCAGAATGATGGATTTCACAACCATCTATATCCCGATTATTTAATTTTAAAAAAGAAAGAATATGCCCTTTTATCATAAGTTGGGGAAAATTCCTCACAAAAGACATACGACCTTTAAAAAAGAGGATGGAGGTTTGTATCAAGAACAATTGTTTGGTACAGAAGGTTTCCATGGTATGTCGAGTTTACTTTACCACGTTCATAGACCTACTATGGTTAAGAATGTTGGTGAAACAATAGATATGACACCTATAGCAGCGGTAGATAAGAATATCAAATCGCACATGCTTAAGGGGTACAATGTTGCACCAAAAGATGATTTCTTAGAAAGTAGAGAAATTGTAATGTTTAATAATGATTTGAACATTGCGGTAGCAGCACCTAAAAAATCTTTGAGAGAGTACTTTTACAAGAATGCAGATGCAGATGAAGTGATTTTCATTCATGAAGGTACAGGGACATTGAGAACGATGTGTGGAAATTTAGATTTCTCTTACGGAGACTACATCGTGATTCCACGTGGTATGATTTACCAAATCGATTTCAATACAGAGAACAACAGATTATTTATAGTTGAGTCTTTCTCTCCAATTGTTACACCAAAGCGTTACAGAAATAATTTTGGTCAATTGTTAGAGCACTCTCCATTCTGTGAACGTGATTTAAGAAGACCGGAAACATTGGAAACACATGACGAGTTAGGTGATTTCTTAATTAAGATTAAGAAAGAGAACGTTCTGCATCATTTGACGTATGGTTCTCACCCATTTGATGTTGTTGGATGGGATGGATATAACTTCCCATACATCTTTAACATTAAAGATTTTGAACCTATTACAGGTCGTGTTCACCAACCGCCTCCCGTACACCAAACTTTTGAGGCACACAATTTTGTGATCTGTTCTTTTGTACCTAGGTTGTACGATTACCACCCACAAGCAATTCCAGCTCCTTATAACCACAGTAATAT
>NZ_JAWWCF010000041.1:0-18361 GCF_033720595.1 Lishizhenia sp. | reverse complement strand
GCTTTCTGAACTCTTTAAGTACAGTTAAACCGCCGTACCCAGAATCAAAAACACCTATATATCCTTTCTGATTTTTTTGCATAAAAAAAGTCGAGCAATAATTTACTCGACTCAAAGTTATTTAAAAATTCTTTCTTATTGTCCAACTGGAGCTGGCGAAGTAGCTGGAGGAGTTTCCTGAACATCCAACTTCAATACTTCTGCAATCACTAAATCAGTAATATCTCTTCCTCCTGCAAATAATACAGAGTTTTCATCTAGAACGTAATCAATCTTGTTCGCTTTTGCTACATTCTCAATTGCTTCGTTCATTAATTCGTTTAATGGTGCCATCGCTTGCTTGTAGTAATTTTGCAATTCAGCATCGTAATTCTGACTCTTCTTATCTAAAGCTGCACTCATATCTTGAATTCTTTTCTCCTCACGCTGACGTAAAACTGGAGAAAGCGTAGACCCTTCTACTTGGTATTTTTGATACGCCTCTTGTAATTTCAATTGATCTTCTTCTAATTCTTTCGCGTAGCTTTCTCTTAAATCTTGAATATCCTTTTGTGCCTGAATTGCAGAAGGCATTGTATCAAATACAGCTGCATAATCACAATGTGCAATACTCTGCGCTGAAACAAAACCTGTAAACAACAATACTGCAAACGCTACTAATAATCTTTTCATCATTTTCATTCTTATTTATTCTATTTAATACTAACACCTAATTCCCTTAGAACCCTTTTACTTAAATCGTATTTTGGGTCTGCAAATATAAGGTTTGATTGATTTGCTTTATCAAATACAAACGCATATTTACCCTTGCTAGCAACTTTTTCCAATGCCTCAAACACTTTATCCTGAATGGGCTGTATCAATTCTTTTCTTTTGGCGAACAAGTCTCCATTTACTCCAAAACGCAATTGCTGCAATTCCAAAGTCTCGTTTTCCAATGTTTCAATTTCTAATTTACGAGCTTCTCTTTCTTCATCGGGAAGCACAGCCTCCACTCTATCGAATTCATCTTTTTTCTTTTTGATAACTACGTATCTATCCTGAATTTCTTTTTGCCAACGCTTCGCAAACTTATCCAACTTCTCTTTGGCCTCAACATACTCTGGCATATTTTCCAAGATAAAGTCTGAATCGATATACCCGTACTTCTGACCATAAGAAGCAAAGGCCGTGCCAATAACCATTAAAAGTGATAAAGCTAAAGTTCTCATAATTTTCTATTTGACAGTCGAACGACGAAAATAATATTTTTATTGTGATGCATTAAAGATCTCCGATGTTAGTTCCAATCGTGAATTGGAAAACACCAGGAATTTGACCATTTGCTCTTAAAGCATCATTTCCATCTCTATACCCTACACTGTGTGGATCTAAAGGATCTAATCCCCATCCATAGTTAAATCCTAGCATACCAATCATTGGTATATTTACCTTCAGACCAACACCTACAGAACGTTTCACATTGAAAGGATTAAATTTATCCAAAGCTGTGTATGTATTTCCTGCTTCAGCAAAACCATACAACCAGAACGTTGCTGATGGATTTAATGAAATCGGATACCTTAATTCAACGGAGTATTTAGCAATCATTGGATCGGCAACTGTAGAACTCACAATTGTACTTGTTGTTCCATACCCTCTTAATGAAATAATCTCCGTACCATTCACCTGAGCATTCACTCCTCCGGTTAAACCACTTCCTCCTAAACTAAATCTATCGAAAGGCGAAAGTCCTTTACTCTGATTGTATGCTCCCATAAATCCAATACCGAATCTTGGTGCTAATACTAATTTCTTATCAGAAGTTAATGGCAAGTACCATTCTCCCGTCATTTTAAATTTGTAGAATTCATTGAATCTAACCAAATCTTGCTGAGAGTAATTTGAGTAGTCATCCACACCATCAAACATTGAGTAAGGAAGAGATGCCTTCGCTGTGAACGTTAATCTCGAACCAGATCTAGGGTAAATAGGTGCATCGATTGAGTTTCTAGATAACACGTATTGTCCATAAATATTATTTGAATAACCATTACTAAAGGCCAAACTTGTATAATTCCTTACATCAAAATACTTATATCCCACTTCATAATAAGCAGTAAAGTAATCATCCGGAATTTTCTTTCTTCTTTGCAAACCGACACCTACACCTGTAATGGAAATACCACTGTAGTTTTCATCTGTTCTCAACAAGTTACCACTAGCAGAAATAGAGTTATTGTTCATCCAAAAACTCAAAGCGTTTGGTTTCTTACCTCCCAACCATGGTTCCGTAAATGAAAAACTGTAAGCTTGGTAGAACATACCATTTGTTTGTGCTCTCAAAGAAAGACGCTGACCATCTCCCGTTGGCAATGGAGACCAAGCCGATTTATCAAAAAAGTTTTGTACTGAAAAATTGTTAAACGACAATCCGGCTGTAAGGATCAAAGTATTTGCACCATACCCCCCAGATAATTCAATCTGATCAGAAGACTTTTCATTAACAACCACTTCTATATCCACTGTTCCATCTTGGGGATTTGGAATCGGAATAAAGTCCATTTGCTCAGGATCAAAATACCCCAATTGAGATAATTCTCTTTGGCTACGAATAATATCGTTTCTATTAAACAAATCACCCGGCTTCATTCTCAACTCACGACGAATAACGTGTTCGTTGGTTTTGTAATTCCCTTTAACAACAATATCACCAATAGTAGCTTCTTTCCCCTCAATTATTCTCAATTCATAATTGATGTGATTATCCACCACACCTTTTTCAATAGGTACAATCTGAAAGAACAAGTGTCCTCTATCCATGTAGAGTGAAGTAATATCTCTCGACTCCATACTTTGGAATAAACGTTGCTCTAACAAAGTTTTGTTGTAGACATCACCATACTTGATACCTAAAACCGTATCCAGATAACCTGTTCTGTACTTAGAGTTCCCTACCCAAGTAATGTTTCCGAAGTAGTATTTTTCTCCTTCGTCAATTTTTATATCTATACCGATGTGTTTATCATCAATAACGTAAACACTATCACTTACAATTTCTGCATCACGTAAGCCCTCTTCTTGCAATTTATTCGTAATCGCCAACTTATCTCTTTTATAAGCGACTTTCATAAATTTAGAACGTTTGAAGAATCTCCAAAAAGCCTTTTGCTTTGTATCCTTCATCGCTCTTCTTAGCTTCGCTTCTTTGACCGTTTCTAAACCTGAAATGTTTAGTTCACCAATCTTCATCTTCTCACCCTTGTTTACATTGATGATAAAGATTTCTGAATTGGTCATTAAAGTATCCGCTTTGCGGACGATGTTTGCTTCCACTAAGTAATATCCCTTGTCTTTAAAGAAGTGTTCTACTTTATTTTCAGTTTGAAAGATTAGGTTTTCGGTAATATTCTTACCCGAGAAAAGACCTATCTCTTCTCTAATTTTATCTGCTTCCTTTTTAGTTACACCCGTAAATTTAAAGCGAGATAGTTTAGCACGTGGTTGTAACACAATGCTTAAATAAATCACATCTCCAATTACTTTTTCCTTTACAATTTCAACATTTGAAAAGAGTCCTTCATTCCAAAGTTTTTTGATTGCATTACTGATATCATCACCTGGAATAGTAATCTTGTCTCCCTGACGTAAACCAGCGATTAATTTGATGGCTGTATGATCAAAGTTGTCTGCGCCAAGCACAGTAACCGGACCAATTTCGTATTCTTTTGGGTTTTTATAGTTAATATCTTGCCCGATTGATGTGAATACTACCGCTAAGGTAAAAAGGAGTGTGACTAGTTTATGCATATAATTACTCTGGTCTTAATTGTTCAGATACTTTTCCGAACCTTCTTTCTCTTGATTGATAATTTATAACGGCTTCAAACAGATTTTCTTGTTTAAAGTCAGGCCATAATGTGTCGATAAAATACAATTCAGAATAAGCAATTTGCCATAATAGGAAGTTGCTTATTCTGTATTCTCCAGAAGTTCTAATTAACAATTCAGGATCTGGAATATTTTGAGTAGACAAAGCACCTGAGATAACTTTCTCATTGATCGCATCAACTTCTAAATCTCCCGACTTAACTTGATTTGCGATTTTTTTAGTGGCCTCTATCATTTCCCACCTTGCACTATAATTAATAGCCAAGACAAGAACTACTCCTGTGTTATCTTTTAATCTTTCTCGTGCCGCAGACAAACTATCTTTACAATCCGAAGGCAAACCTTCTTCATCTCCAATAATCTCTAGTTTCACATTTTTCTCGTCCAATACATCAACCTCATTGGCAATGGTTTGAACCATAAGATTCATCAAACCGTCTACCTCCTCTTTGGGACGGTTCCAGTTTTCAGTAGAAAAGGTATAAAGCGTCAAATACTTCACTCCTAATTCGTCTGCACCGTTAACAGCTTCTCTTACTGCACCCACACCAGAATTATGTCCATACAAACGCATCTCGCCCTGTTGTTTGGCCCATCGCCCATTACCATCCATGATAATAGCAATATGTTCTGGTACTCTCGTTTTGTCTATTTGGTTTATTAAATCCATTGGGTACAAATAATTTCATTTGCCTGAAGGGGCTAATTTAGTATATCTCTTGTAGAATAGAACAATAAATTAGATCAAGCTTAACTTTGTTTAACAAAAAAGAGGGATTTGGCGAACCAGACCCCTCATTTATTGAGTTTCTTGTGTATCAATTACTCGGCTAGGATGATGATTTTATCATTCATCATTTCCATCACTCCTCCTTTAATTTTAACTCGGATAACTTTATCGTGCGATGTATCGCGTTCGATCTCTCCAGTTAAATCATTAAACTCTACATCACTGTTTGCTAAATCTACTTTCACAGATCCTTCAGCAAGTGCAGAAATGATTGGGGCGTGACCTCCTAATACTTGAAAAAGTCCGTCTACTCCAGGCATTTGAACGGCGTCCACTTCTCCTGTGAAGATTTTCTTTTCCGGTGTAATTATATCTAAGTGCATAGCAACTAGAATTTATATTAAAAAGGGAGATTGCTCTCCCTCTTATTTCTTATTAATTAAGCTTCAGCAAGCATTTTCTCTCCTGCAGCTCTTACCTCTTCGATATCTCCTTTCAAGTTGAAAGCAGCCTCTGGGTACTGGTCCATCTCACCATCTAAGATCATGTTAAATCCTTTGATAGTTTCATTGATGTCTACCAACACACCTTTCAATCCTGTAAACTGCTCAGCTACGTGGAAAGGTTGAGATAAGAAACGTTGAACTCTACGTGCTCTGTGTACGATTAATTTATCTTCTTCAGACAATTCATCCATACCTAAGATCGCGATAATATCTTGAAGCTCTTTGTAACGTTGTAATGTTTGCTGTACTCTTTGTGCACAAGCGTAGTGCTCTTCACCTACGATTGTTGGCGTAAGAATTCTTGAAGAAGACTCTAATGGATCTACCGCTGGGTAAATACCTAACTCAGCAATCTTACGAGACAATACTGTTGTTGCATCCAAGTGAGCGAAAGTGTTCGCTGGTGCAGGGTCAGTAAGGTCATCCGCAGGTACGTAAACCGCCTGTACAGATGTAATAGAACCATTTTTTGTAGAAGTAATACGCTCCTGCATAGCTCCCATCTCAGTTGCCAATGTTGGTTGGTAACCTACCGCTGATGGCATACGTCCTAATAAGGCTGACACCTCAGAACCTGCTTGCGTGAAACGGAAAATGTTATCAACGAAGAATAAGATATCCTTACCTGCTTCATCTCCATCACCATCACGGAAGTACTCAGCTAATGTCAATCCCGACAATGCAACACGAGCACGTGCTCCTGGAGGCTCATTCATCTGACCGAATACGAAAGCAGCTTTTGAATCTTTCATCTCTTCTCTGTCGATAAGAGATAAATCCCATCCACCTTCTTCCATAGACTTCATGAATCCTTCACCATACTTGATAATTCCAGACTCTAACATCTCACGTAATAAGTCGTTACCTTCTCTGGTACGCTCACCTACTCCAGCAAATACAGATAAACCTGAGTATGCTTTCGCGATGTTATTAATCAACTCCTGGATCAATACAGTTTTACCTACTCCGGCACCACCGAATAAACCAATCTTACCTCCTTTTGCATACGGCTCGATCAAGTCGATTACTTTAATCCCTGTAAAAAGAACCTCAGTAGCTGTAGATAACTGATCGAAAGCTGGAGCTTCACGGTGGATAGACATACCATTTGATTTGTCTAAATCACCAATCCCATCGATTGAATCACCTACTACGTTAAATAAACGTCCTTTTACTCCGTCACCAGTAGGCATTTTAATTGGGCTACCTGTAGCCACAACTTCCATACCTCTAGTAAATCCGTCAGACGAATCCATCGCAATAGTACGAACTGAGTTCTCACCTACGTGTGATTGAACCTCTAAGATTACTTTTGTTCCGTTTGCTTTTGGCACCTCAAGTGCGTCATAAATATTCGGAAGCTCTACTCCCTTCTCGAAGCTTACATCTACTACAGGTCCAATTACCTGTGATACTCTACCTTTGATATTCGACATTACAGTGTCTTTTAAGTACATTGAATTTTCAGGGCGCAAAGATATATGAATTATTTGGTTAGATAAAATTTGTTGAAAAAAAAGTTCACTTTTTCACAATCAAGCAGCATAGAGAACTCAAAAACACTGTTTTTCAAGCTTTAAATTCAGGTTCAGGGTTATCAACAAATCATTTTACATATTCTTGTTTACGCACCAAAATATAACTCTCTTGATCCACTTTTAAATATCCTCTATCATAACAAAAGAAATAGACAGCTCCTTTCTTGGTTGTATACGTGTTGGTGTAATAATGAAAATTGAAACCCCGCTCGGCCAACATCATTAAACTCACTGTTATTTTACCCCCAGGGTTTAACTCATCCAATATCCTTCTATTCTTTCTTAAAATGGCATTGATATGGCGAACGTGTTTGTTTACCGCGCCGTTCTTTTTATTATTGTAGGCATTTCTACAATAGTCAGAACAAAACTTTTGATCCTTACGACCATTTAAGGTCTGGCTGCACTCCTTACATGTGCGCGTTGTAGTGGTTGTCATGGTGGTTGATTTTGTTTCACACAAGTTAACAAATATTAACAGCAAAAGCAAAAACACTCCAAAGGCAATCTACATTTTTGTAATTAAAGACGAAAGAAGATGGAAGATAGTACCAGCACAACTTTATCACCGGCGGAAAGCATACGCCAATTGACAGAGAAAATAAAACAAGAGATTGTTTATACCAACCTTTTGAAAGATGAAATCTCTAAAGTTATTGTTGGACAAAGCAACATGGTTGAAAAACTATTGGTTGCTTTACTGGCAGACGGTCACATTCTCCTAGAGGGTGTACCAGGATTGGCGAAAACACTTGCCATCAAAACACTGTCTGACGCTATTGCAGCTCAATTCAGCAGAATTCAGTTTACTCCCGATTTATTACCCGCCGATGTTACAGGAACCATGATCTACAATCAAAAAGATCAGCAATTCTCTGTTAATAAAGGCCCCATATTCGCTAATTTTATATTAGCAGATGAAATCAATAGGGCTCCGGCAAAGGTTCAATCTGCCCTTTTGGAAGCCATGCAAGAAAAGCAAGTAACGATAGGTGATGAAACCTTTCAACTACCTTCTCCTTTCTTAGTAATGGCGACACAAAACCCGGTAGAACAAGAAGGGACCTACCCTTTACCCGAGGCACAGGTAGACCGTTTCATGCTAAAAGTCTTTTTAGATTACCCTAAGAAAGAAGAAGAAAAACTCATCATACGTTCCAACATTCGCAAAGAAGGTTTGAGTAAAATAGACCGTGTATTAAAACCTGAGGACATTATTCGTTTGCGCGAATTGGTCAAAGATGTGTACTTGGATGAAAAAATAGAGAACTACATTGTAGACATTGTATTTGCTACAAGAAACCCGGGAGATTACGACTTGAGTAATTTAGCTCCACTCATTAGTTTCGGTGGTTCGCCAAGAGCGAGTATTAACTTAGCAAGAGCAGCTAAAGCTTATGCCTTTTTAAACGGAAGAGCCTATGTGATTCCTGAGGATATTAGAGCCATAGCTCCTGATGTTTTACAACACCGTATAGGTTTAACGTACGAGGCCGAAGCTGAAGAAATTGGACCAAGAGACATTGTTGAAAAAATCTTAAATCGCATAGACGTACCTTAATGGATACGAAAGAACTTCTTAAAAAAGTAAAAACCATAGAGCTTAAAACGCGTGGTTTAACCAAACAGGTCTTTTCGGGAGAATATCATTCTGCCTTTAAGGGACGTGGTATGGCGTTTTCTGAGGTAAGAGATTACCATTATGGCGATGATGTAAGAAGTTTAGATTGGAATGTAACAGCCCGTTTTAATTCTCCCTTTATTAAAGTTTTTGAGGAAGAGCGCGAGCTAAATATCATGCTACTCATCGATATTTCAGAATCCAATAATTTTGGACAAAAAGAGCGTACGAAAAAGGAGCTCATGTTAGAGATTGTTGCCGTTTTGGCTTTCTCTGCAGTAGCCAATAACGACAAGGTAGGTGCTATTTTCATTAGTGATGAAGTAGAAAAATTTATTCCTCCCAAAAAAGGAAAGGCCCATTGTATGATGATCTTGCGACACATGATAGATTATCAACCGAAAAGCAAAGGAACTAACCTCAATGAGGGATTAAAATACTTCCGCAATGTGATTAAAAAAAGAAGTATAGCTTTCGTTATTAGTGACTTCATTGATTATTCGGCATACGTAGATGGTCTTAAAATCGCCAACAAAAAACATGATGTTGTAGCCCTTAAAACTGAAGATCCTTTGGAAAGGGAATTACCGAAAGTAGGTATCACAAAATTGTATGATGCTGAAACCGGAAAACACAAATGGGTGAATACCTTCTCCTTTTCCGCTCAAGAGAAATACAAGCAAGCCTATATCAGAAGAAGCAAACAGTTTGAAGAAGCAATGCGTAAAGCAAGAATTGATCATGCAACGATTTCTACAGACTCTCATTATCTAGAAGCATTAATTGCCCTTTTTCAAAGACGTGCAAAATGAGATATTTCATCTACATATCATTTTTAATAATTTGTTCTGTGCAACTACATGCACAACAAACGCATTTGTCAGTAGATAAGTCCAAGGTTGAAATTGGTGAGCCTTTTGTGCTAACCTTAAGTTTCACAAGTAACCTTCCTATTGATAGTCTTAATTATGATGCAGCTAAAAACATTTTAATTGGAAAAATAACACAAGCCAACGGTGTAAGTGTAAATAATAAAAATTACGAATTAGAAATAAGCACACCTTTCTCTGACACCACTTATCAAGAGAAAAACTCGTATCACTGGATGGGTAAATATGAACTCATCGCTTGGGATTCTGCCTATGTCATCATCAGTGATCAATACCTGAGGTTTCAGGATAGCACTTTTTATTTCAATCCTGTCATTGTAGAAGTAAACAGTCCTATTGCTGATGGAACAAAAGATATTTACGACATCAAAGAGTTATCTACGCAACTAGAAGAAGCAAAGCCATCTTGGTTAATCTTCATTATTAAGCACTGGTGGTGGATTACCTTTATTTTAGTTCTTCTAGTTGTACTGATCATTTTACAATTAAGAAAATCGCCCGTTGACCCTAAAATGGAACGTGTCATTACACGATTGAGTCCAAAAGAAAGTGCTTTAAAGGCCATAAAAGAATTAGAAGAAAGTCAACTTTACGAAAAAGACCTTAAAGAATATTATTATCAACTCTCCATTATTGTACGAGCATTTTTAAGTAGGCATTATAATTCCAACTTCATGGATAAAACAACCCATGAAAGTAAAATGGATTTGATACACCGAGACTTGTCGGATGATACAATTTCTACTATCATCACGCTTTTGTCTCAATCTGATATGGTAAAATTTGCCCAATCAAAACCATCCTTGGAAGACATACTCCGCACGGGTAATAAAGCCAAGCAAATTGTTTCTGAAATAGCAGATGTTGAATTAAAAATCGAAGATCAATAACATGTTTGCTTGGATACATATCGACTTTTGGAATTACACTTTCCTTTCGCCTAATTGGCTGTGGCTATTACTTATTGTCCCCATCTATTTTGTGTGGTTGGTAGTTAACAGCAAGAAAGAAAAAGGTGATTTTAAAACGAGTTTAGACATTCATCAAATTGAAAAGTTGGATGGATTTGCTCCTCAACTTTTGCATTGGGCGGTACATATCACATTCTTACTCGGTGTAGCTGCTTTCATCATTGCCTTAGCGCAACCCCTTGGAGCTCCAAAAAACCAAGAAGATGAGTTTTCAGAGGGTATAGATATTATCTTAGCTATGGACATCTCCGGTAGTATGATGCAAACTGACTTCCTCCCCAACCGTCTTGAGGCTGCAAAATCAGTGGCTAAAGATTTTATTGACGGTAGAAAAAACGACAGGATAGGGTTGGTGGCATACGAAGGAGAAGCCTACACTGCTTGTCCTGCTACACGAAACCATTCTTTTTTAAAAAAATGCATCGACAAACTTCAGTCTGGCTACTTAATTAATGGAACAGCGATAGGAACTGGTTTAGGAACAGCTGTCACCCGTTTGAGAAGTGATAGTTTGGAATCGAAAGTAATTATTCTACTTACAGACGGTGCTTCCAACCGAGGAGAACTATCTCCATTAGAAGCTGCAGAACTAGCCAAGCAAAAGGACATCACCGTTTACACCATAGGTGTGGGCGGAGATCAAAACATTGGAGGTTTCTTTAGTAGTCAGCTTTTCTCAAGTGATATAGATGAAAAGACGCTCGAAAAAATTGCCGATATCACAGGTGGAAAATATTTTAGAGCAAAGGATAAAAATTCTTTGATAGAAATCTACGACAAAATAGAGAAAATGGAAACGCGCAAGTTGATAGACAACTACATTCAACAAGAACCGCCAACTGTTCCACTTCCCTTTATTTTAACAGGTTTATTTTTAATTACCCTTGCATGGGTTGTACGCAAATTTTTCTTTGAAGCCATTGGATAAGCAACGTTTAACATATAAACTTCAACTGATTTTTCTTCCTTTAATTGGGTTCGAACTCCTATTTTGGGGATTAGCCTTTTGGGTGGTGGAAAACTTTGGTGGGTTCACCTCTTTTAGCGGAAGCGAGAGTTTGGTGTTTAAGACGCCTAACTATGGATACTTCTTCTTTGGGCTACCTATCTTCTACGCTTTCGTTTGGTTTATTTTAAGAAGGTCTAACAAAATTAGAACGCGAATGGGCATCCGAAATAACGGACAGTTCCCTCCCATTTCCATCACATATACCCTCCTTAAACTTTTCTTGCTAAGGTCTGCCTTGGTATTTGGAGTTATAGCCGCCATGCAACCCTCTTTTGGAACGCAGAAGGCTAAACTTAGGGTGAATGACTCAGAAATTGTATTTGCCGTAGATATCTCCAACTCCATGAACACCGAAGACATGAGCGGGGGCGAATCACGTTTAACTGCTGCTAAAAACGCCATTACTCAATACATTAACATGTCCGGCAGCAATAAAGTTGGAATGGTAATATTTGCAGGAAGCGCTTATCCTCAACTCCCCTTAACGGCAGATATAGGAGCTGCTAAAATGTACACAGAGGAATTGTATTCAGACCTGATTTCCAACCAGGGAACAAACATTGGATTAGCATTGGATTTAAGCAAAGATTTCTTCAGCGAAAAGAAGGAAACCAAAAAGATCATTGTTCTTATCACTGATGGAGAAGACCACGAAGGTGGAATAGATAATACTTTAAAAGAATTAGACCGAAGAGGAATTGAATTACAAATTTTAGGATTAGGATCTAGCTCGGGTGGACTCATACCCATTCCGGGTACTAGAACTCGACAATATTTTAAAGATCAATATGGAAAAAGTGTCGTTTCTAAGCTCGACAAAAACATGATTCAAGATCTTTCTGATCGCGCAGACGGTAAATTTGTGCTCTCAGATGACGAATTCCCAAATATACATTCACTTTTAGCAGATTTTAACACCAACGAACCAACGAATACCGTAGAATTGGAGTTAGAAATTAAGAAGAATCATTATCAGTTTTTTATGTTTGTAGCTGTTGTTATGATTCTACTCTTTTTAGGAATACAAGAACTTGAAAAACAACAATTAAAGCGTGGTTAATTTGAAATTTATAGCAGTCTTTACTTTTCTCCTGTTGTCGTGTACCGTTAACGCGCAACAATGGCGTGAAGAATTTAGAGAAGGCAATAGATTATACGAAGAAGGTAAATATCAAGAAGCTTACAACCACTTTATTACTGCGCAGCAACAAGCACCGGAAAACATCGATATTTCCAGAGAGATTTCTCGCGCTGCCTACAGAAAAGGTGAATTCAAAGAAGCCGCTGAGAACTTTTACAATCAATTGCAAGATGCAAAATCTCAAGAGGAAAAAGCAGCCCTTTACCACAACATGGGGAATTGCAACATGAAGGATAAAAACTATGCGGAAGCCATAGAGAATTACAAAAATGCTTTACGCATGAATCCTTCAGCTAAAGAAACGCGTTACAACCTTGCAGAGGCCAAAAGAAGGTTGAAAAAGCAAGAGGAAGAACAACAGAAGAACCAAAAACAACAAGATCAGCAAAACCAGCAAGATCAAAATAAAAATCAGCAACAACAGAATCAACAAAATCAAAACCAGCAAAATAAAGAGGGTCAACCCAAACAGGGTGACGGTCAATCTCAAAAGAGTCAAAACAATTCCTCTTCTAATTCATCACCTCAACAAAGTGATAAGCTTTCGAGTAAAAAAACGGAACGACTTTTAGATGAATTGATGAAACAAGAAATGAATACCAAACGTAAACTACGTGGCATGGGTTCAGGGGGAAAACAAGAAAAAGTAAAATCTGGTAAACGATGGTAAAGCACATCCTTACATATAGTTTATTGTTCATCGCTAGTTTCACCCTAGCGCAATCTGCCTATGTAAAGATTAAAACATCAGCGCTAAAGGTAGAAGAAAATGAACCCTTCCGCGTTGCCATAGAAAGCAATGCTGGAAATGATTTTGAATATGATTTCCCTGATGAACTATTAGATGCAGGAGGCACTTCAACTTCCCAACAATCCTATGTAGACATGAATACGCGTCAAGCCGTTATGATCTATATGAAAACTTCCACTTACGTAGTGAAGGAAAAAGGGAAATACAAAATTGGACCGGTAAAAATTCAAACTAAAAATGGAGAAATTAGTTCTAACACCATCATAATAGAAGTTGTAGAACCTGTGAATTTGACAAGTGAGAATCCAGGGGATAACATGGATCAGAATTTCTTTGGTATCATACAACAATCTGCTAAAGAACTATATGAAGGTCAACCTTTGATTTTATCTTCTAAACTCTATGCCCAACAGGAACTTTTCACCTTACTTGATTACCAAAGCTTTGTTTTTGAAGGTGCAGCGGAAGAACATTATTTACAAGCACCAGGTAGTTTTCAACGTTCTGATGAAATTGTAAACAATAAGAAAATAGAGGTTATTTCTGGTGGAAAAGTATTGTTGTTTCCAGAGCAGTCAGGACTATACGATTTAGAGCCGTTTAGAATCGCTTTCAATTACAGGTTAAACAACAGTAATCGTCCACAACGTAGCATCATTACCTCTAACCGCTCTGAAGTGCTTATTAAACCATTGCCAGATGGTGCTCCATCGAGCTTTATCGGTGCTGTAGGTAACTATAAAGTAAACTGTAAAACAGAAGGTAAAAGCTTTAAAGTTGGCGATGTTTTTGAATACCGTGTACGTATATCTGGAGCAGGTAATTTACACAATATAGAAACCCCAAAATTAGAATTACCGAAAGGGTTAACATTATACGGAGATCCTGAAATTCACGATTCAATTTTCTTCAATACACGCGGGGCTGAGGGAAGTAAAACCTTTGTTTATAACCTTCAAGTGTTGCAAGGAAAGAGTTTTAAATTACCCGGTGTTAAAATTGCTTATTTCGACCCTGAAACAGAGAAATACATTGAGGTAGAGGGTGACAAAGTAAAAATTAGAGCAAAAGGGGAAAGCATAGCCCTACCAGAAAGCAAGAAGAAAAAAGAAGAAAAGGCTGAAGAACCTTTACGCACAATTTTAGTAGATGTTAGAAGTGATGAAAAGGAGAATGACTTCTATAATTCTGGATTATTTTGGACAGGTGTAGGTACCCCAATTTCTTTAGCTTTTGTATTTGGGTTCTTTGTAAAATACAGAAATGAAAACGAAGAAAGCATTGCGCTTAACCAGAAAAAGAAACAAGCCAAAAAATTAGCCGTTGATGAATTGAGCAAAGCTAAAGCTGCTTTAGCGGCGAACAATCAAGAAGAATTCTACGTTGAGATAGCTCACGCACTCAAACTCTTTATTGCCAACAAACGCAATATAGACACTGCGCAAGTTACGCGTAGTTATATAGACACACTCAACTGTACTGCGGAACAAAAACAAAGTATCATATCTATTTTCAACCAGTGTGACGAGGCGAAATACAGCTTGTTACTAGAGCGAGAAAATCAAGAAATGTTGTTAGAAAATACCGCGCAAATTGTTAACGAATTAAACGAAATACTCTAATGCGTCAACTCCTCCTTGCTTCTTTCATCATTTTAGCTGGTCTTGTACATGCGAACTTTGAACAGGGAGTAGCTTATTATCAAGATAAAGCTTACAAAAAGGCCATCAATGCCTTCGAAAAAGATTGGGACAGTACGCAAAACAGCGCAAACCTATACAACATCGCTTTGTGTGAGCTTATGCTTGAGCATCCTGAAAAAGCGCTTTATTTCTTTGAAAAAACGTTGAAGTACGAGCCCAATAATACAGATGCTATTTACAATGCTTCTCACCTCTTTTCGGAAATGAACGAAGGAAGTTACTGGCAACACCCTTATTCGTGGATTGGGCGTTTTGTATTTAAATTTTCTTCGAACACTTGGAGTTACTTAAGTATCTTCTTCGCCTTGCTTTTAGGTCTGAGTATCTTCTTCAGCCTACAGCCACAAAAAGGAACGCGTAAAAAAATAGGTCAATTCGGTATTGTTATCACCTTCTTATTCCTTGTGGTTTCTACCATGGCAGCAAAGTACAGTCATGCACATTTCGTAGCCACAGAATTTGCTTTTTCACCGCATACAGACATTGCCACTTACATTTCACCGGGTAAAAACCCAACAGAAGTAAAACTCGAGCAGAACCAACGCTACAAAGTAAAAGCACAGCACGAGAACTTTCTCCAAATTCAATTAAAGACAGGAGAAAAAGTATGGGTGGCTCAAAAAGATGTATTGAGTTACTAAAAGCTTAAGGCTTTACAGCTCTTGTCATTTCACGTTTTCCCGGAGGACCTGGCAATGCTTCAATGATAAAACCTGCTGCCTTCATATTGCGTTTTACTTGACCTTTTGCACAATAAGTCACCAGTACTCCACCATTAGTCATTCCTTTGAACAACTTTTCAAAAACTTCAACACTCCACATCTCTTCCTGAACTCTCGGACCAAAAGCGTCAAAGTAAACGAGATCTATACTTTCCGCTTCCGGCATATAAGCTTCTAACTTCTGTTCAATTTTGTGTAAAGAAAAATGAGGATTAAGTTTTGTCAAGGTATCCCATGGTGCCGTATGGATTTGGCTATATTCCGTTTTGAGTTTTTCCAAGGCTGGTAGAGAAACATAGTCCATCGCTTCAAGCTCTTCATTGCTTACAGGATAAGCTTCTAAACCGTGGTATTCTACTTTTAAATCATATTCACGTGCGTAATCCAGCGTAATTAAAGCATTGAGCCCCGTACCAAAACCAATTTCCAATATGCGTAGCTTTTTAGCTTCATTTTTAAAGGCTAAACCATGGTGAATAAATACATGCAGGGCTTCCTGCAAGGCTCCATGGTGCGAGTGGTAATTTTCATTTAACTCAGGCAAGTGAATGGTTTTAGAACCATCTCCAGTAACTATGATCTCACGTTTCATGAACGCAAAAATAGGGAATTAAACAGTTGTAAGTGTGAGCCAAGAAATGGAATAGTTATTAAAGGAGCATACTCTTGCTAACAAAATCATCCCGACAAACCTCAAAGTTGAAATAAACTCACCTCCCAAACACCTACTTCCCATTGTCATCTCAACTTTTCAATTCACTACAAATTCGCTAAATTAGGTCTAACTCTTAATAAAACTTCATTATGAAACTGCCCATAGGTTATCATAAGTTCCATAAAAACAAATTCTTGAACTATCAGTTGAATAGATGGTACTCACTTGGGTATTCAAGATTAGAAGACATACAATATATTGGTTCAAGAATCAGAACCTTTGAAGATTATGTTGAAGAATTTCAAAAGGCCTATAAAGTGGCTGTTCAAGAGCATCGTTTAAAGAACGCGGCTACGTATTTAAGGGCTAGTGAATTTTTGATTGCACCCTCTGATAAAAGAAAAATTCCGACGTATGTAAAATTTGTCGAAACCTTTGATGAGGCATTTTCCGACCAAAATTTTGAAAGACATAAAGTCCCCTACAAAGACAGTTTTTTATCTACCATAAAAATCCCATCAAAATCAAAAACAGTAAAAGGGACCATAATAGGGATACCCGGTTTCGATGCTTTTATCGAAGAATTTTATTGTATTTGGGATTATTTCTCAGAAAACGGTTACGACGTTATTGCTTTTGAAGGACCTGGTCAAGGAGGAAGTAGAAGATTATACCACCAGTACTTTGATCATGACTATGAAAAACCTACCAAAGTAGTATTAGATTATTTTCAGCTGGATGAAGTTACTGCTTTAGGGTTGTCAATGGGAGGTTATTGGATTCTGAGAGCCGCTGCCTTTGAAAAGCGTATAAAAAGAGTAATTGCCATGCCTCCGGTTTACGATTGGCTTGAAATGACGAATTCAATCAACCAAAACTTAGCGAAATGGTTCCTAACAAAAAGAAAGCTGACGAACTTTTTTGTTCGTTTAAAAATGAATGTTGGTACACTTAAACACACCGTAAATAATGCATTATTCATTCAGAACAAGACCGAACCTTATGATGCAGTTACATGGATGATGGAGATGAATAAAGAACATATTCATAGTCATTTAATTGATCAGGATGTATTATTACTTACGGGTGAAAATGATGCTTTTCAACCCCTTAAATTATTGCATGAACAAAAAAATGCACTAACCAATGCTCGTTCAATTTCAGAACGAATATTCACTAAGTCCGAACAAGCAGATCAACACTGTCAAATAGGAAATTTGGGGATTGCCTTGGAAGAAATGAAAAATTGGATAAAAGAAAAAAGTACCTGATTCAGTAATCTTCACATGACTCACCATCCTTGATTAAAACAATTGATAAAAGAGAATTTGACGTTAAAACCATACATACTTGGGTTTTACAACACTTAAGTAGCACCGAAAACTAAAGAGATGATAATAAATGAGTGATTACGCCCAGAAGAAATCAATTAAAATGATTCTTAAAATTAGACCGTTTATTTTCACTTCAAAATACATTAAGCTAGATTAACAATCAGTTTCAGACTTTTTCACACTACCTTCGTACTACTTTATAATTCAGAAATATGACATTCTCTTCTTTAGGGCTTCCAAAATATTTACGTGCAGCATTGACTCAACTCAATTTCACAAAGCCCTACCCTATACAATCCAAAGCTATTCCTGCAATATTAGATGGCAAGGATATTTTAGGTATTGCAAAAACGGGTTCTGGGAAAACTGCTAGTTACGTGATTCCTACCCTTATTAAGCAAGAAGATGTTGTAGTGCCATCCGTTAGACATGCAAAAGTGTTGGTATTAGTACCCACTAGAGAGCTTGCCATTCAGGTAGCTGATGTTTATAAAGCTTTCACCGCTGCACTCCCCTTCCCCTGTAAAACTATGGCAGTTTATGGAGGTGCTTCGGTAAATGTTCAAATGAAAAACCTCCACAACATTAGTGTATTGGTTGCAACTCCAGGTAGACTACTTGATTTATTGGACGCAAACGCAGTTCATCTTTCAGCTGTTAATACACTTGTATTAGATGAAGCGGATAAAATGTTAAACCTCGGTTTTAAAGATGAAATGGACAAAATCCTTCAATTATTACCGAAAAAACGACAAAACCTTCTGTTTTCAGCCACATTGAGCCCAAGTATTGAAAGTATACAGCGCGTTTTATTGCAAGACCCTTTGGTAATTAAAATCGAGGAAGAAGAAAACAATATTGAACTGATTAATCAACGAGCGTACGCACTAGAACCCGAACAAAAAGGTCCTTTACTACGC
>NZ_JAWWCF010000040.1:0-18674 GCF_033720595.1 Lishizhenia sp. | reverse complement strand
TGTTTTTTGCGCCCAATAAGCACCAAAAATAAAGAGGGTGAGGACAAGGAGTGCTATTTTACTGACATTCTTCATAATCATCAGGGATAGCTAAATATAGTTTTTTACGTTGATTAACCTTTGTTTTATTGTAATCCATTGCTATGTTAATGGTGTCTCTAGGTGTTGTAATCAATACGTCAACCAACTCCGGAACATTTAAACTATCTACCATTTGGCGCTTTTTGTAATTCACCTCTATATGCGTTGTATCTATAGGGTTTTCAATTACAATTTTGTTGAGGTTTTGCGCTTTGTTATCTAGGTAATATAATAGAATGATTTCGTCGTAATCGTCTTTCTTATCGGCTTTTTTGATTTGTCTTTTCTTGTGACTAGAAATGATGTAATTGTAAGGATCGTGAATTTGGAAGTACTTCTCATCCTTGTTCCAATCTATAGGTTGACCCAAAAAGATTTCCTCCAAGTTACGTTGCTTAAATTCAACACCTAAAATACTTTTTAAATACTCCATGTTTTCTTGGATGTAACACTTTTCTCTTCGGTTGACAATCGTTAACGTGTCAGGTGTTATCATAGCCGTTATCATGGGGATATTGGCATAGGTGATAAAAGCATTGATTGCACTGTCTCTGCGAACCCTCAAAGAAGTTTTAAAGCTATACGAAACATGCCCATCCGAAAAATCAGTTGAAATTTTAGAATAGAAATGTTCTGGCTTTAAAAGTGAAATACTATCTAGTACGTCAACCAAATCATTGGTTTTCATACGCGGCAATTTATCCAGTTTATCGTTTACTTGTTGCACACCACAAGCGGTAAGTACAACACTAATAACGGTTAAAGTCAGTATTTTAGTAATACTTCTGTTCATAGAAGGTTTTTGTTTCTAATTTCTTATTTATGTTTAGGTTATTGGTTATGAGTTTTTGTGCCTTTTTCCAGGCCATTTCAGCTTGACTTACTTGGTTGAGTTTGAAATAAACATCACCGAGTAAATCCCATGCATTGGCATGTTGTGGATAAGTTGTTAAAAATGAATTCAGTTTAGTTTGAGCTTCGGTAAAATTACCGTTTGCTGTAGCTTCTAGTGCTTGAAAATACAATAAAATTTCAAGTTTAGAATCTACTTCATTGAGATCTACAAGTTTGGGAGCCCTGTAAAAGTGTTGGAAGTGGAGGGCCATCACTTGGTAATCTTTCTGCATAATGTTCAATGCTTTAGCCTTAGACATAAAGGCTTTGTAGGCTTTCGAATCCCCTGCCAAAATTGCTAAATGCGCTTTGCTCACTGCATGTAGAAAATTAATCGTATCAGCGTCAAAAAGTAAGTAACTTTCACCCAGTTCAATACTTTCTGTAGCCATTTCTTTTTCATTGTAAAAAGCCAGAACTTGAGCATTTAAAAAATAAAATTGCGGAAGAACCGGGTAGTTTTCCAAAGCCTGATCTACACTCGTATTCATGGCATTAAACAAGCCCAGGCGGGCCTGGAGTAAATTCAAATCTAACCAGGCTTTGTAGTCGTTCGGATTCTCCTTCAACCTTTCTTGCGCCAGGACTAATAAGTTGTTAGCTTTCCCTGCTTCCTTGTAGTAAATATTTAGTGCTTTTACCACTTCAGGGTGGTCGGCATAATTTTCTTGTAATTGTTGTGCAATTGCTGCCACACTGTCTTTGCTAAAAACTGCTTGATCTTCCAAGTATTGCAAATGTTCTGCTATGGTAAGCGCAGGTAAAACCTTTGTACGAATCCCTTTTTGGAGGACCTCTTTTTTTAATTCGGGTTGAATTTCAGGTCTGATCTTTAGCAAGTATAAAAAGGTAGAAACATGCGGAGATGGAAGTGTTAAATCTGACTTTAAGCGTTTTTTAAACGCTTCTAACTCACTGTTTTTAATGTAATATCTAATGATATAGGTTTGTGTTTCAGGGTTGTAAGGGTCTGCAAGTCTTAATTTCGTAATTTCTTCTTCCAACAGTTGTTCTTGCCCTATAATAGGCAGCATCTCTATCTTCAATCTAGAGATTTGGGGGTTAACACCTACCAATCCTTCTACGTTATTTAAAGCTTCAACTGCGGCTTTGTAATTCCCCAATTGCACATTACACTGGGCCAAATAATATTGAAAATTGTAATCTCTGGGTTGATGGTTAACGACCTTTTCCCATAAAGGAAGTGCTTCCTTAAATTTACCCAATTCCATATTGGTCAATGCCAGAATCTCGGCATAGTATAAATTCTCTGGATCTAAGGAATAAGCTGTATCAAAGTAATTTTGAGCAAGGTTGGGGTTCTTTTGCTCCTGAGCTAAATTACCCAAGGCATAGTAAATCGCGTCATTTGCGCGATCTGATTTTAGTAAAGTAAGATAAATGGATTTAGCTTCTTCGAGATTTCCTGCTAACTGTAAGCGCAAGGCTTTGTGGAAATCTTCAATGGCTGGATAGGCTTTGGTACTTAAACTATGGGCATCGTCTAGCGCTTGCTTTTTCAAATCTTTAGGCTGAGCAACACCCCAAAAACTGACTAAAACAAACGCTAAACAAATTCCTATGTAGTTCAATTTTATCATTCAGTAATTTCACAGAAATCACCAATGCTAAGGTCTTTCGCTCTTCCTTCGAAAATAACTTTATTCCCTATCATGGCGTTCTCTAATATAGCTTTATTGATGCGAGTATCCGCCTGAATATTTGTGTTTTTAATGATACTGTCTTCAACACTAGTATTTTTACCAACACTCACGTGAGGACCAACCACAGAATTCTTAATCACAGCTCCTTCACCAATAAAACAAGGTTGATTGATGATTGAGTTTTCGATTACCGCTGAAGCATGAACGTTATCAACTCCTTTTTCAGCATCGTGGATCAATACACGTTGGTTGGTTTCTACCGTAACTTTTTTGTTACCACAATCCATCCATTCGCTAACTTCTCCAGGGAAACATTTGTTTCCTTTCTCTGTCATACGTTTTAAAGCATCCGGCAACTGGTATTCACCACCTTTAATAACGTCGTTGTCGATTAAGTATTCTAATTCAGTTCTTAAGTCTTTACCTTCTTTAAAGTAGTAAATACCTATCATCGCTAAATCCGATACAAAGGTCTGAGGTTTCTCAACAAAGTCAATGATTTCACCGGCTTCATTCATTTTAATCACACCAAACGCAGATGGATTATCAATTTGCTTCACCCAGAAAATGGCATCAGCATCTTTGTTCAATTCAAAATCTGCTTTAAACAATGTATCTGCAAAGGCCACGGTAACAGGCCCGTCTAATTTTTCTTTAGCACACATCACTGCATGTGCAGTTCCCAAAGGTTCTTCCTGATGGTGGATAGATCCCTTTGCTCCTAAACTTTCGGCCACTGCCAATAATTCTTCTTCTACCGCTGCTCCAAAATCTCCGATTACGAATGCAATTTCAGTTACTTTTTCTGGAGACATCGCTGCGATATCTTCTACCAAACGGTGAACAATTGGTTTTCCTGCAACAGGAACTAATGGTTTAGGTACAGTTAATGTGTGTGGTCTAAGACGAGATCCTCTTCCCGCCATAGGTACGATAATTTTCATAGCAATTATTTTACGCCAGTGCTGCCAAATCCGCCAGCACCTCTTTTCGTTTCAGATAAATTTTCAGTCACCTCCCATTCGGCTTGTTCGAACTTTGCAAAAACAATTTGCGCTATTCGTTCACCTTTTTCTATGGTAAATGCTTCGTTAGATAAGTTAATAAGTATCACACCAACTTCTCCACGGTAGTCTGCATCTATCGTACCAGGAGAGTTTAAAACGGTAATTCCTTTCTTTAATGCCAATCCACTACGCGGACGAACTTGAGCTTCGTACCCTTCAGGAATTTCCAAGAACAAACCTGTTTTGATTAATGCTCTTTCTAAAGGTTGAAGTGTTACGCTTTCCTCTATATTCGCTCGTACGTCTACTCCAGCAGATGCTGAGGTTTCGTATTGAGGTAAAGAAAATTCTGATGTGTTGATTACCTTAACTTTCATAGTTTGCAAATGTAATGAAAACAAACGAAAAAAGCGGGGCTGTATGGAGCTTGGCGCTGGAATAAGGAGCATCTTTTATTAAACGTAAAAGTCCTGCATCGCTGCAGGACTTTTTTTCAATTATCTCTATCCTCAAAATTTTCCTTTTCTTTCTCTTTTCCACGCTGAATAACGAGGTATATAAGTAGAACCAGGACAAGTGTTCCCATGATTAAAGGGAAGTATGTTGTAAGTGTAAAGAGGAGTTCCATTACTTAAATTTTACAGCAGTTCCGTATGCTAAAATTTCAGAGGCGCCTTGCATAACCATTGAAGTGGTAATGCGAACATTAACTATTGCGTCTGCGTTGAGTCTCTGAGCATCTTCTATCATGCGTTGCATGGCTTGCTCTCTACTTTGAGCTTGGAGCTTTGTGTATTCGGAAATTTCTCCACCCACAAGGTTTTTAAGTCCTGCAAAAATATCTCTTCCCACATTTCTTGCCCTAACGGTGCTACCACGAGCAACTCCTAATATTGCTTCAATCTCTTTGTTTGGAACTGTTTCTGTTGTTGTAATTATCATATCTCGTAGTTTACTTTACTGATGAAAAAGATAGTTCTTCTTCTACTTCCAAGCGGCGCATCTTTGTCTTTAATCCTTTGGATACCGAAAAGTAGGAAATTATCCTCGAACCAGTAGCTTAATTCTGTTCTCGAGTATTTTACTTTTTCATTTTCTTTAAGTTCAATTTTTTCACTTTCAACTTCACGTGTAATATCTCCTTCATCTAAGTCAACAGATTTACTAACGATAGTAGTTCCAGTTGTAAACATCATAGAGAAATTATTTGAATCCTCTGTATTTACTTCTAAGAAAAGTTTTACGTGGTAGGGTTTGTACCCTGGGTTCATTTCAAAGCAATTGTCCCAAACTAAGTCACCGTTTAAGTCGAATTTTGCAATAACCGCATGGGTGTATCTGTATCCGTCAAATTCTTGTCTAGTAGAAGTTGTTCCGTTGGCATTCACAGTTGTAACGGTTCTGTAAGTAGCGTAATATGCTTCTCCTATAAAAATGAAACTTCCGTCTTCTTTCTTAATAACATCATGGGTAGCAATGTTGTAACTAAGGGTTAATTCCTTCCCTCTTTTCTTTTTTCTAGATTTCTTTTTCTCAATTTTTTCTTGTTTACGCTCAGGTAAATAGCTCAAGAAATCATCTAAGTCTAAGAAGTTATAGAAGTTGATACTTTTTACTTTCTGGTTGTCTATAATACCAAAGAACAATCCTTCTGAGGTAGATGTGCTTTGTTTAGAATAAGTACCAGAAATAGAATAGGCGTCTTCTCCGATTTTAGAAAAACTGTAATCAATGAGTTTTTCTTTGTCTTTTGTAGTCGAATAGATTTTAAATAAATCGGTATCTCCTTCATTGTCGATAAGGAAAAGGTAAGTGTCTCTCTCGTGTTTAGATATGGTTGCGTCGAGCGAAAGTAGAATTTCATTCGCGTCTTCCAACATCTGCATGTTGTTCACGCGTATCTTTTTTGATTTTACGTTTTTTATACGAATAGGAATAGACTTCATCTTGTGAGAGTCTAAATCTAATTTGATAATATAATCTTCACGTTTGCTTATTCCTCTTAGGTAACAAACTCCATTCATTACCTTCATCTCTTGAATACTCATCTTGTCTGGTAACATACCGGAGAATTGATCTAATTCTTGCTCCTCAACATCAAGGATGAAAAATTCGTATTCACCACGTTTGTTGAAGTGGATTTGATATATAGCTTTATCGTCGGTAAACTGACGCTCATAGCTGTATTTACGATCAATAGTTTTTTGGAAAGACTCGGTTACTTCTAAATCTGTAGAATAGATGTCAAAGTTTAAAGTTCTTTCTTTACGTTCAACTTTTTCGTTAGAAAACACAAAACCTGCCGTTCCAAAAGATGAAATTGTTTCATCAGAGGTTTCTTTGGTTTCAACTTCAATTCTGTCCTCTATTACAGCTTGAGCATTGATGAAAAAGGTACTTAGGGAAACCAGACCTAGCGTGAGTAGTTTTTGCATGATTTTAATTAGAAATTAGTTAATAGGGTCTGAATATACTAATTTCTTCTCTGGCTATCTGAATTTTGGACGCTCTATGAACCAGAAGATTCCCAAGAATAATAGAATGAAGCTGTTGTAGATGATAAATTGAAAAGCCCCACTTTCTAAATTTAACCATTGAGTGATAAAGAAAAATAAAGCTGCACTTCCTAAGTAAAGTCCAAATTTTCTGAGGTTGTAGGGTATGGGGTAGTGTTTTTGTCCCAACACGTAACTGGCTATCATTTGTAAAGCGTAGACAGAAAAAGTAGTCCAAGCACAGGCCATGTAACCGTAAGAAGGGATGAATAGAAAGTTCAAGCTTAAAGTAACCACTGCTCCAACTATGGCAATGTAAGCCCCAAATTTGGTTTGGTTACTTAACTTATACCAGATACTTTGGTTGATGTATATACCAGAAAAAATGTTCGCCATTAATAAAATGGGAACAACCGTTAAACCAACGTGGTAAGCCGAGTTGGTAATAAAGTGTTTGAAGATGTCTATGTTTAGTGCCACCACTAAGAAGCATAGACACAAGGCTGCAACAAAGTAGTTCATTACCTTCACATAGGTTTTGTTTTTGTCTTTCTCCTTTTCTTGTGCAAAGAAGAAAGGCTCTGCAGCATATCGGTAGGCTTGTAGAAATATAGTCACCAACATGGCTAACTTATAACAGGCACTGTATATACCCACTTGGGCCTCGGCATAGACCAAATCTCCCGTATTGGCGTAAAGTAATTGCTTCAATAATATTCTATCTATTGTTTCATTAATGATGAAGGCAAAACCCGCTAAAGCAATTGGAAAAGCATATTTCAACATGCGTTTGGTGAGGGCTCCATCCAAGCGAAATTGTACTCGGAAGAAAGACTTTCTGAGTAGAACGAGTTTGGCAAAGGAAGCAAACAAATTCGCCATCAAAATCATTTGTATTCCTCCTTCAGGAAATTCTGGATCGTAAAAACCGAGCAAGAAGATAAGGTTGAAAATGATGTTAATACCGATGGAAGAAAACTGTATTCCTGCAAATTTTAAAGCTTTGTTTTCTGCTCTAAGTTTGGCTAGAGGTAGAGCCGTAATGGCATCAATGGCTACAATGAGTAAAAGTAAAATGATGTATTCTACGTGCTCTGGATAGAGCATAGCATTGGCCAAAGGTTGACTAAATAAAAGAAAGGGTATTATGATAATTGCATTGATGAGCAATACACTCACAAAAGAATTATTAAAAACCTTGTCCTTGTCTTTTTCTGAATTTAAAAACCTAAAATAAGTGGTTTCCATACCGAAGGTAAGGAAGACCATTAAAAATGCTACCCAGGCATAGAGCTCAGAAACAACTCCATAATGCTGGGTAGCAGATCCAAAAATATACGTATAGAGTGGAACCAATAAGTAGTTGAGCAATCTACCGACTATACTCGATAATCCGTAAATGGCAGTTTGACCAACCAGCTTTTTAATTGCACTCATAGAATTTATGATCTAAAGTTTGCTTTTCTTTTCTCAACAAAAGCACCTGTTCCTTCTTTGAAATCTGGAGTTCCAAAACAGTTACCGAATTCTTCTACTTCTTTAGCGTACCCATCCACTCCATCTTCGTAGTTGGCATTGATAGCGCGGATAGCTGCAGCGATGGCGTTTCCTGAATTGTTTAAGATTTTACCAGCAATTTTTTCGGCTAATGCCATCAACTCTTCTTGTGTTGTTACATGGTTAACTAAGCCCCAAGATTGCGCTTCCTCAGCTCCAATCATTCCTGCTGTCATTACCATTTCCATTGCTTTACCACGACCAACCAATTGTGCCAAACGCTGTGTTCCTCCGTATCCTGGAATTACACCTAAAGAAACTTCTGGAAGTCCCATTCTAGCATTGTCAGAAGCTACTCTAATGTGTGCAGCCATTGCCAATTCTAAACCTCCACCTAAGGCAAAACCGTTAACTGCAGCGATAACTGGTGTGCTTAAGTTTTGTAAGAAAGTAAATAGTGTTTCCTGACCTTTAGCCGCTAATTCTTTTCCTTGTGCAGGATCAAAATCTGCAAACTCCTTAATATCCGCTCCAGCAACAAAAGATTTCTCTCCAGATCCTGTTAAGATGATTACTCCAGTTTGAGCATCTTTATCTGCAGCATCCAAAGCTTCGTGTAATTCTTGAATCGTAGCCTTGTTTAATGCGTTTAATTGTTTGGGTCTGTTAATGGTAATGACTTGTGTCATTCCTTTCTGTTCAACGATAAGGTTTTCGTAACTCATAAAATTATTGTTTCGTGTTCGTTTATGCGATGTCGTTTTCTGAAGAAGATGAGTTGTAATCACTGATGTGTTGTTCATCATCGAAATAGAAGATTCTCACTTCTGCTACATCCTTCAAAAAATCTATTTTTCCTATTTCAAATCTATTGATTTTTAAACCAGTTCGCTCTTCTAAATCAGCGAGCATCAAGGCTTCATTTTCTGGTTTAATTAATTCTATTTTTTCGTAGACAACTGTTTTGCGTGTTTCGTGTTTGAGTAACCACAAGTATTCCAATCCATAAGTTAATAGAATGAGGGTTGCGTTAACAATACTCATCTCTACTACACTAATTTGCTTGCTCGAAAGTGAGTTGATTACCGATACTCCAATCACGATAAAGAGATAGGTCATTTCCTTGATCTCAATCGGGTTGGTTCTATACCTAATGATACCGAAAATGGCAAATAAACCAAGTCCCATTCCCGTGTCTATATCTAGCTTTTTTAAACCAAAACAAAGGAAGAAGGTTACCAAACCAATAAGGTAATAGGTGAATAAATAATCTTTTCGCTTGGTTTTCGGGTAGTATAAAAATCGAATAATAATGGTAAGGAAAACCAAGGTGATGATGAGCCTGAAAATGAGGGTGTACACATCCTTATTGGTAATCTGAAGATCCATTAAATCAGATATGTTAGAAAATATGTTAAGCAACATTATTATTGATTTTTTTCAATTTTAGTAATTTCTCTTTAAAGCGATTGTACTTTATTTTTTTCTGCGAATATAATTCAATTGTTCCGATGCAGTACTTGCTCAAACGATAGGGTCTAATCCCCATAGCTTTCATCACCGTGAAGAAGGGAGAATTGCGGTTCACTTTTTCTTGCTTGATTTCTGCAATGACAAGGTCATCGAACTTCTTAACTTCATCTTTCCAGTTGAACTGAAGATTGATGTCTAAGGTTAAACGCTCTTCCAAATCCAAATTAACCAGGGTGATGCGTTGGTAAATGTTCCACATTTTGGCTTCCACATCTCCCAAGTGATCAACGTGTTTGTTTACGAACTTTAGCGAATGTTTAGAAAGGTGGTCTTCGAAATCATCCACGCGTATACGCTTCTTTTTCACCCTCCCTTTAAACTTATGTTTTACCTCAAGAAACATCAAGTCACTTTCCACATATTTTCTAAAACGTACTTTGTACCTGCTGTTTTTTCCATTGTGATGATCTTTGTAAAAAGTAAAGTTATCATCGTCGAAATAGAGACTCTTGTAGGTAGGTATGCGTATACCATCTACCTCTAAAATTTGATAGTGTTTTAGAAGTTTAGGAAGTAAGGAGTGGAGTTCTTCTCGGGTAAAGGCAAACTTGGTATCCACACGGTTCATTAGCTTCACCGTATCCATTTCTTCCAGTGTAATTGGACGAAATTCTTGCACCAAATCTTCTACCTCCTTCATGAACCCTCAAAGTTAATTTTTTCAATGGAATTTGTACTGCTATTTTAAACTGGTCTGCCGCTTAAATAATGTGAATTGCAGAAATGACGAAAGGTCATAACCCGAGGGCTACAACCTTTCTAGTAAACATTTCTGAATTTTGGGAAATATTTACCTCACCGCGATTTGCATATTTTTTGGGTGATATACGGTATAACTCAGTGGCACTTCTACTAATTCGCCAGATTTAACTTTTACTTCCCATTCAACCAACCCTGTACGTTCGTTCAAATCACCTTTGCCAATGTCATTTACTTCTATGGCAATGTTTTCGTTTCGGGTAATTGGAATTTGGTCTTGTATAATTAATCGGATGTTTTCTGATTTGTTGTTTTTCACACGCAATACATACTCACTTGCTTTGGCAACTTCGTTTCCGATTATTTTCTCTTTGTATTTTTTCTTCAAGAACTTTCTTTCTACAATCAAGTTAGGATCTTTACCTAAACTCAAAGAAAGGGTGTCATCCATTACTCCTGGATTGATATATGTTTCTCCAACATAAGATCCATCAAAGAAAATATTAGCTTGGGCTGGTACGAGTTTTAAATCATCCAAATTGGTAATGTTGGCTACGAGGTATACAGACTCATCTAATTTTGGAACGGTATAGTAAGCAAAGTCCGCATCTATATCCTCATTTTTAATGAGCACCATGTGCTTTTTGTTGTTCGATTTAATGCTGTATTTTAAATCGATTTGGAATTCTACATTGATTTTTTGTTCCACTACGGTGGTGTAGTTGGCACTTGTACTAGCATAGGCGAAGTTCTTACTGTCATCTATGTCAGCATTGTTGGTGTAAGCTTCTGTGACTTGAATTTCTTCTAATTCTTGTACAGGTTGTGGTGCTCTTTTCTGAACCTGGACTTTCCTTAAATTAGGAATGTAGCTTGTTAAATACCATTCTCTCAGTTCTGGCTTCGTTTTGTTTTGATAAGGATTGTTGGTAGAAATATTCAATTTTACATCTTCCCAATCTACTCCTGTGTTTTGGTAAACATGTGCTTTGTAGTTTAAGTTGATTTTATCTTGATCAGCACTGCTTCTTAAATCATACATGGCCTGCCATCCTGCATTACTTACTAAGTACGAAATATCTAATGTACCTTGGGTGTAGGCTTTCGCTTGTAGGGTGATGATTACGCGGTGTGTAGGTGCTTTGGGCTTTGGATTTCCTTGACCTGTGTTTCTTTTGTATTGTTGTAATTCTCTCAAACGCGCCTGCATTTCATTGAGCAAGCGTTGTTCTTCCGCTTTTTGTTGATCTAATTCCAAACGCAGTTTACTCAACTCCATCAATTTGTTCTGATAGTAATTCAAGGATTTTTGCAACAACTCTAAACTGTCTCCAACCTTTCCTTTCCCTTGCATGATAGGGTTGGATTTAATCATGTTTTCAGAACTTTGAATAACATTCAATTGATTGTTGAGTCCTGATACAACATAACGTTGTGTGAAGATTGAATCTTCGAGTGCTGCAATTTTTTTTCGAATAGCATAAGGAAGCGCATTAGCATCTTCTACTTCATCGGGTTGAGGGTAGAGGATGTCGTACTTAGAATCAAGTATGATGACGTTTCCTGTTCCTGTGATTTGTAAACTTCTTTGATCGATTCTCGGACTAACTCCTTCTATAATTACTTCATGAACACCTGAAGAAATTTTGTAGGATGCAGTTCTATGAATTTGGGCTCCCTGCGTGTAAACCGTAACCGATTTTAATTTAGAATCTACAGGGTATTCGTTCGCCTTAGTTTGCCAACCAGCAAACAGGAGAAGGGTGAGGAATAAATATTTCATGGTTTTGTTTTTAAAATTCGAAGTACTGTACACTTCAAATTCAAAGGCGTTCAAAACCTACACGAAAATTTTTATTGAATGACTAGTTTTTCGGTGTGAATTAGGGTGTTGTTTTTGGTAAATCTACAGATGTATACCCCAGCATTTAAGGGAGGTAATAGCAAATAGTTGTCTGCCGTATTCGCTTCATAAATTAATTTACCTTGAAGGTTGAAGAATTTTATTTCAAGGGGTAGCTTATCAGCAGAGGCAGTGAAATATAATTGCTGTTGAACTGGATTGGGGTACACCATGAATTCTTGCGATGTAAATTGAAGTCGGTGAAATAACTTGGAACGTGTAAAAGATGCTGTTAACCCCGTGCAAAGGTAAAAGTCGTTAGCAATTACAAAGTGGGAACAACCGCGCATGGGACCTGCTAGAAGGGAGTCAAGTTGGATCCAGTTCTGTGTCAACCCATCGTATTGGTATACTTTACTCTGAAAATTTTGATCTCCTTTCATACCTCCACCTACAATGAGTTTTGTACCTATTTTATCTGCAAAGGCATAACTGAGTTTTCCTCCTGGGAAATTATTGAGTTGGGTCCATGTTTGCTGGATAACATCAAAACGATAAAGATCTTCAAAGTGACCATTTAGATCAAAGCTTTTTAAACCTAGGCCGACCACAGCATTTCCTTGAATTGAAACCCCTATGGCATCTCTTCTGGCCTCACCTGGGAAATCCTTAAGCTGTATCCATTTATCTTTTTCGGGAAGGTATTTCCAAAAATCTTTTTTTAAACCACTGAAAGATGCTCCCAGTCCGAAATAACCAAAATCTCCAGAACTAAAGGCAACAGTGCTCCATCTTGCCGAATCGGGGAAATCTTGTTTCTGCACCCACTTATCTGAACGGGCATCGTATTGCCAAACATCTTTCAGGGCTTCTCCATTCAAACTATACCCCCCGATGAGGTATGCTGTTTCTCGAATTGTAAATACAGATGCGTATTGCCTTCCTTTGCCAGGAAAACTGCTTCCCGGTTCCCATTTTTTTGTAACTGGGTCGTAAACATATAATGTGTTGGTAGTATTGTTGTTGTCCGTTTTTCCCGTAACGCAGTATCCCTTACCTAGTAAGGTAAACGCAACTCCATCATCTCTTGCATCTCCAGGGAAATTGGGCAATTCCTCCCAATTTTGAGCTGAAAGTAGCAAGGGAGTAAGAAGAATTAGGCAGTAGAGCAGTTTCATATGGATGCTAACGTTAGAATTTTTATTTCAGTATGAAGAAATGAAAATTTTCTCTCTTCAGAAATCATTCATTGCGTCTTCAAAATAACGGAAATAAACTATTTATTCATGTGTGAAAAAATGAAAAGTCCTGTGAATGAAGCACTCGATAAAATTAATTAACAATGAACTTGAAATTGTGTAAAACCTAATTTTGACACGTTTTTACTTTGTCCTAAATTTGGGTGTACCGAAAAACAATTGAAGTTATGAGCGAGCAAGAAATCACGCAACAGATAGAAGAATTAAAAAGCAAGTTAACGGGGAACTTGTTCGAAGATGGCGAAACACAACAAGCTATATATGAATTGAAAAAACAGTTGCAACCGGAGATTGAAACAAATCCTGAAGCAGACAATTTCGATGATGAAGGATGTTTATACTGTGGAAGTTAATTCGCAAAAGATATTTTAGAAAAAGCTCCGATACTCGTCGGGGCTTTTTTATTTTTATAGCATTAATCGTGTTGCATCATGTATAAAAAGCTTTCTCTTCTCGCCTTGTTTTCTTTTTTGTTTTTGTTGACTTCTTGTTTTGAGTTGATAGAAGATTTAACCCTAAATAAAAATGGAAGTGGTAGTTTGAAGGTGAAACTCAACATGAGTGCCTCTGCCACTAAGTTGAAAGGTATAATGGCTCTGGATAGTTTGGATGGGAAACGCGTTCCTAGTAAAACAGACATTTTAGACACACTCGAAAAATACAAGGATTTATTGGAGAAAGAACCGGGGATTTCTGGGGTGACGGCGAGCATGGATTTTGATTATTTTGTGTTCAACCTATCCCTTAAATTTGATTCTATTGTAGCCTTGGAGCATGTGGTTGAAAAATATGCCAAAGAAGAGGGTGATTATGCTTGGATGAGTTGGGAGAAAGGTGTTTTTCAGCGAAAATCTATGGCCATGCTCAATCCTGTAATTAAGAAGATAAAAGCGAAAGACAGAGAGAAGTTAAAGGAGGCTAGTTATGTTTCTATTACCCGATTTCCCGACGGAGAAGTTACAGAAATGAGTAATCCAGGTGCAATTTTGGCTGCCAATAAGAAGGCAGTAATGCAGCGCTTCAATGTTTGGGAGATTTTGGATGACCCCGATCAAGTGAAGAATAGAATAGAAGTAAACTAATACTCCTATTTCCTTTTTTTCGCGGCTCTAGATCCTCCTCCTAAAAATACACCTGCTCCAATTAAAAATCCGAAATCATACCAACCTCCGGTATTGTTTACGGCGTAAATGGCAACTTCTTCCTTAAATAAACTTATGACAAAACTGATGGGAGCAATCACTCCGTGCCATAATCCTCCTAAGAAATTATAGGGTGTTGCGTTTACACATTCGTTGACGTCTTGGGCCGGTGCACAGGCACTTAAAAGTAGGAGTAGGCAAGCGGTGATGTAGAAGTGTTTTTTAAGCATGATATAGTGTTTGATGGAAAGTTAGTGAGAATCAATTAACTGTGAAAATAAATTGTACAAGTGGTTAATTGAAGATAAACCAGATTCAGCGTGCTGCAAATAAAAAGGGTAACCTTTCGATTACCCTTTAACTTAAATGTTTCTATGCTTATAGCGGAATATTTCCGTGTTTTTTATTGGGCAATACTTCTTTTTTACCTTCTAACATTTTAAAGGCAGCAGCTAAACGACCTCTCGTTTCTGATGGTAAAATTACATCATCCACAAACCCTCTTTCGGCTGCTTTGTAGGGGTTAGCAAACATATCTGCGTATTCTTGCTCTTTTTCTTTCCATTTTTCCTCTGGGTTTTCTGCTGAAGCAATTTCTCTTTTAAAGATAATCTCTGCAGCTCCTTTAGCTCCCATCACTGCAATCTCTGCTGTTGGCCATGCAAAGTTCAAATCTGCTCCAATGTTCTTAGAGTTCATTACGTCGAATGCACCACCGTAAGCCTTACGTGTAATTACTGTAATTCTTGGAACGGTAGCTTCTGAGAATGCATATAATAGCTTAGCTCCGTGAGAAATGATACCTCGCCATTCTTGGTCAGTACCCGGTAAGAATCCTGGTACATCTTCCACACATAATAAAGGAATGTTAAACGAGTCACAGAAACGTACAAAACGCGCTCCCTTACGCGATGCATCAATGTCTAATACACCGGCCAATGAAGCAGGCTGATTGGCTACAACTCCAATTGTTCTACCTTCGATTCTTGCAAACCCTACTACGATGTTGGTTGCGAAATCTTTGTGTACTTCACGGAAAGAATTATCGTCTATCATACAGTCGATAACCTCTCTCATGTCGTAAGGAAGTGTAGAGTTTTCTGGAAGTATGCTTCCTATTTTATCTAATTTACTTGTGTTGAATTCGAATTTTGTAGGATGTGGTGCAAAGGTCTCACAGTTTTGTGGTAAGTACGACATCAAGTCTCTTACTTCGTGTAATACTGTTACATCGTTTTGAGACGTAAAGTGGTTTACACCTGATTTCTCAGCATGTGCTTTTGCTCCACCTAAATCTTCAGATGTTACTTCTTCGTGCGTAACGGTTTTCACTACGTTTGGCCCGGTAACGAACATGTAAGAAGTATCTTCTACCATGAAGATGAAATCTGTTAATGCCGGAGAATAAACGGCTCCACCAGCACATGGTCCCATCACCACACTCAATTGTGGAATAGATCCAGAGGCTAAAGTGTTTCTGTAAAAGATATCAGCGTATCCTGCCAAAGAAACTACTCCTTCTTGAATACGAGCTCCTCCCGAATCGTTCAATCCAATAATTGGCGCTCTGTTTTTAATGGCCAAATCCATTACTTTACAGATTTTCTCTGCATGTGTTTCAGAAAGCGAACCTCCTAAAACAGTAAAATCTTGAGAGAAAACATAAACTGTTCTTCCGTGGATAGTACCGTAACCTGTTACTACACCATCTCCAGGAATTTTGTTTTTACCTAAACCAAAAGAATCAGATCTGTGTTCAACAAACATCCCCATTTCTTGGAAAGAATTTTCATCCAAAAGCAGGTTAATACGCTCTCTGGCTGTAAGTTTACTTTTTTCGTGTTGCTTGGCAATTCTGTCTGCCCCACCACCTAATTTCGACTGTTCTCTTTTATCTATGAGTTGTTTGTTCAAATCCATTATTAAGCTTTAAATTCTACAATAGTATTGGCTTATTGAAGTTGTAAATATCGTGATTCTGATGAATAATAAAAGTTATTTGAAGAGTAAAATGGTTCGTGTTTGATTGGAATTAAATTTTTTCGGGAGTAGAGGAGCTGCATCTCTTATCGATTGGCAACATAATCATAACACAAAATTCTAGGGATATACGTCGCCGAGATAAATTATTCAGCTAACTTTAACTGTCAACATATACGTCCTATGCAGTTTTTTTCACCACATGATCTTTCTGAAGTTTTCGGTTTGCCAAATCAGGCAGGAATCGCTGAATTAATAGAACAACTCAAACAATATTTGAAGAAAGACAAGGAGAAAGAGATCACTATTTACGGGAAGCACTTTAACACTGAAAACCTAGCCCATTTTCTAGAGGAACTGAAAGGGGAAGCCCTTATTTTTATAGAGTGGATACGTTTACACCCTGGAATTAAAAAGGCCTTGACCCGAGGAGATTTTACCAGTTTGCGTATAGATAATGTGATAAGAGAGCACAGTTTATTTACTTCTTTCCAAAAATTCATTACCCCATATCTAAAGGAGAAGTTAAAACTTGCGCTGGTAGATGCTTTGGAAGAAGAAAATTGGAGTAGGGTGGCTGAGTTGTTGGGCTATACTGATTTAATTGTAGAAAGATCGTTACTTGAGGTAGAGCTCACGGTGGTACAATACATAAATAGTATGTTGGCGTCATTACAACAGAAATGCAAGGGAGTAGATAGCGAACGCAGGTTGATACATGCTACGACTTTATTGTATCATGCAGATTTCTATCGTTGTTTGGATGCGCTAGGGAAGGAGAATTACGCGGTGAAATTAATCCCCCTAGAAATTTTTCAGAAGTTACTATCTCATCCTACGATGATCCCGCAATTGGCTCAAAATATTTTGAGTAAAATACAGTTGTTACATCTTAATCCACATCACAACAAAAAGGTAGATGAGTTTAGTTTGGCGTTGAGAACGGGTAAGCTTCAATTTAAAAAAGAAAAAAGACAAGTAAGAATTAGCAAAGTACAGCAATGGCAGAAATTGGTAGGCGCCATTTTGTTGGTAAGTGTGTTGTGTGTTGCTTTTGGTTTTTACCTCAAAGACACCAAGGTGAATCCACCTGAAATCATGCATTTTCAGAGTGGGTTTGATAGTATTTCTGAAGGCCAAATGGCCATGTTAGATAGTTTGTACAAGCCGGTTGCTTTAGAAGATGAAAATGTAGAAAATGTTGTTGTAGATAATTTTCTAGGAGCGCCAATTAGTCTTGTGGAAGTTAGTTCAGCATTTACATCAATTAAAAATGAGAAAGCCAGAAATTTGAAACATGATTTATTGCTCGATTATGATTTACAACGATTTATTCAATCACGTAATACTTTTATAGAGCGTTGCGATGAGTTGGAAGAAACCGAAGGTCTATCCCTTAATCATATACAAGTTAATGAAGAAACCCCTGAAACGGTAGGACATAAATTTCAAAACAAAAGCGCAAGTGATCTTTATGTGGTCATCTATGAAAATGTAGAACAAGGTAAAGTGAGTGGGAGGTTTATAGGATCCAATTCCACCGTAAAACTGTTTGTAAAGGAAGGGGATATGATGTTCTTCTATACTGGAAGCTACATGTCTCCATTTATACCTGCAAAAACAGGGAATCACGGATATGGGAGTAAAACTTACCGACAAATGTTGAGGGGGAGTTTGGATTATCATTTCTGTTATTTTTCTAATGAAAACAGGGCTTTTCTTAGGGCTTCTTACGTGGTTGGGTCTTCTCCTGAAACAGGTAAATCCGTTTTGCATAAAACCCAACGAGACGACCTAAAACTAGTTTCTACTGCTTTGACCAAGGTAGATTAAGGCAGACTATTATTTTTGCATAAAATTGTAGTGATGAAATATCTAATTGTTGGATTAGGAAACCCTGGTGCGAAATACGAGAACACGCGACATAATATTGGTTTTAAGGTAGTAGAAAAATTTGCCGAAGAACGTGGAGCTGAATTCGAAACCTTGAAGCATGCACAAGTAGCTCATGCCAAATGGAAAGGTCGCCAAGTGGTATTGATTAAACCAACAACTTTCATGAACTTGAGCGGTAAAGCTGTTAACTACTGGATGCAGCAGGAAAAAATTCCTTTGTCTAATGTTTTGGTTATCATGGATGATATTTCTCTTCCGTTTGGAACTTTGCGTTTAAAAGGAAAAGGTTCTGATGCGGGGCACAATGGTTTAAAGGACATTCAAAAAATGGTGGGGACACCGAAATATGCACGTTTGAAATTTGGGGTTGGTAATGATTTTCATCCAGGGCAACAAGCAGATTATGTTTTGGGAGAATGGAAAAAGAAGGAAGCCTTGGATTTACCCGAGCGCATAGAGATGTCTACCAATTTTATCAAAGATTTTACAACGATTGGTTTACAAATGACCATGACCAATTGGAACAATAAATAATGCTGAATACACAACAGCAAGAAACCATCACAGAATTCTGTGGATTTAATCGTCCAATAGGGAAGAGCATAAGTTTACATGGAGGTGATATCAATGCTGTCTATCTCATTTCTTGGGAGGGCTTGGCGAGTTTCGTGGTGAAAATCAATG
>NZ_JAWWCF010000039.1:0-18899 GCF_033720595.1 Lishizhenia sp. | reverse complement strand
GTATGGTTGATTTTCGCCTACTTGTTCCATACCCTTGGTGAACTTTGTTTATCTCCTGTAGGATTGTCTTACGTGAGTAAATTAGTTCCTGCAAGAATGATTGCCTTTATGTTTGGTATGTGGTACTTGGCTATCGCTATAGGAAACAAATTAGCAGCGGTTGCGGGTGGTCAAATTGAAAACATTAAGGAGGAGTACTCATTATCTACGTTCTTCTTAATCTTTACTATCATTCCTATTGTGGCAGGTATCTTGGTGATTTTATCAGGAAGACTATTGAAAAAGTTAATGCACGGTGTGAAGTAATTACACTGTTGTTTAGGATATTAAAGGATGCGTTGGCTTTTCAACGCATCCTTTTTTTATGAACAAAAAATTGACAGAGGTCTCTCTAAGATATAACCCGATTTCCATTAAATTTCGTAGTTTTGTTCCCCTATAAAAAGACTTTACATTGAAATATACATTTTTCATATTTAGCTTAATCATTGCGTCCATAACCTTTGCTCAAGGAAGTGGGAATACCTTAAACTTTGATGGTGCCGCTACCGGTGTTTCACTTGGAGATCAAGTTGCAACGGGGGTAAGAACGATTGAAGCATGGGTTAAATTAGATAATGCCGTTGACAATACTTTAGCAAATGGTTACTGTATCGCTGGAAGAAGTGGGAGTAACCCATTTACAGGTACAGATCAATTTCATTTAGGATTTGAAACCAATGCTATATCTCCTGGGAATGGAGGTAAAATCAGTTTTTCAAGAAGAGTAGGGTTAAACAACTTTGTTATTTATTCAGATTTAAACACGTGGCCAGCGAATACATGGATACACGTTGCTGCAATTTTAGATCCTGTTGATGGAATGAAAATGTACATCAATGGTATTGAGCAGGCGGATACAGACCCAACTACAGATGCAATCATAGCAGGTGCCACGGGAGATAATGCTACAATTGGTCAATGGGGTATTATGAATGTTAGATATTTCGATGGAGATATCGACGAAGTAAGACTTTGGGATGATGCCAGAACTGAAAACGAAATTAGAACGAATTTGTGTAAGAAGTTGTTGGGGAATGAACCTGGATTGAAAGCGTATTACAATTTCGATAACATTGCAGGAACAACATTACCAGATGAAAGTACCAATACGAATGATGGTACATTACTTGGTTTTGGTGCAACTCCATCAATTTTATCTGGAGCACCACTAGGAGATGGTTCAACCTTCGCTTATGCTGCCAGCTTAGCGGGTACTACTTTAAATTATGTGGTGTCTGCCGGTGATGTTTTTGAAGTTTCAAATATTAACTCTGTGAGTTCACTTGGGGTGCATATATATCGAGTAAATCAGTTGCCAAATAACCTTACAAATATTAATAATCCTGCAGGGAATTACTACGGTGTTTTCTTAACAGGTGTAGACGGTACCTACGATATTAATTATAATATTCAAGATTACGGATGTAGTTCTTGTTTTGCTTTGAACGAACGTAATGACAATGCCAGTGGTCCTTGGACTACCTTAGTAGGGGCGCCTAATAGTTGTGCCTTCCAATTTGCCAACGAAAGTTCAATAGGAGATACCTACAGGGCCGAGTATATTTTAGATCAAGCTCCTTTTGTTTTTGATTTAGGAAACGATACCTCTGTTTGTACCTCACCTTTAACCATTGGAGAAAGTTTTGCAGGAGCAACTTATATGTGGCAAGATGGAACAACTACAACTCCTTTTTATGATGTAACACTTTCGGGTACTTACTGGGTTGAAGTAGATGTTCAAGGTTGTACGGGTTCTGATACAATTAATGTTCAAGTTGTAGATCTAGACTTTGATTTAGGAGTAGATACGACACTTTGTGGAGGTAATGGTACCTTTGGTTTATCTACAGGACTTTCGAATAATTACAACCACTTATGGCAAGATGGAAGTACGAACAATAGCTTTATTGTTACAAGTTCGGGTGAATACAATGTTACGGTTACTGATGGAAACTGTGTGAATCAGGATACCATTACAGTGGAGATTATAGACCAACCAGAAATTAACCTAGGGAGTACACAAATTGCCTGTGAAGGTGAGCAAGTTACACTTACTAATTTGAGTGTTTCAAGTATAGATACCTACACCTGGTCAACAGGTTCTAATGCAAGTAATATTACCGTAGATCAGGCAGGTACATATGGTGTGCTTGTGGAGAATGAATGTGGAATTGCTGCAGATAGTGTTTTGATATTGTTTGAAAACTGTGATTGTAACATCTACATCCCTAATAGTTTTACTCCTGATGGTGATGCCGCTAATGACGGGTTTAAAGTGGAAGGTGATTGTAAGTTCATGGTGTACGAATTAAACATTTTTAACCGTACTGGAACGCTGATTTTTTCTTCAACGGATATAGCCGATGTTTGGGACGGAACCTATAACGGGCAACTTGTTCCTGATGGTGTTTATGTATATAAAATTAAGTATACCACCGAAAGAGTTTACAGCGAGTACATTCTCGGACATATAAATGTCTTAAGATAATATGGAAAGGCCGACGTTTAATTAGATGTCGGCCTTTTTTATGTTCCGTTCTTTTTGAGGCTATTCATAGCTTTAAATGAAAGACTCACTTTATTTGGGATTAACCCACCCATGCTGGGAACAAATTACTTACCGCAGAAATGATGTACTCTATTCCTATGGCAATAACGATGAAACCAATGATGCGTGAGAGTGCATTAATACCCGAAGCACCTAAAAGGTTTACGATGTACTGAGCACTTTTAAGGAGTAAAAAGATGAAAGTACAAGCCACAAACATGGCCCCCATTAAGATGAGAACATCAAACATTGCTTTATGCTCTTGATTTAAGGTAATGAGTAATGATATGGTACCAGGACCTGCCAGCATGGGAATAGCCAAAGGTGTTAAAGCAATATCAGATCTAGATCGAATATCCTTATCAACTTTCGAGGAAGTCATCCCCTTGTGTTCTTTAAATTTACCGGTAAGTAAGGCAAATCCAGAACTGGTGATAATTAATCCTCCAGCAATTTTTAACGCGTTAATGCTAATGCCGAAAAATTGAAGTATGTATTGTCCTACAAAAAAAGAGAGTAGGAGAATGATAAGCACGTTAATGGAGGTCCAAACAGCAACTCTGTTTTTTTCTTTTAATTCATGATCGGCGGTTAAGCTCACAAAAACGGGGACGGTGCTCAATGGATTCATAATGGAAAACATAGCGCCAAGGGAGATTAAGAAAAGTTCCATTTTTTTGCCGCAAAACTAAGCTGCCTTTAAGGAAGATTAGGTAGCCAAAAGGTTATACTACGGTTAAAACTAAGTCAAGGCTATATGAGCTTTATCTTAAGGAAGGGCACAAAAAAAGGTGAACAAAACTGTCCACCTTTACTATCTTTTTTGTTTTCAATTATAAAAACATTTCTTTTTTCAAGTCTAACCACTCTAAAGTTGAGTTGCAGAAAATATCTTCAATTACATTTTGCGGTAAATCACTATCTGTAATGAATTTTCCAATCTCAAGATCTCCTAATGGGAAAGGATAATCAGAACCTAAACTTACACGCTTACTGCCTTGCATGTTTAAGATGTATTTCAAAGCATCAATATCGTGCGTGATACAATCTACCCACATTTTACCGATGTATTCTCTTGGGTTCTTTTTGTTGTCTATCGCAACTAAATCTGGTCGACAGTTAAAACCGTGTTCAATTCTACCCATAGTAAACAAGAATTCACCACCGGCATGAGATAAACAAACACGTAGATTAGGTAATCTCTCTAACACACCTCCAAAAATTAAAGAACACGCTGCTCTTGATGTTTCAGCTGGCATTCCAACCAACCAAGGTAACCAGTACTTACGCATGCTATCAAATCCCATCATTTGCCATGGGTGCACCATAACTGCTAATCCTAAACGCTCACAAGCTTCAAAAATTGGGAAAAACTGTTCTTCGTTTAAGTTTAAATCGTTGATGTTAGAACCTATTTGTATTCCCACCAATCCAATTTTCTTAATACGCTCTAATTCCTGAATCGCCAACTCCGTGTCTTGCATAGGAACAGTTCCTAAACCTATATAGTTCTTTGGATATTTAGCAACCAAATTAGCAATGTGGTCATTTAAAAACTCAGAAAGTTCTAAACAGTCTTTTGGCTTTGCCCAATAAGAGAACATCACCGGAATTGTACAAACAACTTGCACTTGCGTGTCAAACATTTTGTACTCCTGAATTCTCACCTCTTCGTTCCAGCAATTTTCTTTAATGGTTCTAAAATATTGCCCACCTTGCATCATGTCGGCAACTCCTTCTTCCTTGTGGTCAAGGTAAATGAAATCACCATATCCGAACTTCTTCGTCCAATCCGGTAAATGTTTCGGAATGATGTGCGTGTGCATATCTATTTTAAGCATAAGTATCTATTTAGTTTAAGAATGTGTTTTTTTGCCCCAGCGAAAATAAGAATTTAACGGGCGGCGTACAAATACTTTTGATAAACCTGTAGTTAAGCTTTAGTAGAATCTTGTAAACCAAGGGCTACCAAATCCTTGAAATATGTGTAAAACTTAACAGCTATATTTTTACAATATTCATCCGTGGATACAGGATTTGTTTAATTTTAAAGTGATGGCAAAATTGAAAGAAAACTCAACCAGAAAAATTAGTGTTTTCGGCCTTACCATGGTGGTGGTCGGTGCTTGTATAGGATCCGGAATCTTTCTATCTCCTCAAAGTGTGGCACGCTACATCGGGGAGGAGAGTTTTATCCTGTGGGCCTGGCTAATTGGTGGTGGAGTTGCTTTTTGTGGAGCGCTCACCTACAGCGAATTGGTAGGACTCTTCCCAAAAGCAGGAGGAATATATGTTTTTTTGAAGGAAACCTACGGTAAGCGCATGGCCTTCCTCTACGGATGGATAGTACTTAGTGTTATTACCTCAGGTTCCATTGCAGCACTTGTAATTGCAAGTTCCTCTTATTTTAATACGCTACTGGGATCTCCTTTTTCTCAGCAAGAGGTTCTACTTATAGCTTTGTTGATGATAGCCTTTAATACTTTGATTCATGTACGAGGTATAAAGCTTGGCGAAATATTTATCAATATCCTCTCCGTGCTTAAAATCCTTGGAATATTTGTGTTGATTGCTGCCGGACTCTTTTTTATAAACAAAGAAAATGGTGAATTAATTCCCGAAGCTTTACCGCGCAAGTCTAATGGAGATTTATGGATAGGTGTGGCCTTGTCTATGATTCCAGTAATGTGGTCGTTTGGAGGATTTCAACACGCTTCTTTTTTAGCGGCAGATGCCAAGAATCCTAAACGATCGGTACCTATGGCTATGCTTATCGGAGTGGCTTTTGTGACCCTTTGTTACTGGTTATGCAATTATACCTACATCAATGTTTTGGGTGTCGAAGGTTTAATGAATAGTACAAAGCCTGCTGTAGATGCTATGAATAAAATTGTGAGTAGAGGAGGAACTTTGGTGAGTCTGCTTATTGTGGTTTCCACCTTTGGATCGGCTTTTATTTTCACCATGTCTGCACCGAGAATTTACTACGCCATGTCCAAAGATCAAGTGTTTTTTAAGTGGACAGCTAAACGACATAAAAAATATGATACCCCAGCAAATGCTATACTCGTTCAGTCATTTTGGAGCGCTGTATTATTGGTGTTTTGGGGGAGTTTTGAGAACCTTATTAATTATGTCACTTTTATAGAATGGATCTTTTTACTCCTCTCAGGCATAGGAGTCTTTTATTTTAGAAAGGTAAAAGATAAAGCAGACTATAGTTTTAGAATTCCACTAGGCCCGGTAATACCATCCATTTTTGCATTGGTAGTGATCGGTTTTTTGGTTGCGGTCCTATCCGATGGAAATAAACCTGCGCTTTATGGATGCATTTTATTGGGAGTAGGCTTGTTGGTTTATGAAATTTTCAAACGTAAGAATCGTCTTGAAATATCGAATAAATAGTATACTTGTAGCATGAAAAAGAGTACAGTTATCGGATTAGTTTTTTCAGCAATCTTATTGGGGTGTGGAACAGATGCTTCTACGGAAACAAAGCCTCAACAAACAGACACCCCTAGCGAGAAGTTAAGTGTGGAGGAGAGAGCAAAGCGCTTTATGGAAAACAAATTGGGAATCAATGCAGCAGAAGAATACAAGTTCTTCTCCTACGATGCCCATGTTAATGCCGATACCTTGAAAGATAAGGTTTTCATACTTCAAAGAGAAAAATACGCCTTCGATAAAGTAGAGCGCGTAGGGAGTATGAAGAATTTTAAAGACATGGGATATAATAGTCCCGAAAACTACCTTTTTCTATATGATGCTGCCAGAGATGAATTTGTAACGACAGCCGGAATTGGTGCAAACATAACCCAAGACCTTGAAGTATCCTTTAAGAAAATTCTATCGCCTGCTAAAGAAGATATTATCATAGATTACCGCGTTCTTAATGGTATGTATAGATCGGTTTATGCCTATGCCGATAAGCGGTTATTGAAAGTATTGAGTTTTCCTTTATTCTCTGAGTTGGGAAAGGAAGACGAGGCTGCTTATATAACAACGTATCAAAAAGGAAGCGCATCCATTGCACAAGATATTTGGTTGTACAAAGCAAAGTTGAAATACAATAAGGATAGCTTATTAAAGAATCCAAACTTACTTCCAGAAAGAGAAGCTACAGATCAATTGTACTTGCGATTCATTTTTGATCCAAAACGATTTAAATATGTAACACCAGGTTACGAGCAAGAAGAAGATAAGAAGTAGGCTGCCCCCCCCCAAAAAGGATTTGGGGTCCAGCTATCCGTTATAGTTTACTTATGGTCTATTAAGCATTCCTAAAACCTTTGCATACTTCCGCGGGTCGTATGCAATAGTTAAGGCCTGCTAAATATCCCCAAAGCAAAGCTGCCACTCCTATCTGTGGCAGAGTTCAACTGTGTTTTTATCTCCAGAACAAAGATCTATAAGTAGGGCGTAATGGTTTTCTTTTACATTTTTTAGAACGTGGGTAGTTGGCTCGTTCATATAATTTAAAAAGGTAAGCACAGCATCTTTATCCTCACGTTCAACCTTTAACAATTTATTTGTTGGAATTTTAAACTGAGCTCCTATTTCTGTGCGCATGTAACGATAAGTGGAAATTACGGCTATAACAGATAAAGCAAATAACCCCAAGCTAAACTTAGCACTGAGAACATTGAAAAGAATTAATAAAGTAAAGAATAGGGTAATTATGATGAGTCCAACCTTTACAGATTTATTCTGAGCTTTTGAGGTGGTATAATTCAATTCTTTAAGAACTCTGATGTCTGACCAGTTCCCTGTATTCGTTAAATAAATATTGGTGTCGTCAATATTCACAAATCCATATTCGTACTGAAACCATGTTCTCATAAGGTGATTCTTTCTTTCAAAAATAAAAAAAGGAGTGAATAAACTTCACTCCTTAACTTTTTTCAACTTATATAGATTAGCCCTTCAAATAAGAACATTCTGCATTCGTCAAAGGTCTACTCAAGTCAATATCATTTCCATCCACTAAAACTTTACCTAAATCAAAGTTGTCTAAGGTACCTGTTAAGAATACTAACTTATCTTGATAAATACATCCAATGGTGTATTCTTTTCCTTTTTCTAGAACTCCAGTAGAGGTTTCTATTTCACCACCTTTCATTTGTCCTAATATTTTCCATTCTCCAAACTCGTTAAACTTTCCTTCTTCAAAAGCAAAAACGAAGCAATTTGGTTTGTAAATTCTATTTGGGTTGTCCGGACAACTTGTAGAAAGTAAAATCTTAAAGGGAGTATTTTCAGCTACACACCATGCATCTGGTAAATTTACTGTTGGGTTTGCCTGGTAAGTTGCAGGTGCAGTAATAAAGTCAGAAGGATTACCTTTTTTGTACCATTTGTAGGTTACGTTATTGGCATAATTCGCTTTTGCACTAATTACACTTACAATTTTCATAGGAGAACCAAATTGGAAGCTCGCAGTTTGTCTGTGACTAACACTTCCAGATTCTTCAACATACTCCCAAATGATCTCTGATGTGTTTAAGTAATAATCCTGACAGTTAGAATTAAACGTTACCATATTGTAATCATAGCCTGAAGATGTTTTTTCTCCTTCAGCAACTTGCCAAGCAGATAAGTGCGCCATATCAAAAGTAACTTCTAATAAACCAGAAGTTGTGTTCATGCTCACGGTTTCAGTACTTTCCAATTTCCAGTTAGAATTTTCTTCATCGTAACTGTAAACACCAAAATCATCTCCTGCCGCAATAGCAGATCCATCAAACTTTGTTGCTCCATTAGGAATGCTAATGGTCATCTGAATTGGAGTGTCAAAGTTGGTAACTTCTTTTGTACCTGCGTACATGTCCATGGCAACGGCTCCTAATGTGTTAAAAGTCATAAACTCTCCATTGTCCATTTGAGCTCTGTTCAAGTCACCCGGTAAAACTAAACTAGCATTTTCACCATTTGGGTCAACATAAGCAAGTTCAACATCTATATTCCCTGAAACTGCATTTCCGTTTTTGTCCATTAATTTAGTTCCAGTAGAGATATTCACTTCCGCCGTAGTTCCAGAATTAGATACTGCAGGCATTAAAGAGAAATCAGAAGAAATTTCACCTGTAGATCCTACTCCGGCAATTAAATCTGTAGCCACTTTAATATCTTGCGGTGCATTGTTTACACTAACCATGCTTACAGAAATATGGGTATGACCTTCTTCTATCAAGGTAACATCAGTACTTGATGGAAAGTATCCATTGGCAGTAGCGTGTACGGTAAATTCAACCGGCGTATTTTCAGAAGGTATTAAACTTTCAGCAATCGAAAGTGATAATAACCCCAAATCAGCACCATATTTTTGGGCACCAAAATTATCTGAAACATCTTGAGCATTTGCACCCCCAATGCGAATTTGAATATCTTCATTACCATTCATATCCAAGAGTTGCCCTGTATTGGCATCTACAAATTGAAAAGATACACTTGCTTTTGAAGACGATACGTTAAATACCTCAACAACACCATCCGTAATATCAACTTTTTTACAAGCACCAAAAAGTAAAGCTGGTAATGCAAGGAAAGCCAATCCTTTAATTATATTCTTTTTCATTTTTCTTTTCCTTAGATTGAATTATTGCTTCTTTAAAAAGAAGTTGATTTGAAAGTTCGCATAGGGGTAGAATTGAAAACTTGAAATGTTGTTTTCAATAACAGCCGTATTGCTTGGATTTGCAGTAGGTGCTATTCTTCCTTCTCCGGTCATTGTAACAGATGGTTTTCCGTGATACATCGCGCCGAATTCAAAAGCATAGCTTACCCATTTTGCTTTACCAGCATTCCCAAGAACGATTCCTAGGTAAGGGTTTACGGGTAATCCTGGTGTAATTTCAATGCCTAAAATTCCTAAATCTTCATCATAATCTGGCAGGTAGTACGCGTTAACAGCACTAATTTTAGTTATTGTATATACCGCACCAGCAGCAATTTTTAACCCAGGACGTTTGGCAAAAGGAGCATAAGTTCCAATTAAAGAAGCGCTACCAGTTGAGAAGCGATAGTCAGAACTAACATCTGCACCTCCAGAGGTACCTGTAAAGCTCATACCTAGTTCAGGTAAAAAGGTTCCAGAAGCTCTTAATTCTATTCTTTTTGAAATAGGGTAGGTGAATTGTAAACCAGCTCCCAAACTTCCTACTTGAAGTCCAACAGAAGGTCGTGGCGAATAGCTATTTGTAGCTTCTTCTTGTGCTGAACCAGTATAGCTCAAGCAAAGAAGACTCGTTAATAGCAGTAAACTTTTCTTCATACGTAATATTGAGTGTAAAACAAAGGAATGGAGGTAGTTCCCCATTCGCGAACGCAAAGAAAATTAGTTTAATGAAATAGAGCAAGAAAAAAGTAGTAAATCCATGAATTTAGGGGAGAATCGGAAGTTTTTGCCCCAGCATTTAGGGTGATTCTCCCTAGGAAATTAGTTTGAAGATTACTCCCGTGTCTATTCCTTGTCCTGCATGAGTATTTTCCAAGGTCTTAATTCGCTATAGTGGTTGGTGATCACTTTCAATATAGCCAAGATCGGAAGTGTTAAAATCATACCGATAATTCCTGTAAGGGCACCCATAATCACTAAGCCTACGATGACCACCAAAGGATTGATATTGATACTATTTCCTACGACTTTGGGGGTGATAACGTTTCCTTCCAAAAATTGAACTACCGCGTATACTGCAATAACACCCACGGCATACCACATGCTGTCTTTGGTAGCCAAAGCTATGATTATAGGAATTAATGCACTGATGATTACTCCAGCAAAAGGAATTAAGGTTAAAATACCACTAATTATTCCAATAATGAAGGCGTGTTTTATGTCTAAGAAAAAGAGTCCTATTCCAGTTAAACTGCTAATGATGAGTATAAGTAATGCTAAACCTTTCAGGTATTGCTGCAGTACTTTTTGCATATCTAGGATTAAATCCTGAGGGTTGCTAATGTTGGTTCCTTTCAGATATTCTAAAATAAAATCACCAATATTTCTGCGGTACATTAACATGAAGAAAAGGTAAACAGGGAAGGTGACTAAGAAGATAAATGCGTCTTTTAAACTGGTTGCCGCTTGTTCACCGGCTTGTAAAAGCATGTTTTTTAATCCTTCAACACTGCTGTAAACCATGCTTTTGTAATCTCCTAATCGAGAATCCATTTCAGCATCAAAACTGTCTTTAGAATTTAAAAACTCCAATTGATTTACCTTTTTTACTAAATCTAAATCGGTTATTATATCTGTACTTTTTACACTAATTAAGGTGACCACACTTAGCATAAATGTAAAGGCGAGTAAAACAGCAACCAAAGAAGATAGAGCTCTGGGGAAATGCCATTTTTCAAAGGTGTTGGCCAAAGGAGTTAATAGGGTTGCTACAAATCCAGAAAGTAAAATAGGCATTACAATATCTCCACCGTAAATGAGCAAGAGACAAATGACCAAACCGATGAATAAGGATTTTGCAGATCTATCTAACTTCGAATTTTTCTTTACCATGTGTGTAGATTTTGTTAGGTTTAAAGGTATATAAATTGTGGAGAGCACCGAAAGGTTTATAGAAAGTTAATCTAAGGGTACTGCTGCTTTAAGTTTAATGATTTAGATTTTTAGTTGGTTTTATTATTTTTGTTATGTGAAAAATACACTACTACTGTTACTACTGCTTGGAGGGATGTTTTCTGTAAACGCTAAAGAAAATGCCTCAAATGTTGATACCCTTACTTTGAATCAACTTTACCTAAAAAAGAATTTATGGCGAAAAGGAAAAAAAGTGTTTACGGGCTACGTAACACATGTATATAAAAACTCTAATGTGGAGAGAGTTGGTTTTTTCAATGAATTTTATACAACCCCTACTCATACACTACCTGGGTTGTCCAAGTTTTCCTGGAGTGTAGATTCAGTATTTGCACATTTTTCTCAAGGAAAAGTAGACTCTGTAAGGCTTTTTAATAATGGACTTAGAACGGCTGTTGTAACCCATGAATATGTAGGCGAGGATACTTTAAGTGTATTCAAAACTTATGCGGAATCACCAATACAAAAATATTTAAACCAGAGCAGTGGCTTTGATTGGTGTTATGAAATGAAAAATGGTAAGGCAAACGGTAAAAGTTGGTTTTATTTGTACAAAAATGAAAGAGATACCATGATGCTTAGATCTGTTGGGAACTACGTAAATGATACACTTCATGGGAAAGTAATACAATACCATCATTACTACGATAAGGACAGTTTTCTAATTCAATATGATTATACTATGCGAAATGGAAAACGAGACGGGGTAAGTTATAGTTATAATGAACATGGAGATTTGATTGACGTTACCAATTTTGTGAATGATAAAAAGGAAGGAGAATACCTACATTATTATATTGGGAACAATCAAATTTTTGTAAAAATTGTGTATGCTGCAAATGAAGAAATTGAATATTTGAAATACAGCTATAACGGGAAATTACTGTATCATAAGGTAGGAGATGATGAGCAAGAAGTTGTATTAACTGGTGAGGTGGTAGAACATTCCTATCCTTTTACCCATTTTTATTACAAAAATTACGACGAACAAGGAAATGCAATTTACCCATGGTATGTTAAAGACAAGGCTGGAAAAGTTATAAAAACTATTGAGCAATAGAAATCAGTTATAAAAAAAGCGGCACCTCAAAAAGTGCCGCTTTTTTATTATTATTTTTCTGTACTTTATCAAGGTGTTGACATAGATACAGGTAATATTTTTCCTTTGTAGTACTCGTTTCCTGTTAAAGAAAACTCTACGATATACTTGGCCATTTTCGCTGCACTAATTGGAGCTTCATATCCAGGAAAGGCTTGAGCTAACATTTCTGTTTGTACTGCACCTAAACATAAACAGTTCATGTCTATTTCAGTTTCCTTAAACTCCTCAGCAAATAATTCGGTAAAACTCACCAAAGCAGCTTTAGAGGTAGAGTAAGCAGAAAGTCCTGCAAATTTCACACTTCCTTGAATACCACCTACAGATGAAATATTTAAAATGTGTGCAGCTCCTTCTCCTACGTGCTCAACAAAAGCTTGTGTAGCAGCCATTATCCCAACAATGTTGGTTTGGTAGCTCGTAGCAATTTCTTCCTGAGATAACTCCAAAAATGGCTTGTTTACTAAGGTTCCAGCATTGTTAATGAGTATATCCAGGCTTTTGTAATTTTTAAGAATCGCAGATAATTCTTCGCGTACGTTTTCACTGTTTAAGTCAAAACTAAAAGCATCTACGTTTTTCATCCCCTCTAAAGAACTTACGTTTCGAGAAAGGGTAATTACGTTGTGATCTGTATGTTCAGAAATGAATTTAACCGCTTCAAAACCTATACCTCTGCTACAACCTAGAATTACTATATTCTTAGTCATCGTACGTCACTATTAATTCTTCAGAATTCGGGTGAGATTGACAGGTTAAAATGTAACCTTCAGCAATTTCTTCGTCTGTTAACGTGTAGTTCATATCCATGTGGGCCGAACCTTTCAATACTTTCGCTTTACACGTACTACAAACACCACCTCTACATGAGTAAGGAGCGTCAACTCCTTCACTTTCTAATTCAGACAACAAAGTGTCTCCATCAGATTTCATTGTAAAGCGAGTTTCCTCGTCATCTAAAATTACAGTAACCTTACTTTCTCCTTTATAATCGGCATGCACTTCCGTTTCATGCGATTTCAATAGCGTAGGAGTTGTAAATAATTCGTAATGCAATTTATCTTCGCTTACACCAAAAACTTTCAACGCTTCAAGTGCATCTGCAATCATTTCCTCCGGACCACAGAAGTAAAAACCATCTGCTTTTAACACATCTAAGTTCGCCTTAACAAAAGCACTTACGGCTTCTTTATTAATTCGTCCTTTTCCATATCCTTCTTTCTCCTCTTGGGTAAGGTAGTAATGTGCATTTACATTTTTACTCAAGGCGTCAATGTCCTTTTTGAAAATGATGTCAGCCTCTGTTTTGTTGGCGTATAACAATTCCATTTTACCGTCTACACCTGCGATATGCTTGGCAAAAGATAAAATAGGTGTAATACCACTTCCAGCTGCAAAGGCAACTATGTTCTTGTTTTCCTGAGCAATTCTAAAACTTCCTTCAGCTTTTGTAATCCAAATATGATCTCCAACTTTTACATCGTTGTTCATGTATTTAGAAACAATACCATCCGTAATTTCTTTCACACCAATGGCCAACTCTTCACCTCTTCCGCTACAGATAGAGTAAGATCTTCTGTACTCTTTACCATCGATTTCAACAGCTATATTGATGTGCTGTCCTGGATAAACTACAAATTTATCCTTAGCATCTAAACTAAGAACTACCTTAACGGTATCCTTTGTTTCTCTAACAACATCTATAACTTCTGCGTATAGAAATCCTCTTTTCTTTGGTTTAATGTCTTTTTTAAAAAGACCTTTAAATAATCCCATAATAATTGTCGTCCTAATTAATCGTCAAAAGATACAACCAACTTTTCACTCGTTGGGTGAGATTGACAAGTTAAGATATAACCAGCATCAACTTCGTCTTTTTCTAAAGCGTAGTTAACATCCATTACAGCTTCACCTTCGATAATTTTAGCCTTACATGTACAACATACACCTCCTTTACAAGCAAAAGGTAAATCTGCACCTGCTTTTTGTGCGGCATCCAAAATGTTATCTCCCGTAGAATCTAGAGGGATGTCTATCTGGTCTCCATCCAAAATGATGTGTACCATAGAAGATACATTTGGCTCGTTTGCCGTAGCTTTTACTGGCGCCTGGTTCATTGCCATTCCTGGCGTTGTAAATAATTCGTAGTGAACTTTATCTGAAGGAACATTCAATTCTTTCATGGCGTCTTTCACCCCTAAAATCATTTGCTCTGGTCCACAGATAAACACCTCGTCTAAATCTGTATCTTTTAAGAAAGCATTGTACAAGTTAATACACTTGTCTTGATCAATTCTTCCTTTTTGTAATTTATTTCCTAAGCTCTCTCTACTTAAAACATGTACAATTCTAAAGTTGTTCATGTACAAGTTTTTCAAAGCTTCTAATTCTTCTCTAAAAATGATACTGTGGAAACCTTTGTTACCGTAAAATAAAGTAACATCACTTTTAGGTTCTGCCTTTAATATTGTTTTGGCAATGGCTAAAATTGGAGTAATTCCACTTCCTGCAGCAAACAATGCGTAAGATTTCTCGTGATCTGCAGAAGGCTCTAATTTAAAGTGCCCTGTTGGCGTCATTACTTGTAGTTCGTCTCCCGACTTCAAAACTTTGTTGGCAAAACCAGAGAATTTTCCCTCAGGAACTTCCTTGATAGCAACTCTTAATTCATCGTCTAAAGGACTCGTACAAATAGAGTAAGATCTTCTCAAATCTTCACCGTCTATTGTTGTTCTCAAAGTAAGGTATTGACCAGCTTTGTAATTGTAGTCTTCTTTTAATTCGCTAGGTACTTCAAATGCCACAGATACAGCATCTTCCGTCTCACGTCTAACTTCGCTTATTTTTAAAGTATGAAATTTTGGAGTCATATGTTTTGCTTAATAACTGCACAAAAATAAACAGATTAACGACTTTTGCCTAGTAATAGAGCATACAATCCCCATCCTTGACTATTATCATGAATACGTTTTTATTAGCTTAAAAGAAAGGGATGTCTTGATTTTCAGCTTATCGAAGGAGAAGATAGTGTGGATTCTACGATGTGGTGAAGCAGTTTTATTGATATTTATCACATAGAGCATTGCTCCCTTTTTGAGAATTATCAACTTTACTCATATATCGCAAATTGAGTACAAAATTTAGATGCTGTTCTCCCTGTTGATAATCGTCAATTTACAGGGGGGGGAATGCTTTGATATTTGTCACCTTTTATACAAGCTCTATACAAGATTTTCTAACTAAAAAAAAGAAATGAAATTCAGAATATTTTTTCTATTCTACTTGGTTTTGAGCGCTTTTACAGATGGTTTGTTGCTTAAGTATCCTTCAAAAGAAGTTGTATGAAATTCTAGGATTGAAGTAAACAAAAACGGATGAGTTTTGTTATGCTCGTGAAGGAAGGGTGCTTTCAAGGCCCTAGGTCCGCAAAAAGCGCCATAATTTTTGTATCTTTGTGAACCGCTATTTTGATAAAATCATTCGATCAAAACTTGTTTTTTGAGAGAATCAAAGGAAATAAGCATGAAAGAAATTAACATAGAAGAATTAGAGAAGCGATTTCAAGAGAAGATAGACGCTGACATCAGAATCGAACCAAAAGATTGGATGCCAGATGCCTACAGAAAAACCTTGATTCGTCAAATATCTCAGCACGCGCACTCGGAAATCGTAGGTATGTTGCCAGAAGGTAACTGGATTACTCGTGCACCGAACTTGAGAAGAAAAGCTGTTTTGTTGGCCAAAGTGCAAGACGAAGCAGGTCACGGACTTTACCTTTATTCTGCAGCCGAAACTTTGGGAGCAGATAGAGAAGAGACTATAGATGATTTACATACTGGAAAAGCGAAGTACTCAAGTATCTTTAATTACCCAACGTTAACGTGGGCAGATATGGGAACAATTGGTTGGTTAGTAGATGGTGCAGCCATTATGAACCAAGTTCCTTTGTGTAGATGTTCTTACGGACCATACGCCAGAGCGATGGTAAGGGTTTGTAAGGAAGAGTCTTTCCACCAAAGACAAGGTTTCGAGATTGTAACGAAATTAGCACAAGGTACTCCAGAGCAAAAAGCAATGGCACAAGATTCATTAAATAGATTCTGGTGGCCAGCCTTGATGATGTTTGGACCAAGTGATGCAGATTCGCAACACTCTGAGCAATCGATGAAATGGAAAATTAAGCGTAATTCTAACGATGAATTAAGACAAATGTTTGTGGACGTAACAGTTCCTCAAGCAGAGTTGGTTGGACTTACAATTCCAGATCCAGACTTAAAGTGGAACGAAGAAAAAGGTTCTTACGATTTCGGTGAAATTAACTGGGATGAGTTCTGGCAGGTTGTTTCAGGTAACGGAATCTGTAACAAAGAACGTGTTGAAGCGAGAAGAAAAGCAAAAGAAAACGGAAGTTGGGTAAGAGAAGCGGCGAATGCATACGCAGCAAAGAAAGCTCAACGTAAAGCATCTTAAAAGAATTTACATGACAAAGAAAGAATGGCCTTTATACGAGGTTTTTATAAGAAGTAAACAAGGGTTAAGCCACAAACACGTGGGAAGTTTACGTGCAGCTGACGAAACTATGGCTGTAGAAAATGCAAGAGACGTTTACACAAGAAGATCAGAAGGTGTGAGCATTTGGGTTGTAGAATCTAAAAACATCTTTGCTTCAGATCCTGCAGATGCAGATAGCTTATTTGAACCTGCAGATAGCAAAGTTTATCGTCACCCAACTTTTTACGAAGTACCAGATGGTATTGAGCACATGTAAACGATTTTTAGCATGACAAAAGAAGAAGCATTATTTAAATATACCCTTCGTTTGGGAGACGATGCATTAATTGTTTCGCAACGATTATCAGAGTGGTGTGGTCACGGTCCTATTTTAGAGGAAGACATAGCCTTAACAAATATCGCATTAGATTTAGTTGGGCAGGCTACAACATTATTAGAATACGCTGGAAAAGTTGAAGGTAAAGATAGATCAGCAGATGATTTGGCTTACTTGAGATACGAAAGAGATTATACGAATTTATTGTTGTGTGAGCAGCCTAACGGTGATTTCGGAGCAACAATTGTTCGTCAATTCTTATTCTCGGCTTACCAGCAATTCATGTACGCAGCATTAACAAAAAGTTCTGATGAACAATTAGCTGCCATTGCTGAGAAATCTTTGAAAGAAGTAAAATACCACGTGAAGCACAGTGCGGAATGGGTAATTCGTTTAGGAGATGGAACAGAAGAGTCGCACGAAAGAGTACAAGCTTCATTGAATGATTTATGGAGATTCTCTCAAGAAATTTTCTTTGAGGATGAAGTAAACCAAACGTTAATTGAAGCAGGAATCATTACAAGTTTAGAAGATCTAAGAGCAGATTGGGAAGACTTAGTAAAACGTGTGATTGAAGAAGCAACATTAACTTTGCCAGAAACAAAATGGCAATTAGACGGAGGAAGAAAAGGATTGCACTCTGAGCACCTTGGATATCTCTTGGCAGAAATGCAATACATGCAAAGAGCTTATCCAGGAATGGAGTGGTAATATTTGCAGTATGACAATTACAAAAGAATATATATGGGATCTTCTGGAGCACGTAAGTGATCCAGAAGTCCCTGTTTTAACTATCGTCGATCTAGGCGTGGTTAGAAATGTAGAGGTAAAAGGGGAGGAAGTTACCGTAACCATTACACCTACGTACTCAGGCTGTCCGGCCATGCAAGTTATCGAAGAAGATATACGTGAGACCTTTAAAAATGAAGGAATAGAAAACGTTACCGTTGAAACAGTGCTTTCTCCGGCATGGACTACGGATTGGTTGACAGAAAATGGAAGACGTAAGTTGAAAGAATATGGAATTGCTCCACCACAAGATGAGGTAGATAAATCAGTTCTCTTTTCAGATCCTGTAGTTGTACCTTGTCCAAGATGTGATTCTAAAAACACAAAAATGGTGAGCCAATTTGGATCCACAGCTTGTAAAGCGCATTACCAGTGTTTAGACTGTCAGGAACCCTTCGACTATTTTAAATGTTTGAAGTAATCATTAGAAAAATAATTTGAAAGAGCTTAATAGGCTCTTTTTTTTGTGCCTAATATTAATGATTAACACTTAAAGCTCTTTTATTCAGCCCTAAATGAGGCGCTTGTAAAAATCAAAGTTGAGTTTTTTTGGAGGTTGAAAAATCCAGAATTAGATTTCTATCGTAGGTTTTAAAAACTTAAACTTTAGAACCTATGAAAACATTTTACATGCTTCGATTTATGGTCCTTTCAGTATCGCTGACCCTTGGTTCGGTGGTAGCTTTTGGACAAATAATAACCAGCGGCGCAGACGATGGCTCTGCGGGAACATTGAGGAGTCAAATAGCTGCTGCCTCTCCGGGAGCAACTCTTTCGGTAGATTTAACAGTTTCTAATATTCTTTTAGCAAATGGTCAAATTACGGTAGATAAAAACTTAACCATCAATGGAAATATCTTTGGTACCACAACGATAGATGGTGATGGATTAGATAGAATTTTCGACGTTACCTCAGGTACACTTACTTTAAACAATTTAACACTTACTAACGGTGTTGCAGGAAATGGAGGCGCTATACAAGTTGTAGGCGCCGATCTTATTTTAG
>NZ_JAWWCF010000038.1:0-18936 GCF_033720595.1 Lishizhenia sp. | reverse complement strand
GTGTCTTTAGATCTTCCTACGTGATTGGGGAATTTTGTGGATGATTTTATCGTTAAATGGTATCCATGGAAGTGGATTGAATGTAAGGACTGTCCTGTATTGACCATGTATATCAAGATTGTATCTCCCATATTACCGATAACTCTAGCATTCGAATCGTTGTTGATGTGAGGGTTACTTTTTCCGTTAATGGTGAAATAATCAGGGTAGTATGCATTCCAATCAACGGATGTACCTTGATTTAAGGATTCGTTGTATGCACTTTGATGCTCTTTCATGTTCCAATAAAAACTACTTGCTGAAGAGCTAGGATTTTTTACGACAATCATTCCTCCTAAACCCATATATCTGTAGGCTTCCGAAAGACTATGGTCATAGTAAATGTGTGCACCAAAATCTTGATAAGTAAAAGAAATAGTGGCTGTATCATCTGGTGCAATTAGGGTGGCTATATTGGATATGTCCTTTATATCAAAGCCATGAGATACGCTATCTGTGTTTATAACTGTCAAAACCATTTGGTCTCCCATGTTCATTATCAATCGTTCGTTTTCATTTGAAAAAACGGAGGAAGAGTTAAATGCAAAATATGGAATGTTCGTGTTATCAACAGTGGTCATTTCACCTCTATTAATATATAAAGTATCCTCGATTACAGCAGCATAGGATTGTTGGAAGCCCACAATGCAAAAAGCGAAGAGTACTAGACTCTTCGCAAGCTTATTAATATTCATAAACAGAATTATTTAATCACTAATCTTTTTGATATTACTTCGTTGTCTGATGTTTTAATAGCGACGATGTATACTCCCTTTTTTAAAGTTGAAACATCTACCAAAGATTCTTCATTTCCTTCAATGAATAAAACCTCTTCACCTAGACTGTTAAAAACCTGGGCAGTATAAGTACCTTTACCTTTAATGGAGAATTTGTCATTTGTTGGGTTAGGGAAAATAGAAAAGTCAACTAAATCTGTCTGGTCAACGCTAGCGGTTTGAGGATCCCAAGAAATTTCCCATGATACAGTATCTCCTCGCGTTGGATCATTGGCATCGTATACATAAATTTCTACTTTACCCGATCCCGCATTTGAACCCGTGGTTAAATTCAATTTAAACCATCCGGTTACACCGTTTTGAGCTTCAGATTGGGTTATAGGTGACATAGATCCGCTTGCTGGAATCCCAACAGCACAACCTCCATAATCGCATAAAGAATAACTCCAAGATGCCGGAAGTGTGTTCGAAACTAATTCCCAATTATATTGAATAGCTTCGGGAGAAGGTGTATTGATGTCAATATCATAGCCTTCGAAATTTGGGTTTTGTACGGTAGCTACCCAGTGTTGTTCAATTGGGTATATAAAGTCTTGAGCGTTAGTGGTAATTGATAAGACTAGTGTAAGCAATGTTAAGTAGAAGTTCTTCATTTTAATGTTTTATAGTTTGCGTTTCTAAGGTAAATTTTTTTTGAAGGTGTAAAAAAGGATGTTTTCAATATAGTTGGAGTCCTATCTGTGAATTTTACAAATTTCTCTTTTGACCTAATGGGGGAACAGTTTGTATTTTTTGAAGTCTATCATGCTTTGTCAATTAACGACTTAAAAATAGATTTAATAGTTTTTTAATACAAAATGATAGTAATACTATTATATTTGTAAGTGCTCGTATAATTAATATGGAAGGCTTTAAAGGAAAAATATCAATTCAAGTTAGCGAAAAGGTTTATTTAAAACAGCCTGATTCGTCAGCTCTGGGGAAGAAAATTGTCTCAGGTGCTATTGATATGATAGATGAAAAGGGATTTGAAGATTTCACATTTAAAAAATTAGCCAAGGCCATTTCATCCACGGAAGCATCCATCTATCGATATTTTACCTCAAAGCATAATTTATTGGTTTACCTTATACTTTGGTATTGGGGTTGGCAAGAGTACAGGTTAATTTTGGCGACCACAAACGTGGAAGACCCGAGAGAGCGACTGAAAAAAGCCTTGAAAGTTTTAGTAGAAAAAACTGTAATTGATACAACGTTCTCTCAAGTTGATGAAGAAAAACTTCAACGCATAGTTATTTCGGAATCAGGGAAAGCTTATTTTAGCAAAGCGGTTGACCATGAAAATGAAATGGGCTATTTTAAGCAATACAAAGATGTTGTACAAGGTGTGGCAGATTTGGTGTTGGATGTGAATCCAAACTTCAAGTATCCACACATGTTGGTTTCCACGGTTATCGGAGGAGCTCAACATCAACGTTATTTTGCAGAGCATTTGCCCAAACTTACCGATGTGATTGAAGGGGAGGATGCGATTAGTGATTTTTATTTAGACCTCGTATTTAAAGAAATAGAAGCTTGAGAAAAGAAGATTTGACATACAGATTTTTATTGCGCAGTGGATTCATTCTGTTGTTCATGGGCTTTTTTATTTTCTTAAATATAGGCTTCACCACCGTTTCCGAAGATGGAAAGCTTAGCTTTTTAATAGAACAAACAGGAGAAGATGTGGATGGTGAAGAAATCCCGTCGTTTGATTTGGAGGAGGAACTCTTTAGTGAAAATACGCTTGCAATTCCCGCTGTATTCGAAGGCGATGAACAAGCGATGAAAGAAATGGCACTGTTACTACCCAATAGTATGAATTACTTGCCCACTACACCACCTCCAGAGCTTTAATTTGCATTAAAGCCTGATCCCGCCTGCCCTAAATTTAACTTTTGAAACATACTATGAAGAGAACTTTGAGTCCCATCAACAGATTTTGGTTATTGTTAAAACCTGATGGGAAAGAAATAAGAAATATTTACGTTTACGCCTTCTTTAATGGGTTGGTGAGTTTGTCTCTGCCTGTTGGTATACAAGCAATAATCAACTTAATACAAGGGGGGCAAATGACCACTTCCTGGGTTGTACTTGTCTCTTTTGTAATACTGGGGATTATCTTTTCTGGAATTCTTCAAATTAATCAATTAAAGATTACAGAGAATTTGCAACAAAAGATTTTTACAAGAGCCGCTTTTGAGTTTGCCTACCGTGTGCCTCGCGTAAAACTTGAGGCAATTTATAGACATTATGCACCTGAATTGATGAACAGGTTTTTCGATGTGGTAGCTGTTCAAAAGGGACTTTCTAAAGTATTGATTGATTTCTCTACGGCATCTATTCAAACTATATTTGGTTTAATACTCTTGTGTTTATACCATCCCTTCTTTATTGTTTATAGTATGGTGTTGGTAGTTTTAGTGTACGCCATTTTTAAATTAACAAGTGCAAAAGGCTTATCAACAAGTTTAACAGAATCTAAACACAAATATACCGTAGTGCACTGGTTAGAAGAGATGGCGCGCTCGAGTATAGGTTTTAAATTGGCCGGTAATGCAGAGTTACCTATGCGTAGGGTGAATAATTACACCGAAGAGTATATCGATTCGAGAGATCAGCACTTTAGAATTTTAAAGTTGCAATACATACTCATGGTAGCCTTTAAGGTGTTGGTAGCTGCAGGTTTGTTAATCGTTGGTTCTGTTTTAGTAATGGAACAGCAAATGAATATTGGAGAATTCGTTGCGGCAGAAATCATTATTCTTTTGGTAATGGGATCTGTAGAGAAAATTATCCAAAGTTTAGAGACTATTTATGACCTATTGGCTTCTATTGAAAAGATAGCTCAGGTGACAGATTTAGAGTTAGAATCAAACATCGGGATGAGCGTTGAAGAGGAGGAATGTGAAGGAGGAATGTCCGTGGAAGTAAAGGATGTATCTTTTTCTTACCCTTATGAAAAGGAGTTGGTGATTAAAAACCTAAACCTTCGCATCGAAGGAGGTTCCAACGTATTGTTAACGGGGGCTTCTAATGAGGGGAAATCTACATTGTTGTATTTGATATCCAATCTTTACCTTCCTATCCAAGGTAGTTTGATATTGAATGAATTACCTGCGCGTAATTACAATCCACAAAAGTTAAGAGAATCTATGGGGGCTTTATTCTTAAACGAAACTTTGTTTGAGGGTACAGTTTTGGAAAACATTACAATGGGTAGGGATAGAGCGACCATGGAAAATGTGAAGTGGGCATTGAAGAATGTGGGCTTAACGCGTTATATAAAATCCTTGCCGGATGGATTGTCTACGCAAATATCTCCGCAGGGCAAACAATTTTCTAAAGGTGTTGTAGATAAATTATTATTGGCTAGAACGATAGTAGATCGTCCGAAATTACTCTTGTTGAAGGATGTGTTTTCTTCAATGGGTGAAGCGGAGAAGTTAGAAATTGTAAAGTTTTTAACCAACAAAGAAAATGGTTGGACCTTGATTATGGTTTCTAATTCTATAGAAATTAGAAGTATGATGGATCGCGTTCTAGAAGTGAAGGATAAATCAATTAAAGACCTGAAGTAAGATGTTAAATATTTCTCATAACAAAGTATATAAGCACGTTAGAAAAGGGAATTATTCTACTTTGGTTAACGTAGAGGCGAAAACAACGAGTAAAGTACTTAGAAGTATACTTTTGTCTTTGTTTATTGTTGTAATCATCACCTCTTTTTTACCGTGGACACAAACCATAAGATCTGAAGGGTTTGTCACAACTTTAAAACCAGAGCATAGACCACAGCGATTGAATTCTGTGATCGGAGGTCAGGTAGAAACATGGTTTGTACAAGAGGGTGATTTTGTATCGAAAGGTGATACCATCTTGAAAATTAAAGAAATTAAAGATGCTTACTTCGATGAAAAATTATTAAATCGTACAAAAAACCAAGTAGATCTTAAAAAGAAATCTGCTACTAACTATGGCGATAAAGTTAAGTTGATTGATCAGCAAATGGCAGTGCTAAAGGCGCAAAGAGATTTGAGTTTGTCACAAGCGGAAAACAAGTTGCAACAGGCCATTTTGAAGGTGCAAAACGATAGTATTAACGCCACGGCAGAAGCAACGAATTATGCAATTGCGCAGCAGCAATTCAATCGTATGGATAGTTTGTACCGTCAAGGGTTAAAGTCTAAATACGATTTTGAACAAAGAAAATTAAAACTTCAACAGACGCAAGCCTATGCCTTATCTGCAAGGAACAAATGGTTAAATGCAAAAAATGAAGTAACGAATCTTCGTATCAATTTGAACAACATACAAGTAAAGTTTCAAAGTGATTTGAACAAGTTGCAATCAGAACGAATTTCTACCTTAACTCAACAAAATGAGGCAGAGGGAAGTGTAAATAAATTAGAAAATACCTACAGTAATTATCAATTTAGAAATGGATTGTACTTCATTACCGCTCCTCAAAATGGTTACATCACTAAAACGGCTACCTACGGGATAGGAGAAATCATTAAGGAAGGGGAAGAAATTCTTTCTTTCATGCCTATGGATTATGAATTGGCCTTAGAACTCTATGTAGAGCCTATTGATTTACCTTTGATTCAGGTCAGCGAGGAGGTGCGTATACAGTTTGATGGTTGGCCTGCGATTATTTTCTCAGGATGGCCCAATGCATCGCACGGTACCTATAGTGGGAAGATATACGCTATCGATCAATTTATTTCTTCCAATGGAAAATATAGGGTGTTAGTGATGCAAGACCCCGATAAGATTCCTTGGCCAGATGCACTTAGAGTAGGTTCTGGAGCATCCAATTTAATTTTATTAGGAGACGTTCCTGTTTGGTACGAACTCTGGCGTAATGTGAATGGCTTCCCACCAGAATATTACAAAGCCAAAGAACAAAAAGATAAAAAAGCGAAAAAATGAAGCAATTAATATGTATTGGTTTGTTGTTTCCTTTTTTGCTGGTGGCGCAAACTCAACTTCAAGATAGCTCAAATACCTTCAGTTATGAGGAGTATATGAATGTTGTCATGCAACATCATCCAATGGCCTATCAGGCGCAATTAAAGTTGGAAAGTGGTGATGCTTATTTGCAAAAAGGGAGAGGTGGCTTTGATCCAAAACTGTTGGGAGATGCCCAACAAAAATACTACGATGGCAAACAGTATTATAGTTATTTGCACGGTGGGTTAAAGGTTCCTACTTGGTTTGGTATTGAGTTAATGGCAGGGTATGACAATAACATGGGGTACCGCTTAAATGAAGAAAGTTATACGCCCGATTTAGGACTGTGGAATGCCGGGATTGCTGTCAACTTAGGGCAAGGTTTGTTTATAGATCAGCGAAGAGCGGATTTGAAACAGGCCAAGTTAATGCAACAAAATACGGTTCAGGAACAAAAGTTAATGCTCAATGAGTTAAAGCTACAAGCTGCTCAGGCCTATTTTGATTGGTACAAAGCCTATACAAAACGCAATTTATTGGAAGACAATCTATCTTTGGTTCAGGTAAGGTTAATCAATTTAAGAGAGAGCGTTAAATATGGAGATATTCCCGCCGTTGATACGCTTAAGGCGAGTATTCAGGTACAAGATAGAAAGCTGAAATTTATGCAGGCAGAAGTGGAACTCACCAACAAACGTATTTGGTTAAACACCTACTTGTGGCAAGATGGATTTTTGCCTTTAGAGGTGGATAGTTTACAAGTCCCAGCGTTAAATTCTGTGGCACAACCTGCTCTGGTAGACCTAGAAAATACCGTTGACACGCATCCGGAAATCTTGCTGTTTCAGAATGACATTAGAGGTGTGATGATAGATACCCGCATGAAAAGGGAAGCGTTAAAGCCAAAATTTGAAGTGAAGTATAATGCCTTGGGTGATCAAACCGGAAATGGAATTCTTCAGGATTACACCTTGAATAATTATAAGTGGGGGGCGACCTTTGCTTATCCTATCTTCACGCGAAAGGAAAGAGCCAATGTAAAGCTGAATGAAATTAAACTGGAGACACAAGAAAGTAAGCTGTTGTTGAAAAAAACGCAGTTGTCTTACAAAATTGAAAGTGTACAAAATTCATTGAACAATACCATCCAGCAGATAGCTGTGCAAGAGCGTGCTGTAGAAATGTATCAATCTTTGTTGGATGCGGAACAGAGCCTTTTTGATGCCGGCGAATCTTCTCAATTTTTAATCAATACCAGAGATCAGAATTTGTTAGCGGCGAGAATTAAATTAATCGAATTATACTACACCAGAAATATGCTCAAAGCTCAGTTAGACTATGTTCGCTGTAATTTGTAATGGGTCTAAACTAGTAGGATTTAGAAAGTGTTTACTTAAGCGCTTTTATATATCTTTAAAATAAAATGCGCGCTTTACTTTATACCTTTCTTGTGTTCGTTTTGATGAGCTGTGAGAATGCTCCATTGACACAATTAAAAGAAAACCTTTCGGGGACTTGGGAAATAAGAAATGACCAAGGAGAACTCTTTTTTAAAGAGAAGTGGTATGAGAAAGGAAATCAGTTTTTAGGTGAAGGTCAACGCTTTAGAGAGGGGAGGTTGGTTTTTACGGAGCATTTGGAATTGAAAGAAATTGAGGGTGAACTTTTCTATTTAGTTGAAGATGTAAATCCAGATCCGACGAGTTTTAAGATCAATTATTTTTCAGAAAAGGAGTTCCTAGCAGAAAATTTAGACAATAGTTTTCCAAAGTATATTCATTACAAAATCAGTGCAGATTCTATAGGTGCGTTAGTGTATGGAGACGATGATACTTTGCGTTTTAAAATGCTAAGAGTGAGGTGAAACTGGTAATTCGCTCAAAGATTTACTTTCTTTGCAAAAAAACACACGCACTATCATGAAAAAAGAATTAACAAAGCGCAGCAACGGAAACTGTGAGATTTGTGGAGCTGAAGCTACTGCTATATATACTGTTGCACCGAAAGATGCCAATGATATTAATGGAAATGTTCACCTATGTTCTACTTGTAATGATCAATTAACAGGTGCAGCAGAAGTGGATGGTAATCACTGGAGATGTTTGAATGATGCCATGTGGAGCGAAGTAGATGCCGTGAAGGTAATAGCTTACCGCATGTTACACCAATTGAAAGGTGAAGGTTGGCCAATGGATTTGATTGACATGATTTACCTAGAAGATGATGTATTGACTTGGGCCAAAGAAGGTGTTGAGGATGAAAATGCAGTGAAACACGTGGATAGTAATGGTGCTGTTTTAGAAAATGGTGACTCTGTTGTATTGATCAAAGACTTGAAAGTTAAAGGGGGTGGTTTTACAGCAAAACGTGGAACAGCAGTAAGAAATATTACGCTGGTACAAGATAACCCGGAGCATATTGAGGGTAAGGTAGAAGGACAACGCATAGTAATTCTGACTCAGTACGTTAAGAAATAATCAAATCGTAAATATTTGTTTGATGCAAATACTTTTTTAGTATTTTCGAAACAAATTTAGAAGTAAAAAATGATTGAAGAATTAGAAAACTACGTTGAGCAAGGTGAATTTGACTTGCATGATTTTGATGATCTAGATGTAGTTGTAGATGACCTACCCAATGAACCTGGAGTAATTTCTGTTTACAGTATTGTAGGTGGAAAAGAGAATTTTGTTTTTATCGCCTCTTCCGGAGAAGTAGATAAACAAGGGAGTTATGGAAAAAACACCTTGAAAAGTTTGTTCAACAAAAAAAATGCAGCTTGTGATATGCAAGAGGTGTTTGAAGAACAGTTTGCAAAAAATAATGCAGATTCTTACCGCGTGTATTGGTTTGTAACTTCGGATAAAGAATTTTTTGATATACCGAACTTTGTAAAGGGAAGAGTGATGCAAGAGTATTTTGACATGCACAATGAACTTCCTCCTTGGAACGATAAGTTTTAAGTACAGAGCAAGTAAAAGATATAAAAGTCACTCCGTTTGGGGTGACTTTTTTGTTTTATGTCGTGCACAAACATCTAGGTTCTTTCAAATTGCACTAATTTTCAGCTACCAAAATTTATCAAGTGAAAATGTCGGTTGGGGTTGTGATTACAATAATATTAGTATTGCTTTTTTTATTAAAGCTCTACGTTTATAGAGGAATGTATCAAGCGAGTTTATCGCTTTGGTTTACACGATCTTATTTTGCCGTTTCGGCGCTGGTGTTTTTCATTGGTGTAGCAGTGTTTTACAGATTGTTTACTCAAGGAGGTGCTCCTAGTTTTTGGAGTAATTTCTTTAGTGCTTTGATGTTTACGTTTACAATCGTAGAACTTTTAATGAGTGCGGTATTCTTTTTAGATGATGTTTTGATTTTCTTTAATTGGATAGGTGAGAAGTTTACGCGTAAAGAAACTGTAGAACTGGTAACGGAACGTAGAAGGTTCATTAAAATGGCGGGGTTAGGTTTAGCTGCGATACCTTTTGCTTCTTTTTTATATGGAATAACCAAAGGGAAATATGCCTACAAAATTCACAAGGTAAAACTTGCCGCGAAAGACTTGCCCAAAGCTTTTCACGGATTTAAAATTGTACAGTTTTCTGATTTTCACTCGGGTTCTTTTGACTCCTTGGAAAGTGTGAAAAGGGGAGTAGATTTAATGCAAGAGCAAAATGCTGATTTGATCCTTTTTACCGGTGATATTGTGAATTCTGACGCTAAGGAGATCTTGCCTTACAATCATTTATTGAAGAATCTTAGTGCTCCTTTTGGTAAGTATGCCGTACTCGGAAATCACGATTATGCTATACATGGGCGTGGAAGGGCAGATCAAGCCATTGTTCAGCAAAGTGTGATAGATGTAAGTAAGAATCACCAAGATGCTGGTTTTGAAATGTTACACAACAGAAATGTTACCCTCAGCAAAGACGGCGAACAAATTAAATTGGTTGGAGTAGAAAACTGGGGGACAGGTTTTATACAACGCGGTGATATTCATAAGGCTTACGAAGGTGTAAATGACGGAGAGTTTAACATTTTAATGTCGCACGATCCAACGCACTGGGATGCGCAAATAAAAGATTTCCCTAAGAAGGTACACTTGACTTTGTCGGGTCACACGCACGGAACACAAATGGGGGTAGAAATAGGTGATTTCAAATGGAGTCCGTCTAAATACATCTACAAACAATGGGCAGGACTTTATACGGAAGGAGAACAAAATCTTTACGTGAACCGCGGATTTGGATTCCTAGGTTTTGCAGGTAGAGTAGGAATATTACCTGAAATTACGGTGATAGAGTTGGAACAAGCATAACTCAATTCAAACAGCGATAGTAATGGCAGCGAGGTGCTGCACTTAAAAGATATAAAACAATAAAACCCGCAGCGACATTAGAAGCTGCGGGTTTTTATGTTTTGTTTTTAAGGGTAAACCGACTAAAATGGATAGCGCGGCTGTTTGCCTAAAAAAAAGTCCTTAATATTTGTGTTTGTTCGCAATTCTTACCAAGCTCAACATTACCGGAACTTCGATGAGTACACCTACCACCGTTGCCAAGGTTGCACCTGAATTTAAACCGAAAATAGAAATGGCCACGGCCACGGCTAATTCGAAGAAATTACTGCTTCCGATAAGCGCGGAAGGAGCACAAATTTGGTGGGGAAGTTTTAAGAATTTACCCGTAAACCAACTGGCGAAAAAGATGAAGTACGTTTGAATAGCCAAAGGCACGGCGATTAATAATATTGCAAATGGATCGTTAACGATTTTATCTCCTTGGAAGGCAAAAATCAATACCAAAGTAGCCAAAAGAGCGACTATAGAAAGTGGTTTTAAGGCTTTTAAGAATTTATTCTCAAACCATTCTTTACCGCGTTTCTTGATGAGTCTTTTGTGACTGAAATATCCTGCAGTCAAAGGCAATACCACAAAAATGAATACAGAACTAAACAAGGCATCGTAAGGAATGTCTAGTGCTTGTCCTTCCGTGTTTGTAAACTCTATACCAAAAAGGTAAAAGAGAAAACTTACAATGGGAATGAAAAGGACTAAAAGGATTAAATCGTTCAGTGCGACTTGTACCAAGGTGTAATTGGCGTTTCCTTTCGTGAGGTAAGACCAAACAAAAACCATAGCTGTACAAGGAGCTGCACCTAATAAGATAGCTCCCGCCAAGTATTCATTAGCCAATTCTGGACTCAACCAATTATTGAAAACTATATGAAAGAAAAAGTAAGACACCAAAGCCATTGAGATGGGTTTTATAAGCCAATTTACTGTGGCTGTAAGTCCCAACCCCCTTACGTGTTCGTTTACTCTCCCCAGTTGCGCAAAGTCGATTTGCACCATCATGGGGTAAATCATTAACCAAACTAAGATAGCTACGGGGATGTTTACTGTAGATATATTGAATTCAGCGATAGGAGTGATGGCGTCTTGGAAAAAATGTCCGAGTGTTACACCTGCCACTATACAAATGGCTACCCATAGGGTTAAGTTTTTTTCGAAAAATCCGATTTTAGCTTCCATTTTATTGCTTTGAAAGTTGAGAGAAAATTGTGTGGAGGTCTTGGGCGATTTCTAAACTGCGTTCTTGGTACATTTTTGCTTCTAAATCTGTGTCGTCAAAAGCTTTAGGATCTTCGTAACGGTAAGGTATACGTGCCAAAGCTCCAGGAATAAACGGACAGTTTTCATCTGCATGATCACAGGTCATAAGCGCTACAAAGTTTTCTTTGGGTAGGCTGTCATCGTCTATGGTTTTCGACCATAATTCAATAGGAGCTACACCTTCAGCGAAAAACACTTTGTAAAGAGGATTTTCACCTTCTTCTGCTTGAATTTGGAATCCTTGTGCTTTTAGAGTTGCTATCGTTCTCGGGTTACATTCGGTAACTTCAGTTCCGGCAGAATAGCTTTTGATATTTAGCTGGAAATGATGCGCCAAAACATGCGCCCAAACTTGCCCCAATTGCGATCTTCTAGAATTGTGAGTACACACAAAAACGAGTTGGTTTTCTACTGTGTTGTGCGTATGTAAAAAGTCAAGGAGGTCTGTACTTTTGACCTCCTTGTTTTCTATGTTTTTGATGAGTTGTTTTATTTTCTCAAACATCTTTTACGATTTTAACAACATCCAGAACTTGGTGAACAACAGCTAGAAGCTTCTTCTTTAGTTGCCGTTAAATCTTGTAAGCTCATTTTTGGCTTAGATGCAGGAATTCCGCACTTATCTGGTGCCAAACAGTTGGTTAATTTGTTGGTTAAGGCAAAGTTTTCACCTTTTGTTTCAATTCCAAATTTACCGATAGTACCCGCTTGGTATTCTACTTCTATTTCAGCGTTAGGTAAGCCTAACTTCTCCACTGCCAAATCAATGATGTTAATTAATTTCTCTGGGTGCAAACGGTGATCGTAATCGTCGGCCTCCCACAACTGGAAGTTTACCACAGTTTCGTCTCTTAATACTCCACCGCAATCGATAAAGCTTTTTACTACTTTACCAACTTCTGTTACGTGGAAGTGAGCAGGTACCAATTCTCCGTTAGGTAGTTCAAATCCTAATCTTTCTTTTGTGCCTAATAAGGCTCTGAATTCTTGTAATTTCATATCTTTTATATTGCAATATTATGAGGAGTGCCGACAAATTTTTTTAACAGCACTTTTTAGTTTCTATACTCTCGAAAAAGAACCCAAGAGCGTTTTTGAAAGCATTCCAATTTTCTGTATTGATACAGTAATTCATGGCTTTACCTTCTATGTTTCCTTGGATGAGTCCTATGTTTTTTAACTCTTTTAAATGCTGAGAAATGGTTGCTTGTGCTAATCCCAATTCATCTACTAAGTGAGAGTTAATGCACTGTTCACTTTTTATTAAATACTGAAGAATGGCTATACGAGCAGGGTGAGCCAATACTTTGGCCATGTTTGCAATTTCGTTTTGCTCTTCTGTAAATAAATCTGTTTTTGTAAGTCCCATAATTATATATTGCAATATTACGATGTTAATTATTGACCACAAAATAAAAGGAGGTGAATTTTTGAAAACGGCAACTTAGGTTACATAAATATTAGCTTGCCTTTTTAACTTTGTAGGAAAAGAAAAGGACATGTTAGACGCGCAATATTGGGAAAACAGGTATCAGGAAAATCAGACAGGTTGGGACATTGGAAATGTTTCTACACCCATTAAAAATTATTTAGATGCTTTAGAAAATAAGGATGTGAAAATTTTATTTCCTGGTGCAGGTAGGGCTCATGAGGCAGAGTATGCACATAGATTAGGTTTTAAAAATGTATATGTGTTAGATTTTGCCCAAAGTGCAATAGAGGCTTTTAAAGAAAGAGTACCCGATTTTCCTGAAAAGCATTTGATTACAGGAGATTTTTTTGCCGTAAACCAGCAATTCGATTTAATTATAGAACAAACCTTCTTTTGTGCTATCGATCCTACATGGCGCCCGAAATATGTGGCTAAAATGAAAGAGCTAATAAAGCCAGAGGGGAAGTTAGTTGGGTTGTTTTTTGATACGGAGTTTGAAAAGCAAGGTCCGCCCTTTGGAGGTTGTAGCGACGATTACCATCAATTATTTTCAACTGCTTTTCAACAGGTTGAATTCAAAAAAGCCAATGATTCCATTACTCCTCGACTAGGGAAGGAAGTTTGGGCAGAGATTAGCAATCCGATTTAGTATCAGAAATTTCAATATTTTATTCAATTCGAAGGCTTGAATTCCTTAAATTCGTCTTCTCTCAAGGCAAAGAACTTTGAGTGAAGTGGCGAAGGATTAATCAAATACGTATAGTTTGTCGAACTTGAAAACAGGCTCATCGGTAGAAAGACCAAAGACTTTTTTGAATAATATTAAAGTTTTATGGGCGATCATTGGTGTGAGTTTAATATTACACATTATAGGCTGGTGGTTGGCTACTTCATTTTATGAAGATAAGTTTTGGGTGATGGAAACCGTACATACGGCCATTGAGGTCGCAGGGTCATCTTTAGCAATCATTGTAGCGTATTGGATTTACACTTTGAGTAAAGCCGGAATTGGCCCTTTGTACGCTGCACGTATTGCAGGTGCGCTTATATTGATGGCCATGTTTGATTCCTTTCATGCGCTTACTGAGGTGGGGAATCTATTTGTATGGTTTCATAGTTTAGCTACATTCTTGGGAGGTTTACTTTTTCTTTCCATCTGGTTACCTCTTCGCATAGATCAAAAGTTGAATTATAAGTTTTTGATCATTGTAATGCTTGCTGCCTGTGTTATTGGAGGACTTTCCTATTACTACGTAGATGCAATTCCGCTTATGGTGGAGGAAGGAAAGTTTACCATTACTTCCATTCTATTGAACTTATTGGGTGGAATATTTTTACTCTTATCATCGGTGCGTTTTATTTTGACGTATAGTAAAACAAGGAATACAGACGACCTTCTGTTTTTTCTTCACTGCGCACTTTTTGGTATGGCAGCTTTGATGTTTGAGCAGTCAGAAGTATGGGATTTTTCTTGGTGGACGTGGCACGTATTGAGATTTTTAGCATTTGTGGTGGCTTTTTGGTTTGTATTTCTTTCGCAAGACAAAATATTTAAAAGCTTAAAGAAGTCGGAGCAAAAGTTGAAAACCTATAATGAAGATTTACAAAGAGGGATAAGCTCTCAAACGAAAAGTTTGAAAGACAAAAACGATTTATTAGAGCAGTACACTTCGTTGGTTTCTCATGATTTGAAAGAACCAATTCGCTCAGTGGTTAGTTTAACTCAAATTTTTGAGGATAAGTATAGCGAAGGTTTAGATGATAGAGGCAAACAAATTATTACCTATATCAAAGATTCGGCGAAGAGAATGGATGAACTGGTGAATCAATTGCAAATTCAAGGAAAGATTGGTTACAACAGCCCACCCGAAACCGTTGATGTTAATGAATTGTTTCGGGTAATTAAGCGCGATTTACATCAGTATATAAAAGATAATAAAGCCAAATTAAACATAGGGAAAATGCCTGTGTTTACGGCATACCCCTTGGAACTTAGATTGCTTTTACAAAACATGGTGAGTAATGCTATAAAGTATTCCAAAGAAAATGAACATCCCGTGATTAACGTGAGCTGTGAAGATCAAGGGGATTACTATTTATTCAAAATAGCCGATAACGGTATTGGTATTGAGGAAAAAAACCAACAAAAGATTTTTGAGTTATTTTCTCGATTACATGGTAGAGGGAGATATGAAGGACTTGGGATAGGACTAGCACAAAGTAAACGTGTAGTGGAGTTACATGCCGGGGAAATTTGGGTGGAATCTGAACTAGGTAAAGGATCAACCTTTTCTTTTACCATCGCTAAAGACATCAGCTCTCATTTATAAAAAAGAATTCAAAGTTCATGCAACAATATTAGGGTGTGAAGCGTCTTTAGTATACCAGTACGCTTGCAGAACGTTTAATCTGTGAAATGTACTCAATTGCTTTTGAGCTGACTCTTGTTAACCAGGAGTCAGCTTTTTTGTTTCGCCGCTATTTTCCTTTCTTTCTAGCAGATAAGCTTTAGCTTTGTAGTAGAGACAATATTATATGACAAACACGAAATTCTTTTCACAAGTATTACCTGCAGATATAAAAACGACCAACGACATTCGCAAAGTGAGTGACGCTTGTTTTTCATGGGTGCAACCCTTACAACCTGAACAACCATGCTTGGTACAGTACAATACAAAGTTCGCGAATGAATTAGGTTTGAATTTTTCGAAAGAAGAGGCGCAGGAAGTATTTAGTGGGCAGAAAGATTATCCCAACCAAAGGCCTTATGCGATGTGTTATGGAGGTCACCAATTTGGGCATTGGGCCGGACAACTTGGTGATGGGAGAGCTATTAATATTGCAGAAATTGAAACTCCTTTAGGCGGGAAAACTCTGCAACTGAAAGGTGCTGGACCAACACCTTATTCTAGAAGTGCAGATGGCTTAGCAGTTTTACGTTCATCAATTAGAGAATATTTATGTAGCGAGGCAATGTTTCATTTAGGGGTACCCACAACTCGCGCTTTATCGCTTAGTTTAAGTGGAAACCAAGTGATGAGAGATGTATTGTACAATGGTAACCCTGCATTAGAACCTGGAGCAATTGTGTGTAGAGTCTCCTCTTCCTTTGTCCGTTTTGGTAGTTTCGAAATATTAGCGGCACGCAGGGAGAAGGAAAACCTGCAAAAATTATTGGATTTTGTAATTGAAGAGTATTACCCCGATTTAGGAGCTCCTTCTCAAGCCACATATGTTAATTTCTTCCAAGAATTAATGGAGCGCACCTTGGCTATGATTATTCATTGGGAGCGTGTTGGATTTGTGCATGGCGTAATGAATACAGATAATATGTCCATCTTAGGAGAAACCATAGATTATGGTCCTTACGGATGGTTAGAAGACTTCGATCCAAATTGGACACCCAATACCACGGATGCTGAGGGTAGAAGGTATAGGTTTGGAAACCAGGCGGCGATAGCCCTGTGGAATTTAAATAAATTGGGAAGCGCTATTTATCCTTTGATTGGCGAAGCTGAACCTTTGGAAAATATTCTCAATCAATTCAAGAAACGCTACTTTGTTCAGCGTGAGAAAATGTATTGCCAGAAACTTGGAATTAGCTACGGTAGTGATGAAGCCGCAGCATTGGTAGAAAAGGTACTTTTACTTTTAGAGAAAAGTAGTATGGATATGACCTTGTTCTGGAGAAGTTTGTCTTTATTCGATTATCAATCTCCGGAAGACCATTTTTCAGAGCTTTCGAAACATAGCTATTTAGAGGCAGATGAAATAACAGCGTTGAAAGAGGATTGGATAGCATGGTTAAAAGATTACGCGGTTCTGACTTTACAAGAAGGAGAAGCTGCCAGTGTGCGTAAACAAAAGATGAATGCGGTGAATCCGAAATACGTATTGCGCAACTACATGGCGCAATTGGCTATAGAAGCAGCAGAGAAAGATGATTTTAGCTTAGTGAATGAGTTGTTTGAGTTATTGCAAAACCCTTATGAGGAACAAGAGGAATATGAAAAGTGGTTCGCCAAACGTCCAGATTGGGCCCTCAATAAAGTAGGTTGCTCTATGCTTTCTTGCAGTAGCTAGATAAAAGATTTTAAAGAATTATAAGATTTAAAGCAGAACATAAGAAAATTACGTTCTGCTTTTTTATTTTCATACAAACGGCAAATTATGGAATACATCACAAGCATAGGAATAGGAGTACTTCTCGTATTAAACCTGCTTCTTTTGCTGCGTTCAAAGCAGAAAGGAAATGAAGAAGCTTTGGGAAAAATGCACCTAGAGCTTCAGGAGAATAGAAAAGAGCTTTTCCAAGAGTTCAGGGTGAACAGGGAAGAACTCAGAGCAAATGTTGAAATGCTGCAAAATCAGCTCATGCAACAATTAAAGTTGAGTGCAGATCAACAGCAACAACGCTTGGATAGATTAGAAAAGGTCTTGCAAGAGAATGCCAAAGAGGGGAGAGATACCTATCATACACAGATGAAAGAATTCCGTGAAGTTTTTGTACAACAGGTTTCACAAATGGTACAACTTCAAAAAGAAAAATTTGTGGAGATGAGTGATAAACAGGAAAAGTTGGTTGTTGCTACAGAAAAGCAATTGGAGAATATTCGTGTTACCGTGGATGAGAAGTTGCACAAAACGCTAGAAAATCGCTTAGGAGAATCTTTTAAAATTGTAAGTGATCGTTTAGAAAAGGTGCAGAAGGGATTAGGAGAAATGCAGAGTTTGGCGCATGGTGTAGGTGATTTAAAACGTGTGTTGACGAATGTGAAAACCCGCGGTGTACTCGGCGAAATTCAATTGGGAAATATTTTAGAACAAATCCTAGCACCAGAGCAATATGAGGCCAATGTAAAAACCAAAAAGAATTCTGGAGCTCACGTAGAATTTGCGATTAAACTTCCCGGTAAAAAACAAGGAGGGGATCCTGTTTACTTACCCATTGATGCTAAATTTCCTCAAGAAGATTATTTGCGCTTGCAACAAGCGTATGAAGTTGGAGATGCCGTCGGAATTGATACTGCTGCTAAGGCATTGCTCAATGCCATTAAGAAATTTGCCAAAGATGTAAGCGATAAATATTTAGATCCTCCAAATACAACAGACTTTGGTGTAATTTTTTTACCCATGGAAGGTTTGTATGCTGAGGTGGTAAAACACCCGGAATTGATAGCTGTTTTACAACGGGAGTATAAAATTATCATTGCCGGACCAACGACCCTGGCTGCCATGTTAAACTCACTACAAATGGGCTTCCAGACCTTGGCCATTCAAAAGCGAAGTTCTGAAGTATGGAAAGTACTCGAAGCTGTGAAAAAAGAATTCCACACTTTTGGCGGGGTGTTGGAGAAAGCACAAAAGAAATTGAATGCCGCGAGTGATGACTTAGATACTTTGGTGGGAACACGTACTAAAATGATGTTGAGTAAACTCAAAAAAATAAAAGAACTCAACTTAGACGAAGATCAAGAACCTACTCAATTACTTTAGTTGCAATTGTCACAAACTCCACGCAAATTAATCTCCATAGATTTGATAATGAAATTCTCTAACTCAAACTTTGGAGCTTGTGGCAATTCTATACAATAAATGCGTTCACAAACTTCACATTTGAAGTGTAAATGCTCGTGTTGATGTTCTCCATCTGCACATTCTTCCTCACAAAGGGCATAGGTTTTTTCTTCATTCGGAAGCGTGATTTCATGAATTACACCATTTTCAATAAAAAGTTTAAGGGTACGGTAGAGTGTAATTCTATCGTGCTTTCCTAAAGCATCTTCTATCTCTTTACTAGTGATAGCGTGATCTTTAGCATTGAATATGTTGACGATTTCTTTACGAAATGTCGTGGGCCTGATATTTTTTTTTGAAAAAACGTCCATAAACTTGCAACAATGTTGCGTTTAATTCTACTTTTGCAACATTGTTGCGAAAATAGAAAGAATTTATGAAAACCTTTTCAGTAATATCCCTTTTTTTATTTCTCTCTGGAATAGTGAGATGTCAATCACTGCAGGGAAGTGTGATGGATGCTGAAACGCAGTTACCCGTTGCATTCGCAAAAGTATTTGTGTTGGAGCTAGAAACAGGTGTTGTTACTGATAGTGTAGGTC
>NZ_JAWWCF010000037.1:0-18948 GCF_033720595.1 Lishizhenia sp. | reverse complement strand
TTTCTTACTAAACGAAGCTATATCCGTAACTCGCGCGAACAAATACCCAAAAACACCCACCAACAAGAGAATTAAGGAAAGTGGAGCTTTAAAATGATACGTGAAAAGGGTTAGGGTAACATCTTCTAAGTTTTGGAAGATGAAAACCAAAAAAACTACCGAGATTACCAGTAGCAGCACAAGTTTTATTTTTCCAAAGAGATTTAAATTATTCCAGTAAGATTTCATACTGAAAATATAGGGAAACTAAATAGATAATAGAAATTTGTTTTTGAGAGAATTGATATCTGAATGAAATAAGTTAAAATTTGAAGGTATACCAACCCGTCAATCGATTAGAACCTTACTCTCCTTTTCCTTAGAATTTCATTGCTTCAAAATCATTGATGGGTACAAACTCTATTTTAAGTGACAGCTCGGACATCACCTGATTCAAGGTTTCTCTACCTGCTTTTTTCCTAGGCTTAGGATATACACACATCAGGTTGTATGCTGAAAATTCATCAGACAAAGCCACTAATTCCTTCAATCTATCACTTACATTTTTACTTGAAGTATCAAAATCTAAACCTTTAATTAGCAACTTCTTATCTTTTGAAAACAAATCCAACTTGATGTCTAAATCTGAATTTCTTTTCACCTTTTTCACCATAACGTTACGCTTGAATTCTAAATAACGATTGGCATTGGTGAGCGCTCTCCATTTATGATAAAAACTCTTGCGAACTTGCTTCTTCTTTTGGGGTTTATCTCCCAACATTTTCATCATTAAATCCAAATGTGCATGCTCATCCATCCATGCATTCACAGTTGTTGGAGTTGAATATTTGATTGCTTTTTTACTACGCTGAGATAGCTTTTGCAATTGATCAGAGCTGTAAGTTGGATCGAAGAGCAACAAATCATTCCCTGTATTTCGGTACTTATCTACTTGCTGCTGAAACCCTTTTAGGTGTCGGCGTAAACTTAAAAAAGTATTTCTATGTACTACATCACTCAATAATCGCATACGTTTATCTGAGATATACAACCTCGGACCTTCTGCTCCTGCTGTAAATAAAGCTACACAAAGTAGTTCATCATTTAGCACACTGGGTTTAACGTATATGAGTGAGTAGAAAGATTCCATGCTATAAATGTAAAATGTAGTCTTTAAATAAGGCTGTAGTGTATTTTAAAAATTCGGGTTCAAAGCACTTTTTCAACTCGTCCCAATAGGCATTCCGCTTACTCGGGAACAAGGACAATTGGTGCTTTAAATTGATTTGAAAACGCTCGTCGTTCAATGCTAAAAACTCCTCTAAAACAACCTCTAATTCTGCTTTTTGATAAGCAAAAAATTGTTTTACTGAAGGGATATTTAATCCTGATTGAGAGAAATTTAAAGGCGAAAACTTAAAACTCTCGTAATTATTTGCCGGAACGGGATGTACTTTGAAAGCATTCTTTTTACCAGGGACTATTAAAACTGTATTCCTCCCACCAAACAAGGGAAAAAAGGTATCGAATAAAAAACTCACAAAGAGTGCACTTGGCTTTAAAAATTGATTAAACTTGCGTTTACTTTCCCAAAGATACACTTGCCATTCGTCAAATTCTATAGTTGCCTCTTCCTCTTCAATACACAGGTAATTTTGACCTTTAAAAGAGAAACGCGCCGTATCAAAAGTCTTCATTTTAAAATGAGCGAAACAATACTCTCTCAAATAATGAATGATTTTAAGATCTTCAGAAATTGGCGACCACAAGGTATAGTTTTTACCCTCCTCAGTTAACAGAACGGTGGGTGCATTCTTAATACTATTACTTACGGTATATGGCTTAAGTTCTTCCAATCTATTTTGCTGTTCTGGCTAACATTGGCACAAAGCTAAAATCACCAAATTCTTGTTTGGTAAAATCAGTTGCGCTCTTTTTTACAATTTTAGTCATTATTTGCTTAGCTCCCTCTCCTATTGGAATAACCAAAATACCGCCAACTTTTAATTGTTCCAACAAGGCATCTGGTATAAACGGAGCTCCACAGGTAACCAAGATTTTATCAAAAGGAGCAAAAGTAGCTTTACCAGCGTAACCATCTCCGTAATATAATTTTGGTGTATACCCCAATTGATGTATGATACTTTTAGACTTCAAGGCTAATTCACGCTGACGTTCTATGGAAAACACCTTCACGCCCATTTCACATAAAATTGAAGTCTGAAAGCCACTTCCTGTACCTATTTCCAAAACCTTTTCTTTAGGTTTTAATTCTAGTAATTCCGTTTGAAAGGCAACTGTATAAGGATGAGAAATTGTTTGACCTGCACCAATTTGAAAAGCCATATTCGAATACGCTTGTTTTTCAAATGCTAAGTCCAAAAAGAAATGACGCGGAACCGCGTCAAATGCCTCAAGCACTCTGTTATCTCTAATCCCCTTCTCTCTTAGCTCCTCTATGAGCTGCTTGCGCATGCCTTTATGCTTAAACGTATCAACCATCGGAACAAAAATAGATTTAAAAGAAGAAGTAGCACAAGAAAAAATTCAAAGAATATTAACAACAAAACTTTAAATAAATATGAAAAGAAAGCAGTGTGCTGAACTTTAAGATTTTATTTTTGTTGTTCTAAGTATTCGAGAGCAGAACAAAGGCAATTATGAAGAAATTTGACATCCCCGCACATTATAGATCTGAACTAATTTCTAAAGTGAAAGAAATCAGAAAGCAAAAGGATCCACGTAAAAAGGATTTTAGTCCTACCATATTGGATTTTGGAGCAGTTCGGTTTTTAATTGCACGCCATTTTGGGTTTTGCTACGGTGTTGAGAACGCCATAGAGATATCCTACAAGGCCATTGAGGAAAACCAAGGTAAACGTATTTACTTGTTGAGTCAAATGATTCACAACCCTATTGTAAATGCAGATTTAGAGGGATTGGGTATACAATTTTTACAAGATACCTTAGGGAATCAATTGATTCCTTTCGATGTATTGACCAAAGATGATGTGGTTATCATTCCTGCTTTCGGTACTACCTTAGAACTCGAAGAAAAACTGAGTAAAATTGGGGTTGATGTTCAGAAATACAACACAACCTGTCCATTCGTAGAAAAAGTTTGGAAACGTTCGGCAAAACTGGGTGCTGAAGATCACTCTATTATCATCCACGGTAAGAACAAACACGAAGAAACGAGAGCTACTTTCTCTCACAGTTCTAAGAATGCACCATCTGTAGTTGTAAAGGATTTAAAGGAAACAAAAGTCTTGGCAGATTTTATACTTGGAAAAAGAGATTTAAGTGAATTCGCAGCAACCTTTGAAGGTAAGTTTTCTCCCAATTTCGATCCTAACATTCATTTTGAAAAACTAGGTGTAATTAACCAAACCACTATGTTAGCAACGGAAACGCAAGAAATTGCTGACTACGTAAAACAAGTAATGGTTGAGAAATATGGCGAGGCAAACATCAAAGATCATTTTGCAGACACGCGAGACACTTTGTGTTATGCTACCAACGATAACCAAAGCGCTACGCTTTCATTAATGGAGCAAGATGCTGATATGGCTGTAGTTGTTGGAGGTTACAACTCTTCGAACACCTCTCACTTGGTTGAATTGTTAGAACAAAAATTCCCTACATTCTACATCTCTTCAGCAGAAGAAATTAAAAGTGAAACAGAAATCCATCATTTCAACATGCACAACAAGCAGATGGAAACCACACATGACTTCTTCCCTAAAAAGGACAAACCCACAATTATTTTAACCAGTGGTGCTTCTTGTCCGGATGCCATGGTAGATAAAGTTTTGTATACACTTTTAAGTAAATACAACAATACAAAAGAGGTCGCAGACGTTTTAGAAGAAATTGAAAACGCCTACTAGCATGCGCACAGTACTTCTTGACCTAACAGCTTTATTCATTTGTATTTTCATTTCAGCCAACATTTTGGTAGAAATTAACGCGCAAAACAAAAACTTCTATTTCAGCAAAAGTTTAAGCGGTACAGAGTACACTACTGCTGTTTTACTAGGATGTGGAAAACGTGGAAAAACTGGTTTAAACCCCTACTACCTGTACAGGGTAAATGCTGCAGCAGAGTTATACCAAAAAGGAAAAATTAAACGCATATTAATTTCGGGAGACAATGGAAGGACCGAATACAGTGAACCTGAAGATATGCGTGATGATCTAATTGCACGTGGAGTCCCTGCCTGTGCTATTACTCTAGACTATGCGGGATTTAGAACCTTTGACAGTATGTACAGAGCTAAGGAAATATTCAAGTTAGATAAGTTTTTAATTATATCTCAAAACTTTCACAACGAACGCGCCTTATTTTTAGCCAACGCCATGGGAATAGATGCCATAGCCTACAACTGTAAAGATTTAAAGGCCAATAAATCTAAATTTAGCTTCATCAATGTGCGTGAATACTTGGCCAGAACCAAAGCTTTTATTGACTGCTACCTCATTTTCAAACGACCAAAGTTTTTAGGGAAAGAAGAAAAGATGAGTCATTGCTAAGGTTTAATCTGCTGTTCAATATATTGAGAAATAGCTTCACCCTTTTCCAGGATTACTAAATGACCTCCGTTCGGAAATACTACATCAGTATCTTTACGCATGGGAATAAGCCGATCTGCAGCACCATGAATAACGTGGGTTTTACAGGGATCCCCCTTCGATAAGTTCCCACCTTGCCATTCAACTATGGCCGTAATTGCTCTTCGAATAAAAGTAGGATCTGCATCTGCCATCATTTCTTTTAAAATCACCTTAGTTGTTTTAGATTTCACACCAAAATACCAATTAAGAAAAGCATTTGTGTGGGTCAAAAGATAATCCGGTAGTAGATATTGAATTCGAATTTTACCCAACAAACGTATGCGACTAATATCCTCGGGCTTTGTAGCAGTTGAAAGTAAAAACAAATGCTTTGGAGGGTGAATTTTTGCAATTTCTTGCGCTATCATCCCTCCTAAAGACAAGCCCATGAGGTGATAATTATCTTCTACTTCCATTTGTTGATATAAGCGATACGCATAATCCTTTAAACCTTCATTTGGTTTAAAATCTAACCAAGGAATATGGACCATTTCAACATCTTTAAAATGGAGTTGAGAAAACGCCCTCTCATCTACTCCTAAACCACTAATACAATAGACTTTGCTCATGCTTTAGTTCACATTATCCTTCTAAATTAACTAAATCTTTTGTCCCTTTATACGCAAACTATTTAAAACAACGGATATCGAACTAAAAGCCATTGCAGCTCCAGCAAGCATAGGATCTAACAAAAACCCATTGATAGGATATAAAATTCCTGCGGCCACAGGAATACCTATCAAATTGTAGATAAAGGCCCAAAAAAGGTTCTGCCGAATCCCTTTCACCGTCAAATGAGAAATTGCAAAAGCTTTGGTCAACAATTTCAAATCTGAACCTATCAAGGTTATTTGGGCAACGTCTATGGCCACATCAGAACCTTTCCCCATGGCAATACTCACATCGGCTTGTGCAAGGGCTTCGGTATCGTTAATCCCATCTCCTATCATGGCCACAGTCCTACCTTTCGATTGCAGTTGTTGCGCCAATTCAGCTTTATCTTGTGGAAGAACACCTCCCTTATAACTGTCTAACCCTAGCTCTTTTGCGACTTTTGCGGTAGTTTGTTGACTATCACCACTCATCATGTGTATTTCTATCCCTGAAGATTTTAAGTCTTCCAATACCTCCTTAGTTCCTGGTTTAATTTCATCCCTAATTCCTATCAAGGCTAAAACTCCGTTTTTATTAGCAAAAGCAACCAATGTTTTAGCTTTCTCCTGCCACAGCTCAGCTTCTGCCAATTGTTCATCTTGAATTGGAATAGAAAGTTCTTTCATTAGCGCGATACTTCCTACGAAATAGGTCAAATCACCTTCATCTATAGCCTTTACACCTTTCCCCTTAAGCGTGTCAAATGCTTTTAAATCTGCTGTATTTTTAACTTCATGTTGTTTCAGGAAATTTACAATTGCATGGGCCAGAGGATGTTCAGACTTTTCCTCTATAGCTAACAAAACAGCTTTTAAATGATCTGTTTCCACATCATTCGTCCAAAGTAAGTCCGTTACCACAGGTTTCCCCTCAGTTACAGTTCCTGTTTTATCTATAATAATGGCATCTACTTTATGAGCTAACTCAATACTTTCAGCATTCTTTATCAAGATATTGTTTTCGGCTCCTTTTCCCATTCCAACCATGATCGCTGTTGGAGTTGCTAGCCCCAAGGCACAAGGACAGGCAATTACCATTACAGCTATTGCATTCATGGTAGCATGAAATATTTTATCTTCTCCTCCCCAAATCATCCAAGCTCCAAAAGTCAATAAAGCAATTCCAAATACAGTAGGAACAAAAACACTCGCAATTTTATCGGCTAATTTTTGCACGGGAGCTTTACTTCCTTGTGCCTGCTTCACTCGTTCTATGACCTGGGCCAAGAAGGTGTCTTTCCCAACTTTACTCGCTTTAATTTTAAAACTACCATTTTGATTTATCGAGCCTGTAAAAACTTCATCACCTGATTGCTTATATTCTGCAATAGGCTCCCCTGTTATCATACTTTCATCCACGTACGAATCACCACTTACAATTTTACCGTCTACCGGGATTTTATCGCCAGGTTTTACAAGCACCACATCATGCACTGCTACTTTTTCAATACTGATAGTTTGTTTTTCTCCCCAACGTTCCACTTGCACTTCTTTTGGCTGAAGTCCCATTAACTTTTTTAGCGAAGCACTCGTTTTGGATTTAGCCCTTTCTTCTAATAAATCACCAATAGAAATAAACGTGATGATTACCGTTGCAGCTTCAAAATAAACATGAGCTTCCAAGCCTCTCTCTATCCAAAACTGTGGGTATAAAGTATTGAAAACACTGATTACAAATGCAATTCCCGTACTCATTGCCACCAATGAATCCATGTTGACCTGTCCGTGCTTTGCTTGTTTAAAAGCATTCACAAAGAAGTGCTTTCCGAAGACAAACAGCACAGGTATACTCAGAGCAAAGGATATATACTCCCCAGGTTTCCAATGCATAAAAAACATGGAAAGCACAAAAACCGGAAGTGTAAATACTCCTGCCCAAATGGTATTTTTTAATTTCCTCTGGTACGCCTCGCCTTTCCGCTCCTCTTCGTCTTCATCTTCTATTAAAAGAGTATAACCTGCATCACTAACAGCATCGCGTAAAACTTCTTTATTTACATCCTCATTAAGCTCTATGGTTACCGTATTATCGGCAAAATTTACAGCTGCATGAATAACGCCCTCTTGTTTATTTAAGGCTTTTTCGACATGATTGGCACAACTTGCACAACTCATTCCCTCTACCGGAAAAGTATTTTTTATTGTTTTAGACATTTTCTTTGATTTTAAGCTTAAAACAAAGTTCGGTCATTCAACTAGAAAATCTATTATATAATTTTGTGGAGATTTTATAAGATTTTGCCCTTTTAGATTTTATCAAGGCTTAAACGCTTGCTTCCCTCACTATTTTTGAATGCACTCGGTGTTTGTCCAGTAATTTTCTTGAACTGACTAGATAGATAAGCTGCTGAACTGTAATTAAGTTGATAAGCAATTTCTGTCAAACTCATTTCATCGTAACTCAAGAGTTCCTTTACCTTTTCGATTTTTTGTTTGAGGATAAATTGCTCCAAGGTTTCTCCTTCATTACTGGAAAACAACCTGCTTAGATACGTATATTCGTGATGGGTTTGCTCGCTTAAAAAATTCGAAAAATTGATGGTAAGCGGTTCTTTGTTATGATGTATCTGATGAATCACCAATGATTTTATGTGCGTAATAAGATCATGTTGCCCTCCTGAACTCCTTTCAAAACCAAGTTTTTTCAACCCCTCATCTAATTCTTGTAGAATTTCATTGGATAGTGATTCCTTTAATTCAAGCTTCCCCAATTCGACGGATTGGTAGGCAATATTTAAATCTTTACACAAAGTCTCCACTGCAGCAATGCAACGGGGACAAACCATATTTTTAATTATAACTTCAGAAGAATTCATACTTAATTAAAGGTAAGCTTTTCTGCGATTTATAGGGTATTATTTTTAGGATATGCTTCTGAAAGCGTAAACCAAAATACAAGTCACAAAAAAAGGGAAGCGCTTAGCACTTCCCTTTCAACATCATTGTCGATTAACTATTGCTTATGATACAACGTTCATATCATCCAATACTTTCATCACTCCTTTAACAGCAGTTGCAGATTCTTCTAACAATGCTCTTTCGTCAGCGTTCAAGTCTAATTCAATAATTTTCTCGATACCGTTTTTACCTAATACTACTGGTACACCTAAGTAGATGTTATCCATTCCGTACTCACCTTGTAACCATGCACAAACTGGGAAAATACGTTTTTGGTCTCTTACGATAGCTTCAACCATTTGAGCTGCAGCAGCTCCTGGTGCGTACCATGCAGAAGTACCTAATAATTTAACGATTTCACCACCACCAAACTTAGTTCTTTCGATGATTTCGTTTAATTTATCTTCTTCGATTAATTCAGTTACAGGAATACCTCCAACTGTAGTGTATCGTGGTAATGGAACCATAGTATCACCGTGACCACCCATCAATACCGCTTGGATATCTTTAGGAGAAACGTTCAACTCCATTGCCAAGAAAGAACGGTAACGTGCAGTATCTAAAACACCAGCCATACCGAATACTCTTGAAGGATCTACTTTTGCAGTTAAGTATGCACAGTAAGTCATTACGTCTAACGGGTTAGAAACGATAATGATTTTAGCTTCTGGAGAGTACTTGATTACGTTTTCAGTTACCGACTTAACGATACCTGCGTTTGTAGCGATTAAGTCATCTCTAGACATACCCGGTTTTCTTGGTAAACCTGAAGTAATTACAACAACGTCAGAATCTGCAGTTTTAGAGTAATCATTAGTAGAACCAGTAGTTCTTGAATCGTATAAGTTGATTGGAGATGTTTCCCAGATATCCAAAGCTTTACCTTCAGCAAAACCTTCTTTAATATCTAACAATACGATTTCATTCGCGATTTCTTTGTGCGCTAATACATCAGCACATGTTGCACCAACGTTACCAGCACCTACTACTGTTACTTTCATTATAATTAGTTTATTGTATTAAAAAATTCAAAGCGAAATTAATCATTTTTTGAGGAAATCTTTCGCATTAAAGTATTTATCTTCGAGAAATTCCTCATTCTGTGTTTTTCTTCACACTTTTAGCTCTAAAAGCCCTTCCCATATCTATAAAATTGCCGTATCTTCTGGGTAGGACGTAAAAAAAGGATGGTGGATTACCTTCCTAAAGAAAGATCATGGTTATCAACATTTTGATGTTAAACTAAAATTTATATTTAACCCAAAAAAAATGGCAACCTAACAAAAGGTAGGTCGTTAAGCAAGTGTATAAACGGTGGAAAAAGAACAATTAAAAAAAATAATTGATGGTTGTGTAGCGGGAAATCGCTACGACCAAGAACAACTATTCAAGATGTTTTATGGTAAGATGTTGGCCGTGTGTATGCGCTATACGAAAGATAAAGACAGTGCACAAGAAGTACTGCAAGAGGCATTTATAAAGATTTTTGACAAACTCAAGGATTTTGATTTCAAAGGATCTTTTGAGGGATGGGTCAGAAGAATTATGGTAAATGCTTCAATAGACGCCACACGTCGACTTAAAAGACAGCCCTTTAGAACGGATGAAACGTATCTCTTTGTGAGTGATGAAACAGAAGAGTTTGAAATAGATGAGCAAGATCTCACCAGTATTAAAGCAGAATTAGCCTTAGAAGCAATTCAAGAATTATCTCCGGCTTACAGAACTGTTTTTAACTTATATGCTGTTGAGAACTATACACATAAAGAGATTGCCGAATTATTGGATATTAGTGAAGGTACTTCCAAGTCCAATTACTCTAAAGCAAAACAGAACTTGAAAAAGATATTAGAACACAAATTTGTCAAACTACACGAATGAAAGACAATTTAGAAAACATACTTAAGGATAAGCTCGATAATTTCGAGATGCCTTACGAAGCTTCAGCTTGGTCTCAGATGGAGGCAAAGCTAGACGCCAAAGCAAGTCCAACTACTTCTCGTTGGTACTGGTTAGGTGGTGCGGCTGTAATTGCGATACTAAGTACGATGTTGGTGATGACCTGGGAGAATTCTCCGTCTACGGAAAAACAAAGTAGACACACATCACCCGTAGTTGATCAGCTTGAAGAAGTAAAAACTACAGAAGACATCACTTCTGAAGAGAAGAATGAAACTATTGTTTCTACTGAGGATGAAAAAGCGAATGAGGTACGTATAGAATATGCGCCAGAAAAGAACATTGTTCAAAACACCTCTCAAAATGCTCAAGAGAATCAAAAGAATCAACCCCAGACTTCCTCGGTATCGGAATCAATAAATTCTCAAGATAAAAAAGAAGAGGTTAAAGAAGATGTGGCTGATACTAAAACTGAGGTAAATGAATTTGAAACCATATACACACAAGGAGTTGTTCCACAAACTACGCTATGTTATAACGGAGAATTAATAATTCGCAACAACAGTCTAAATCACAAAGTTAAAGCCAGAGTAAATGGAAGAACCTTTGAGCTCTTGCACAATGAACAGGCAAAAGTATCTAAGATTACTGCCGCAACACAAGTGGAATATTTAAATGCTCAAAATGAAGTTATCGGAACGGAGATGATAACACTTCATGCAAAACCAAATATTTTCTTCAGAGCAGAAGCGAATTTGTTTAATGAAGAAAATGGTTTACCGGTGATTCAAATTTCAAACACTAATGAGGTTTATGAAGGGCAATGGTTCTTAGATGGAACTCCGGTTAAATTGAACAACAACGATGAAATATACTGTTATACCCAAGGAACACATACGTTAAATTATGAGGTAACCGATTTAAATGGTTGTACTTACTCTGAACAAAAAACGATTACGGTTGATAAAGACTTTAACTTAATGGCAAACAACGCTTTGAACCCTGAAAGTATTATTCCAGAAAACAGAAGCTTTTTACCAGAAAGTTTAAAACGAATGAATGTTCCTTTCACATTTAGAGTGATAGACCCTAGTAACGGTGGTGTAATGTATGAAACCAATGATGTTACACAACCTTGGGATGGTATTGATATTAGAACAGGACAACTTGCGAAGTACAATCAAACATTTATTTGGCAAGTGAGTCTAGAACAAAGTATAGAAAATGCACCAAAGACTTATAGAGGAGATGTAGTTCTTGTACAAAAACGCTAAGTTTATTCTACTCCCCTTTATGTTAGGCTACCCTTAGGTAGCCTTTTTTTATGACCAAAAAAAAGATAGTCAATTAAACTATCTCTTTCTTGTAAAAATATATGTACTTCTCCTCTATCTCTCTCTCATAAACAAACAAAATTCTCTTATTGGTAAGCATCTGCTCGAATGGTCATTAATTTAAATAACCGGTCAAACACATGATTATTTTCTTCTATGTATGTATTTGCGTCACTGATTAAGTTCACCATGTTTTCATGCCCTGTATCATCCATGGAATGATTGGCTTCTATAATATTTGGTTGTAATCTAAAGTAAATCAGATTTCTATCCTTGCGCGCATAGGTTTCCATTTCTTGATGAACACGATTCATTTCCAATTCTATCATGTCATGTTCCTCTTTGGGCAATTCACCTGTTCCCAGACTTATTACTACGATAGGATCATTAGGATAGTACATCCTCGCATATTCATAGGCCAATTTACTTGGGTTTTTAGCCGTTAACATTCCATCTGCCAATTGCTTATCTCCTAATTTTACAGGAGGGAAATATCCTGGCACTGCGGAACACGCCATCATTACTTTGGATAAGGATAGACTTCTATACATATCCATTCTATCCGTGAAGATAAATGGAGCATCGGCATTCATGTCATAACTTACAAACAAAAAGTGTTTAGAAATACCGCTTACATTAACTTCTCCAAAGTTGTTTTCAAGAATTAATTTCAAGGGATATTCTGGCATAGCACTATTCAATGCTATATCCTTGCTGAAAATTTGGTGACCACGTTTTAAATAAAGGTCTAATATTCTATCGGGGGTAAATATGCTTCGTTCTTTTTCATCACGTAACATTAAAGCACCTGAAATAATTGCACCTGTAGAGGTACCTGAGAACACATCTATCCAATTGATCATATCAACATCAGGATCTATGTCATAACAGGTCTTCTCTATGTGTTTCAATAAAGTTAGGGGTATAATTCCCCTTATACCACCGCCATCGATAGCCAATACTGTTCTATATTTACAACGCATGTATGTAAGTTAGGAATTTTCAAGAAGTAAAACAAAAAAAATATTCACCCAAAAAGATGAAATTTAATCCCCATAAAAGAAGCAATTGTTAAACTTCCCTTGGAAATGATTTGAGGTATTTTTGAAAATGAAAATAGGGTAAGAATCCTCTGAAAAGCATCCATGCTACAATTGCCCACCAAACACTCTCTAAAGTGGGTGAATAATAGTTTAATAGTAAAAGCGCAGGTAAGAAACCCACAAAAGAAGAAATGATTAATAGATTTCTTAGGTATTTTGCCTCTCCTAAACCTTTGAACACTCCATCCATTACAAAAGCCAGAGCATTTACCGGTAAGCACAAAGCAAAAAGCGGTAAAATACTCGGGTAATAATCTTTTACTGCATCATCCTCAATGAACAACCCAATAATTTGTTCATCAAAGAATAGCAAGGCACCCGCCAATAGAAAGGATACTCCAATTCCTAATTTTAAGTTTTTATTACGGGTTTCCTTTAAGGCTTCACTATCCTTCGCTCCTAAATACTTCCCACTTAATGCATTGGCAGCCGTCGCAAAAGCGTCTAAAAAGAAGGCTGAAAACAACCATAGGTTTAACAGTAATGCATGTGTACCTGCTTGTGCTTTACCATAAGCATTCGCATATCTATAGGTAAGCATTAGTGTTATGTTCAATACTAAAGTTCTTACAATAAGGTTAAGGGCTATCATTACTAACTCCTTAAAGTAAGGGTTGATATTCCAAGAGAAAAATAATTGTAAACGCGACCTAAATAAGTAAATCAAACTCATTACTAGCATCACTCCCTGAGCAATTATCGAAGCTATGGCAGCTCCTTCGATTCCCATTTCTAGTCCAAATACAAATAGAAAATCCAGGCCAACATTAAGTATCCCTCCCACTATAGAGGTTGTCATGGCCCAATAGGTGTTTTGGAGTCCTCTAAACACACCAAACAATGAAAAAGTAATCAGGGTTATTGGGAAACCAAAGGCTCTTATACTGTAATAAGAAGTAGCAACTTGTCCAACTATAGGTTCTGTATTATAGACTTGCAGAAAAATCCAATCTGAAACAAAATATGTACTCATTAAAGCAAAAAGGCCCAACAAAAAGTTGAGCACCATCATTTGAGGAATTAACGTAGCAACCGTTTTAAGTCTTTCAGCTCCAAATTGTCGAGACACAATTGCTGAAATTGCACTTTTCGTTTGAGCAAATATCCAGAGTAAAGCAGAAACCAAACTTCCCGCTACTCCAACTGCAGCAATAGCCTCAAGGGCTCCATAATTTTCTTGATCCGGCATATTACCAATAATCGCCAAATCAGTTAAACTAAGAAAGGGTTCAACAATACCTCCAAATAAGGCAGGAATTGCTAGTTTATATATCGCTTTGTATTTTGGATTCTTTGACATCTTCGGGCAAAACTAACCAATTCGTTTTTTTACCTGCCTTTTGCTCTAATATATATTTTGCCTTTCCGGAAGTTTCCTTTTTAATTACATCAACAAAAAGAGCTAAATCATCTATTTCCGGACTACTGGCATAAACTAATTCATTGTGCGTTACTAACACATAAGTATTCAATGTTGAGAATGTTGTGTCTTGTCCTACTCTCAAACTTGTGCAGGTTTCACCAAAACAATCCAACCAATTAAAGAAGGCATTTTCGGTTAAAACACTATCAGAAAATGTCCATTTCACCAAGGTAAACTTTGATGAATCCAAGTTAGCAATCCTTGCCCATCTCTCCGAATAATTCAACCGATCAGGAAAATAAGCATATTCGCTACTCAAATTCTTCAATTGTAATTCTGGGAAAGTTTGCATCAACAAACTATCTTCGCTCACCGCATTATCCAAGTAGTAAACCTCTTGTTTTGGAAGGGTATCCCTTTCCAGACCTTCTTGATATTCTCTGTCAGAAGTAGGCATAATATCCTTGTAATCTACCGCTTCTACTTCTGCTTTCTTAGAGCATCCAGCAATCGTAAATAATGCTAAACTACAAACCAGCAATACATTGTATCGTTTCATCAATATCCTTTGTAGAATTATCTAAATGTGTAACAATTCTAATTTTATCATCTCCAAAAGGCATAATCAGTATCCCTTTCGCTTTGAACTCCTCTACCAACGCTGCCACATCACTTTTCTTGTGTAATTCTGCAACAACTATATTGGTATGTACATCCAAAACGCGCTTAACACGAGAAAGGTTAGTTAAAGCTTCACCTATTTTTCTTGCCGCGGCATTATCTTCTTTTAATCTTTCAATGTGATGTTGCAATGCGTACAAACCTCCAGCAGCTATAATCCCTGCTTGACGCATTCCCCCACCAAAGACTTTACGCACCCTTCTAGCTTTGGTTATAAAATCTTTTGGGCCCAATAACAAGGAACCTACTGGTGCTCCCAATCCTTTAGATAAACATATTGAAATGGTATCAAACTGCTCACCGTAGACTTTGTAATCAATTCCCGTTTCAACCAGAGAGTTAAACAGTCGGGCACCATCTAAATGTAGGGGCAAACCTTTTTCATTACAAAGTTCTTTTATTCTCTTGATTTCTTCAAAATCATAAATTGCTCCCCCACCTCTATTCATCGTATCTTCAAGGGCCACCAACGTGGTTAAAGGTAAATGAACATCTTCTGGGTTGTTAATGTTTTGAGCAATTTCTTCCGCTGTTATTCGGCCCCTATTTCCTTGTAATAAACGAACAGATGTACCAGAGTTTTTGGCAATTCCTCCACCTTCATATTTATAGATATGGGCATCAGCTGCACAAATTACTTCATCACCAGGTCTGCAATGTACATTAATTGCTATCTGATTGGTTTGCGTACCAGAAGAACAATAAAGAGCAGCCTCCTTGCCGAACATTTCTGCTGCAAACCTTTCTAATTCGTTTATGGTGGGATCATCTCCAAATACATCATCTCCAACTTCTGCGTTGAACATGAACTCTTTCATTGCCGCTGTTGGCTTAGTTACTGTATCCGATCTAAAGTCAATCATACTATAATTTTCTTGCGATATTTAAACCATCACGTATAGGAAATAATACATTTTGAACACGATCGTCTTCTTGCACCATACGGTTATAATCCATAATCACGCGAGTGTCCAAATCTAACTTTTCGTATTCTTCCAAAACTTTACCGCTCCATAACACATTATCTGCGATGATATATCCTCCTTTTTTCACCTTATCAAATACCAAATTGTAGTAGTTGACATAATTACCTTTATCAGCATCAATGAAAACAAGATCATATTCCTCCTCTAGTGAAGGAATAATTTCCATGGCATCACCAATGATTGCTTTAATTTTATTTTTCATACCTGCTTTTTCAACAAACTCTTGAACCATATCCTCAAGTTCATAGTTTATATCTAAAGTGGTGATACAACCTCCTTCTGCCAACCCTTCGGCAAAGCACAAGGCAGAATAACCCGTATAGGTACCAATTTCTAAAACATTTTTAGGTTGAATCATATGCGACAACATACTTAATACTCTTCCTTGAAAATGCCCACTTAACATTCTAGGTTGTAACACTTTTATGTGTGTTTGTCGGTTAAGTTGGTAAAGTACATCTGGCTCTTTTTCTGAGTGAGCAACTATGTAATCGTCTAAATTTTGATCTAAAAACTGCATTTTTTCTTGTATTCTGGTGAACTGTGTCGAAGATAATTAAATTTGCGTTTGTTACTCTATGGGGCTGTGGAAATTCATTTACCTGTCACCATAAGGCAAAAATTAACTCTAAATAAAATACAGTGAAGGTTAAAGATGAAATGACAGGCTATTGTGGGATTGGTATTATGCGCCATAAAAGAGATCACAATATCGGAACACTTTGGAGATCAGCTTACATACTTGGAGCATCTTATATTTTTACCATTGGAAAAAGTTATAAAAAACAAACCTCTGATGTATTGAAGTCATGGACCAAAATACCTTTGTTTCATTATGAAACTTTCGAGGATTTTAAAAAGCACTTGCCCTACGATTGTAGATTAATTGGTATAGAACTAGACGAAAGAGCAACTCCTCTTAAAGATTTTGAACATCCCAAAAGGTGCGTATATCTCTTAGGCGCAGAAGACAATGGACTGCCGCCAAAGGTTTTAGACGAGTGTCATGCACTTATTCAATTACCAGGAACGAACTCTTTAAATGTTGCGGTTACGGGAAGTATAGTTTTAAATGATAGGGTTGAAAAAGTACCCATGAAATTACCCTAAGTAAGAAGGCCTCATTTTACGATGAGGCTTTTTTTTCGAGAATATTTTTTGTTTGAAAGAACTTATATTCCAAAAAGACAATCACAACCATACATAAGAAAGAGAGGATGGATGTACAATAAAAAAGTACGGGGTAAGCTTTATCAATGAGTAAAACAGTTGCAGCTAAAAACACCCCAGCCATAACCACCAAAACAAATCTGTACTTCCTTTTTTTGTGATGATTCAACATCAACAACCACTTTAAATACTCTCCTTTTTCTGGGTAAAGTTCATACAAGCGTTTGAACCTTGAAAAGGATGTATCTATATCGTTCAATTTATAGGCAATCTTTGCCAAATTGAAGAGCATTAATTGATAAAGGTTTGTACTGGTTCTCTCGTTCTCAGTGAGAAAATTGAATTGATCTAGTGCCTTCCTCGTGGCATGTTCCGCCTCTTTGTAATCTTCTATTTGATATAATTTATCTGCGTAGTTAGAGAGTAATATTAAACGCTTTCGTGTTATGGAGCTATCATGTTCTTCTCCCTCTACCTTTCTATCTAAAAAAACAAAATTTTCGCGGAAACACTCAATATAATCGAGGTTACTCCCCTTTTTACTCAAGGCAAGCAAATACGTATAGATGTGGTTAAACTTTGTTAGGTCTTGGTACATTAAATAGTGACTTAGACTTTAAAAATATACATTATCACACGAGCGAAAAAATTAACACTACTTAACTTACCGACTTCTTTCTGAAAGGTGGGTTTTAACTTTTAAACGTCATAAACACAATTTCCAACTAACATTTTAGTTATTTGATACTGATGTATATACCAAAAAAATCCCCAACGAAATTAATCGATGGGGATTTTAATATGGTTTAAAAAAAAGGCTTATTTACCAGCTCTTTTTCTTTCTCCTTCCGTTAAAAGAATTTTACGCATACGTAAAGATTCTGGTGTACATTCTACGTACTCATCTGCTTGGATGTATTCTAAACACTCTTCTAAAGAGAACTTTTGCGCTGGAGCAATTTTCACTTTATCATCAGCTCCTGAAGAACGCATGTTAGACATTTTCTTAGTCTTTGTTACGTTCACTACAAGATCATTATGTCTAGAGTGCTCACCAATAACCTGACCTTCATAAATAGGTTCGTTAGGATCGATAAAGAATTTACCTCTATCCTGTAAGTTACTTAATGAGTATGGAATTGATGTACCTTTTTCCATAGAGATTAAAGATCCATTCAAACGTCCAGGAATTTCTCCTTTGTACGGTTGGAATTCAATAAATCTGTGTGTCATAATTGCTTCACCAGCAGTTTGCGTTAACAAGTAGTTACGTAAACCGATGATACCACGTGATGGAATGTTAAAGTTAATGATCATACGGTCACCTTTCGCTTCCATATTTGTCATTTCTCCTTTACGCTTAGATACAGCTTCTACTGCAGTTCCTGAGAATTGCTCTGGAAGGTCAATTGTTAATTCCTCAACTGGCTCACATTTAACACCATCAATTTCTTTGATGATTACCTGTGGCTGACCAACTTGTAATTCGTATCCTTCACGACGCATAGTTTCGATCAATACAGATAAGTGCATTACACCTCTACCGAATACCATCCATTTGTCTGCTTTCTCTCCTTTTTGAACTCTCAACGCTAAGTTTTTCTCTAACTCTTTGTCTAAACGCTCTTGGATGTGACGAGAAGTAACAAATTTACCCTCTTGTCCGAAGAATGGTGAATCGTTAATAGAGAACAACATACTCATTGTAGGCTCATCTATAGCGATAGTTGCCAAAGGCTCTGGAGTCTCAGCATCACAGATAGAATCTCCGATTTCGAAACCTTCAATTCCTGTAACTGCACAAATATCTCCTGGCTGTACTTCGTCAACTTTGATACGGTCTGTACCGTGGAAAACGAATACGTCTTTAATTCTGTGCTTTTCTTGAGATCCGTCTGCTTTAGACAAGATAATTGGTTGATTCGCTTTTAGAACTCCTCTTGTTAATCTTCCGATAGCAATACGCCCAACGAAAGAAGAGTAATCTAATGATGTAATCAACATCTGTGTATTTCCTTCTTCAATTTTACAAGGAGGGAAATAGTTTAAGATTTCATCTAATAATGGAGTAACAGAATCTGTTTGGTTAGCCCAATCAGTTGACATCCATCCATTCTTAGCTGAACCGTAAATTGTAGGGAACTCTAATTGATCTTCGTTTGCGTCTAATTCAAACATCAAATCAAAAACTTTCTCATGAACTTCATCAGGAGTACAGTTCTCTTTATCTACTTTATTTACCACCACACAAGGTTTCAAACCAAGGTC
>NZ_JAWWCF010000036.1:0-19272 GCF_033720595.1 Lishizhenia sp. | reverse complement strand
CCGCTTAAATCTACTTCTGAGAAATAATGTGTTCTTGGTGCATAATCCAAATCTGGATTCGATAAATCTGCTCCTGTAAAATTAAAGCTACCTTCAAACCCACCATTGTAGTACACACTCAAACTACCACCTGCTGAGTTATTAGCTGCCACAGACTGATTGTTGCGCAAGGCAATTTGTAAAGCATCACTCATCTTTCCATTCGGATTATTTCTGTAGTGATCCCATGGCACTTGTGTGTAATCTTTCAACAAAGTGTTTAAAGGATATGTAAATGCAAAATCTTCGAATAAGGTATCATCATATGTAGACAATTCTCTAAGCGTCACATAATCCACATGAAACTGATCCAAAGCACCTGAAGGCAATCCATAATTTACAAAACGGAATTGAAATCCATCTGCTAAATACTTGGCTTCGGTAATACCAATATGGCCCGCATTGAAATTAGAACCTTGTCCACCTTGTGTACTCCACACCCTCTCCCATATTTGATCTACAGGCGAGTAAAATTCAACAATCAAAGAATCATCTGATTCCGTTGGGTCTCCAAGACCTTCTGTTTGATATAAAAAACTAAAGTATACAGAATCACTCGCAGAAAAAGCCCCCATATTAATGGGCTTCGAGGTCAAATAATCACACAATGCATTATTGTTAGAATTAAAATTGTAGGGATATCCTCTTTCGTTTAATCCATCGAAGGTTACCACCCCTAAACTAATTGGATTAATTGCCATTCTGTAGTTGTGGTAAGCATAATCATCCAACCATAACTTCGTTGAATCATTCAATTGCGAAAAGAAAATACGCGCTTCAAATTGTTGAAACTCTGCATCTACTACAAACACAGTATCTGAGGTCAAGTTTCCATTAACAATTGTATCAAACACGTAATAATTAGGGTAAGCAAAGTTCTGTATATAATTTACAGGATATACCTCTAGCTCACTAAATTCAAAAACGGTACTATCGTAATATACCGTATCACTCGTATTGTTATCTACGTTCACATTCACTTTAAAAGTCTTGCTTGCAGTTAACTTTGTTCCTGCAGGTAAAGGAGTTGTACTTCCTTCGGCCAACATAGAGTAATACAATTCACTGGTTACCCCAACACCCGAATAGTTGGTTGGATAAACCTGAAAATTATTACGTGAAAAATCATCAAAGAATGGCAGTTCTACCGTATCTGATTGATAAATGAATGTACTGTCAAATGAATTTTCTAAACTCTTTTGTTCTACTGCTACAACTTCTCTTTGGAGATAAGGATTACTCACCAAAGGAGCTACACTTTCTTGTGCAAAAGCAGTAATTCCTGATATAAGGATGGATATAGCAAAAGCTATTCTTCTCATAATTTCTATTCTACGATTGTTTCCTGACGGTTATCTATAAAATTCAACGTGGCAAAAGCCGTTACAGTTGCCCCACTCGGCACCATAGACCCTTCTCCCGCAACTGGTGTTTGAGCATTGATAATGGCCTTTGCACTATCCGCAGCGGTAATACATTCCGGACAAGACACATATAAATTCAATCCAACACTCGCATTTAAACGCGTTTGCGCCTCTTTTATTGTTAAACCGTATAAATTAGGAACGGGTAATAATTCGCCATTGGCATTTCTACCCACAACTAACTCTACTACAGAATTAATAGGTAATTGCGCTCCATCTTTGATGGACTTCCCTCTATACTTCACATCTAATACAGATCCAGGCGTTTCAGATGCTACATAGGTAGTCTTAGAACGCAAACCAACCGTTGTAATTAATGCCTCTGCAAAACGTTGCGACTTATCAATAAGTTTTGGCATTTTCACATTTCGGGTGCGTTTAGAAACACGGAGCTTAATTTTACGGCCCGACTTCACATATTGCCCTGATTTCACTGTTGGTAAAGGATCTTGATAAATCACCGTACCATCTACTAAACCGGGTTTATACACTGAGTCTAGTACTTCATACTCTAACCCAGTTCCATTTAATAAGGTTTCTACATCTCTAATGTTAACAACATACTCGCGACCATCACTCACAAGTGTAGGCACTTCAACTTTCTCCCCGTGTTTGGTGGTAGATTCAAAATACGATAATGCTCCCCAAATAATGGCTACCCATGCCAAAATAATGATAAGGATATTGATCCAGAAAGCTTTAGATGTTAAAAGATTGAAGGTCTTCCCTATTAAACTCATTTCCGATTAGTTTGCAACAAATATAGAAATATACTCTTCCAAAAGATAGCCCCAAAAGTCTATTCTTTGTTAAGAACAATTATTTGCTCATAACTTTTACATATTTGACTTTACACTCCCCTAGATTAAACTTTATTTTTGTTTCAAATATGTATTATGAAAAAGGTTGGACTTCTCTACGGTGGTTACTCATCAGAATTTGAAATTTCGAAGAACAGTGCGCACACTATATTTAACAATAGCGCCAACAACTACCAACTTTATTTAATTGAAGTTAAACAAGAGGCATGGACTGTCATCCTTGATGATATACGCATTCCATTTGACCTGGAGAACTTTCAATTTAAGCACGAAGGAGAGAACATTCAACTCGACGCAGCACATATATACATACACGGAAACCCTGGAGAAAACGGAAAGATACAAGCCCTATTAGACATGAAGGGGATTCCTTATGTAAATTCCAATGCTTTAGCCAGCGAACTTTCGTTTGACAAGTGGTTTTGTAATCAATTCTTAAAAGGATTAGGGTGCAATGTTGCCAAGAGTCACGTGCTCCAAAAGAATACATCCTACAATGTAGAGAATATTGTACAAGAGTTAGGACTTCCCTTATTTGTTAAACCTTGCGATAGCGGATCTAGCTATGGTATTTCAAAAGTGAAAACCCAGAAAGATCTCACCCCCGCTATTGACGCTGCTTTTCAAGAGGGTCAAACCGTAGTAATAGAAAGCTTTTTAGACGGAAGAGAATTTACTTGTGGAGTTTACGAAGATGAAAACGGTATTCACCCACTTCCAGTAACAGAGATCATTTCAGACACAGATTTTTTCGATTTTACAGCAAAATACGAAGGAAAATCGCAAGAAATCACTCCTGCCAATTTGGATCAAGCATCTACAGCCGCTATTCAAAAAGAGACAGTAAAAGCCTATCAACTCTTGCAACTATCATCTGTAGCTCGTGTAGATTTCATGTTGGTAAATGGTACGCCATACATTATCGAAGTAAATACCACTCCAGGCTTTAGTAAAGCTTCCATAGTGCCTCAAATGTTAGCCGCAGAGGGGACTAAAATTTCAGATTTCTGGACAAATATTTACAAATTCATTTTAGAAAAGTAGGCTCCCTTTTCGCGCTATCCCCTATAGTCCCCAAAAAATAGTTTAAATCGCAAAAAAGCTACCATCACTTCCGCTGGTCGTAAAGGTAGCTCGTGGCTTACTAAAACTCTATTTTGGGGAGCTACCAGTACTATCGCGGGTAGATTTACATATTAGCTATAGCATTGAATAGCTGCTCAAACCTTACAACCATCGTTCTAGAACTTGTGTTAAAATTCTGGGCCACAACGGCAAAAGCATACTTCTTTCCAGACTTACCGTAAACGTAACCCGCATAAGATTTTACACCACTCAAAGAACCACTTTTCGCCTTAATCCTACCTTGACCAGCCTCTCCGTTACACACATATTTTAACGTACCACTTACACCGGCTATCGGCAAAGTAGTCTCAAAATCTTCCATCTTCTTCGATTGATGCATATACGTAAGCATCTCTACGAAATGTTGAGCAGATATCCTGTTGGTTCTCGATAACCCACTCCCATCTGTCATTTCGAATCCTCCACTTAACTTATCCTTCCAGAAATTATTCAAAGTAGATAGACCTGATTCAATACTCGTATTTCCTTGATCATCTTTCCCCAACCACGTTAACAATTGTTCCGCGTACAGGTTAATACTTTTATGGTTGGTTAATACTGCTATCTCCAACAAGGACTTTCCTTTAAAAGCAGTCACTATCCTGTCATCAACAGGGTAGATTTCTTCTAAATCAGCACGAGAGCTATGCACAGCTTCTGCAGCACCTTCTACTACAACTCCTCCTTCTTCTAATTCATTTTTAAAACTGTAGGCCAATAAATATTCTGGATCCGGCACAGAGGCTTTTACTACAAAATCACTTCGGTTGTATGGTATTTCACCACGAACATACCTATTCGTTTGACGCGGCGCTCCGTACACATAAGCATTATCAGTATTCGACCTTGCTGCCACCACAAAATTCTCAAAAGCTACATTTGGCATTTGCGGCTCTACTTTAGTAATACTGGTTAAACTACCTATACCTCCCGATTTAAAGTGCAGCTCCATCAAATTATCAAACACCGTACACCCTGCCGGACCTGCACCATAATAATTCCCCATATCATTCCACGTCCAATCTTTAGGTATCCCTTCTTGAGCATAAGCACTTCCATCTGCAATAACACTTCCCGTAATGCGCTTAATCCCTTTAGCCTGTACCGCAGCACTCCACTGCTTTAAAAAGGCATATTTTTCTTCCCCTTCAAAAAAGTATTTACTTCCTAGACTAGGGTCACCACACCCTTTCACCACCAAATCTCCCTTCAAAATACTGTCTTGCACAAAACCTGTGAAATAAACTTTTGTGGTTAATGCATAATCACTTGGAAAACGCAATAGGTTGGTTGCCGTTGTAAACAGTTTTGCAGTTGACGCCGTTGCCATGGTTGCTTTTTCATTGTGTGCAATAACCACCTCATCCGTACTCAAATCTTTCACTACAAATCCAAGCGTGGCATTTTCCATATCCGGTTTAGCTAGTAAACTTTTTAAATGCTGCTGCAAAACATTTAATTGTCCCAAACCGGCTGACATAAAGCCTAATCCAATCACTAATGCTACTATCTTCTTCATATTATCTATCTTCTTACTCTACACGTCGATTTTCCGTGAAGTTTGTCTAAATATTAGATTTACTTAATTTAGGACTCCTATATTTACAGGAAATCGAGATTACTTGACAAAGAAGATAAAAATACTCAGAATTATCAACCGGTTCAACATTGGAGGTCCAACCTTTAATGCTACTTTTTTAACTGCGTTTCTTTCTGATGAATTCGAAACTAAATTAATTGGAGGTGTTCCTGATGAAGGAGAAAAAGACTCCTTGCACATTTTAGAACAATACGGTGTGCAACCTCAAGTTATTTCTTCTTTGCAGCGCAACCCAAACTACAAGACAGATAGGGCGGCTTACCAAGAAATCAAGAAAATTATCGAAGATTTTAAACCAGACATTGTACACACCCACGCCTCGAAAGCAGGTGCTCTGGGCAGAAAGGCAGCACATGCCTGCAAAGTCCCGGTAATCGTTCACACGTTTCATGGTCACGTTTTTCACTCTTATTTTGGAAGATTAAAAACGTTACTTTTCAAGAATATTGAACGCAATTTGGCAAAAAAATCTACACAGATTATCGCAATAAGTCCCCTCCAAAAACAAGAGCTAACGCAAGTACATAAAATTTGCAAAGCTTCAAAAACAAGTGTTATTCCTTTGGGGTTTGATTTAGGTAAATTTCAAGAAAACTTAACTTCTAACAGGGAGAGAATTCGTAAACAATACCGGGTTTCTAATGACGAAGTTGCAATTGCAATTGTAGGTAGACTTGCTCCAATAAAAGACCATGATTTTTTCTTAGACGCCATTGAAAAATTAACACAAAGCACTGCCAAAAAGTTTAAAGTCTTTATTGTAGGCGATGGAAGCGAGTTCCATAACATTGATGCAAGAGTACAATATCTAAATAGTAAATATGGGACTGAAATCATTATGACTTCCTGGGTAAAAAATATTGCTGAATTTAATGCAGGAATGGACCTAATTTGCTTAAGCTCGAAAAACGAAGGAACACCTGTAAGTTTAATAGAGGCGCAAGCAACCAACCTTCCGGTAATTAGTACTGATGTTGGTGGTGTGCGAGATATTGTAATAGATGGAGAGACTGGATTTATAGTTGAAAAAGGAAATCTTGAAACCTACACTGAAAAATTGCGTTTACTCATAGAAGACGATGAATTACGAATTAAAATGGGAACCAACGGGTACCCGCATGTTTGCGAAAAATTTCACTACAAGAGATTGGTAGCAGACATGGAAAAGTTATATAAACAACTTTTAGAAAAATGAAACACCTTTTTTATCTCTTCCTTATCATAGCTTTTACTTCGTGTAACATCAACAGTAATTTGATGTTCAAAAATATTGACAATTCAGATATTGTGGTAAAAGATAGTATCCCTATGACTCCTGAGGAGAGTTATAGAATGAGTGTTAACGACAGGTTCAGTTTCGAACTTTATCCGCAGGATGGAGAACAAATTGTAGAAAACACAGGTCAAACCCAGCTAAGTACAAAATCTTTAGATTACACCATACGTCCAGACGGAAAAGCAGAACTTCCTGTTATTGGTGATGTGCACCTTGCAGGCTTAACAATTGAAGCTTGTGAAGACACGTTGGAATACTATTTTTCATTTACGCACCAGAACCCTTTTGTACAGGTTAAAGTACTCAACAAACGCGTTATTGTGTTCCCAGGTAACGGTGGTGAAGCCAAAGTTGTGAACCTCATCAATGAAAACACTACTTTAATGGAAGTCCTAGCTATGGCAGGAGGAATTGCCGAAAGGGGAAAAGCAAAATCAATCAAAATTCTTAGAGCAGTTGAAGACCACAGAGAAGTATATGAAATTGATTTAAGCACCATAGATGGATTGGCTTATACAGATATGGTAATACAGGCCAATGATTATATCTACATAGCGCCTACGAAAGAAATAACACGTGGAGTTTTACGAGAAGTTACTCCTTTAATTGGAATAATTACTTCATCTCTTGCCATAATTACTATCTTTTCGAAATTGTAAACACTCCATGAACATTTCTAAAAATCGATTTTTTGTAAACACAGATTTTGATCTTGACATCATCCGTAATGTCTTGAAAAAAAACTTCTTGTTTGCTTTTCTGATTATTGCCTTTTTTGGAGCGCTTTCCTTTCTCTACTTGAGGTATACCAAACCGGTGTACCAGTCTCAAATGGTTATTCAAATAGACAATGAAGATCAGGGAGCGAATGTATTAGACCTTAAAAATGTAAATAACGACGGGAACATTTCTAAAGAAATTGAATTATTGCGTTCCCAATTTTTATTTGAGGAAGCTTTAAAGCGACTTGATTTAGAAGTGAGTCATTTCGCCAAGGGAGAATTTTTAACCGAAGAACGTTATACCCAATCACAATTTCAGGTACAATTAATTAACCTGGTAGATGAAAGCCTTTACAACGTACCCATATACATATTCAAAGATGCTGACAACAGATTTAAAATAAAATACGAGTACAAAGGCAAACAAAGAATTGAGGAGGTTTACCTTAATCAGGCCTTTAAAAATGAACTCTTCCACATCTTTATTCAGTCAGACAATGAAGAGGTTTTAAACCGAGACATTAACGATAATGAACTCTACTTTGTGTTCAACAATACACAAAGCTTGATGGGTCGACTTCATGGAAACCTCTCTATTTCCCCCTTAGACATTCAAGCTAAAAGTATACTAATCTCTTACCGCAGTAACAACGCTCATCTATCGCAAGATATTTGTAACGCAGTGGGCGAAAGTTTCTTTGATTATGATGATCATCTCCAGCAAGAGAGTAGCGAAAAAATCTTAAAGTTCATCAATGATCAATTAGATTCACTCAATAAGGAACTCATACTTTCGAGAAATGCCTTAACCGAATTTCAACGTCGCGAAAACCTATCTGATTTAGACAATATTGAAAGTAATCTATCTTCGAAGGTAACTAGCCTAGAGAATGAATTAGAAAAGTTAAAAATAGAACATACCGACTTAAAGCGAATAAAAAAAGAAATCAACAATTCTCCGCGCAGTACAGAGGTCTACAAATTACTTCCGGTACTTATAGAAAAAAGTTATCAAAACGTATTAAAGGAACAGATTGAAAACCTTTTTGCTAAACTTGAGAAAAGAGAAAACTTGTTGTACACCGTAACTGAAGAAAGCAGAACTGTTACGCAACTCGACAAAAAGATTGCAGCGGATATAGAAATCACCAATAAAATAATCGATGCCCTTGAAAAGAAAACGGCTGAACGCATTGAATTCTTAAAAAATGAAGTAAAAACTGCCCGCCTACAATTCTTCTCTATTCCCGATAAAAAAATGGAGTTGAGTAGATTAAAAAATAAGCAAGATCTCAATGAAAAATACTACACTTCATTAAACGAGAAAAAGGTTGCCTACGCAATTTCAAATGCAGGGTATACTTCAAATAACAAAGTACTGTCCAAAGCACCGCTTAATACAACCCCCGTTGAACCCAATAGATTTCAAATCTATTACACCTACTTTATTTTAGGTTTTCTACTCGCTCTTCTTTTCTTGTTTTTCAAATACGTGAGTTACGATGAACTTAACAACTTGGCAGATTTAGAGAAGCTCGCACAAAATCAAATGAATATTTTAGGGTCTATTCCTTTCGAAAATTCAAACTCTTCTTATTCTCAACTGGTAGTTCACAATAATCCAAAATCTTTCTTGTCGGAAGCTTTTAGAGCGATTCGAAGTAATTTGAAGTTTGTAAACCCAGAAGCACAGACTATTGCCATTTCCTCATCCATATCCGGTGAAGGAAAAACCTTTATTGCATTGAATTTAAGTGCTATTCTAGCGATGTCTGGAAAACGCGTCGTTATTCTAGATTTAGACCTTAGAAAGCCTAAAGTTCATTTGGGGGTAGATCTGGAGAACAAACAAGGTATATCCGATTATTTAAGTCAGAACAGCACCTTAGAAGAATGCATCAACAAAGATGTTATTCCCAACCTTGATGTTATAACCGCTGGTAGTATTCCTCCCAACCCTTCAGAACTTATTTTAAGCAAACACCTCACAGAGCTGATTGAAGAGCTTAAAACAAAGTACGATTATGTCCTCATAGACAACCCTCCTGTCGGTATCGTTTCTGACGGCGTTCAGATTTTACATGATGCTGACATTCCTATTTATATCTTTAAGGCGAATTATTCCAAACGTCAGTTTATTAAACGCGTTTTGGAATTGAAAGAAATTCAAAAAATCAAATCTATTAACCTCCTCTTAAATGGTGTAGAAAAACGTAACTCAAAGTATGGATATGGCTACGGTTACGGATATGGCTACACAGTTGATAAAAAGAAAAATAGACGATTTAAAAAATGAAATTTATAAAAGGCGACTTAGAAGGACTTTGGATTATAGAACCTAAGGTTTTTGGTGATCACAGAGGATACTTCATGGAAAGTTTTCAAAGTGAAAAATTTGAAGCTGAAACAGGACATAAAGTAAACTTTGTGCAAGACAACGAATCCCTTTCTGCTAAAGGAGTATTACGTGGTTTACACTTTCAAAAGCCACCTCATGCACAAGGTAAATTAGTGCGTGTTATTTCCGGTGCCGTTTTAGATGTTGCCGTTGATATACGAAAAGATTCTCCCACTTATGGAAAACACCAGAGTATTGTTCTAACGGGAGAAAACAAAACTCAATTTTACATTCCACCAGGCTTTGCACATGGATTTTTAACGCTAGAAGACAATACGCTTTTCAGTTACAAATGTACAGACTTCTACCATCCTGAAAGTGAAGGATCTCTTGCTTGGTTTGATCAGGATTTAGGAATAGAATGGGGTGATATTGCTCCGGTAATTTCTGATAAAGATAAAGATGCTGGATCTTTTGCATCTTTTACATCACCGTTTTAACTGGTAGTACATGTCTATACTTACGGTTAAAATCATACAGATTCTCATTTTTTTCTTTTTGGGAATTGCAGTGTCTATTATGACAAATGGACTAATATTACACTTTGCTCAAACACTGGGAATCCGCAATAAAAATGATGTCATTATTCGATGGAGTAACGAATCGAAACCTTCTCTAGGAGGTATTAGCTTCTTTGTCGTATTTATGTTCTCAATTATTGCCTTTGCCATATTTTATGCTGACGGAAATATCTTTAGAAATCTTGAATTTTTAGGATTACTTGCCGGGGCTGTAGTAGCCTTTTTTATGGGGATGGCTGACGATGCCTACAACACCAGACCTTGGTTGAAACTCTCTATGCAGATTCTGTGTGGAGTAATTTTAGTGCTCTTTGATACAGTCATAAACATATCATCCTCACATTTATTCAATGCTACCTTCACAATAATATGGGTTGTTGGTATAATGAACAGCCTCAATATGCTCGACAATATGGACGGCATTACAGCAACTGTAGTTATAGGTATATTGATAAGCTGCTTGTTAATTAGCTTTATCACGCTTGACATTAACACCAATTTCTGGACCATTATTTTGGTTACTCAAGTGGGAGGTCTCATCGGATTCTTAAAGTATAATATTCACCCTTCCAAAATGTTTATGGGAGATACAGGTTCGCAATTCATCGGTTTATTCGTTAGCTTCTTCTCCATTAAAGGATTGTGGAATTCTACTTCTTTTCTAGATTTAGAAGCGTGGAAAGCCATTGTGATTACCCTTGTAGCCTTTACCCCTGCAATCGTAGATACTTTAACTGTTTCTATTAACAGGATTATGGCCGGAAAATCCCCAATGGTTGGAGGGAAAGACCATACTACACACCACATGGTTTACAAAGGAAAATCTGATTTTCAAGTTTGGCTAAACTTTCTCATGCTCACGCTATGCTCCACCATTTTAAGTATATTACTTATCCTATTAATCGAGGTAGATATTTACATAAGCTGGGGAATTGGATTGATCTATTTTATAGGTGTATTTTACAGACTTTACGGCAATACACTGCGCTATAAAGCTCCCAAAAAATAGAAGGACTTGGATAATTTTGTTATTTTACATCTATGGCAAAATTCATCATATTCATCCTTTTAGGCACTTTATTATGGGCATGCAATAATTCACCCACTATACAAAAAGAAGAAACTATCGTTCACAACAACGTAGAATCATCTTTTAGTGATTTTATCATCCCCGATTACATCGAATTTTTAGACACCAAAGTTCTATTAAAGGATATAGATATACGAGAAAGATATGAACGTGAAATAATCACAAATGCTTATTATCACTCTAGTACCTTCTTTATCTTGAAAAGAAGTAAACGCTGGTTTCCAGTTATTGAGAAAATTCTTAAAGAGGAAGGACTCCCTGATGACTTTAAATACTTAGCAGTTGCTGAAAGTGGATTAACACAAGCAAGAAGCTATGTTGGAGCACTTGGATTTTGGCAATTTATGGAAGGTACAGCCAAAGATTACGGCCTAATCATTAATAAAGACATTGACGAAAGAAAACATGTTGTAAAAAGTACACGTGCAGCTTGTGCCTATCTTAAAGATGCAAAAGAAAAATTGGGAAGTTGGATACTTGCAGCGGCGGCATATAATAGAGGTGTAAATGGAATATCAAAAAATCTCGAAGGACAATACGCCGATAACTTTTTCGACCTCAATTTGAACACAGAAACATCGCGCTATGTATTCAGAATCATGGCATTGAAAGAAATTATAGAACATCCCTCCAACTATAACTTTAAAATAAATACGTACTACTCTCCTTATAAAACCATTCAAAAAATTGTAGATTCTTCCCTTTCAGATTTGTCGCTTTGGGCTAAAAACGAAGGTTTCAATAAAAAAATTCTCAAAAAACTCAATCCGTGGTTAATTTCGAACCAATTAAGGATTGAACCCGGTAAATCCTATGTAATTTTGTTACCTGCAAAAGGGGCTAATTTAAACGCATACCGAGAAGATAATGGAGAGTAAAGATCAGAGAGAGTTTATAGAAATTTACGGTGCTAAAGAACACAATTTAAAGAATGTAGATCTAAAAATACCCCGCAACGAATTAGTGGTATTTACAGGTTTAAGTGGGAGTGGAAAATCTTCTTTGGCATTCGACACCATCTTTGCTGAAGGTCAACGCCGTTACTTGGAAACATTCTCTTCTTATGCTCGTCAATTTTTATCAGGGTTAGAAAGACCGAATGTAGATAAAATTGAAGGCTTAAGTCCTGTGATTTCCATAGAGCAAAAAACGGTTTCAAAAAGTCCGCGTTCAACCGTAGGAACAATCACTGAAATTTATGATTTCTTACGACTTCTCTTTGCCCGTGTTGGAACTGCCTACTCTTACGTAAGTGGTGAGGCCATGGTTAAATACTCTGACGATCAAATTACAGATCTTATTCTCCGCGACTTTAAAGGTGAAAAAATTGCCCTTCTCGCTCCTAAAATCAAAGGTAGAAAAGGACATTACCGCGAACTTTTTGAACAAATTGCAAAACTTGGTTTTACCAAGGTTCGTGTTGACGGGGAGTTGCGTGACATTGAAAAAGGTATGAAACTCGACAGGTATAAGATTCATGATATAGAAATTGTGATTGACCGTTTATCTGTGGAGGAAAAATACAGAACCCGTTTAGCCAAAAGCATACAAACCGCCATGAAATATGGTGATAAATCCATGATGGTGATGAAAAAGGATGACGCTAAAAATGTTCGTCACTTTTCACGTGCTTTGATGTGTCCTACTTCAGGCATAAGTTATCCAGAACCAGAACCCAATTTATTTTCTTTCAACTCTCCTTATGGAGCCTGCCCAAAATGTAGTGGTTTAGGTGAAATTTCAGAAGTGGATGAAAATAAAATCATCCCGAATAGAGATTTGAGTATTGCCAAAGGTGCACTTGCCCCTCTCGGTGAATACAAAAACAACTGGATGTTTAGCTTGCTGGAAGAATTTGTTGAGCAAAATGGATTTACATTAAAAAAACCTCTGAGTGATTTCCCAGAAGAACTCATAGATAAAATTTTGTACGGAGCTAGCGGTTTAAAGGATGCTAGAGGTAGAGACCTTCCAGATTTCGAAGGAGTGGTCAACATTGTTAACCGTCATGCAGAAATGGCTAAAGGAGCCGCTGTAAAAAGATGGGCAGAGAGTTTTTTAAATAAAATCCCTTGTCCCACTTGTCATGGAACACGTATCAAAAAAGAAGCACATTATTTTAAAATATTAGATAAGAACATTGGTGATCTAGCCATGTTCGACATACAAGAACTACACGATTTCTTCGAAGGTATTGAAAAAAAGCTCAATGAAGATCAATTAAAAATTGGTAAGGAAGTCATCAAAGAAATTAGAGATAGAATCAATTTCATTTTAGAAGTTGGGTTAGATTACCTAACCCTACACCGTTCTGCGAAGTCTTTATCTGGTGGTGAAGCACAGCGTATTCGTTTGGCCACACAAATTGGATCTGAACTGATGAATGTATTGTACGTATTGGATGAACCTTCCATTGGACTTCATCAAAGAGACAATACACGTCTGATTGATTCACTTAAGAAATTAAGAGATACAGGAAATTCAGTTATTGTGGTAGAACACGATAGAGAAATGATAGAAGCTGCTGACTTTGTAGTAGACATAGGTCCTGGAGCAGGTGTAAATGGTGGAGCCATTGTTAATGCGGATAAATTCTCTAACATCAAAGAGGTAAATTCTCATACTACTTCGTATTTATTGGGTGATAAAGAAATTGAACTCCCTACAGAAAGAAGAAAAGGAAATGGCAACTACTTAAGCTTACTTGGAGCCAGTGGTCACAACCTTAAAAATGTAGATATTGCTGTACCACTAGGTACTTTCACCTGTGTTACGGGAGTATCTGGAAGTGGTAAATCTACCTTAATCAACCAGACGCTCTACCCTATACTAAATGCACACATCTATAACGGTGTTAAAAAGCCTATGCCTTACAAAAAGGTTGAAGGCTTGGAGCACATTGATAAAGTTATAGAAATAGATCAAAGTCCGATAGGAAGAACACCTCGTTCTAACCCTGCAACATACACCAATGTATTTACGGAAATACGTTCACTTTACGCCTCAATGCCTGAAGCCCAAATTAGAGGGTATAAGCCTGGAAGGTTTAGTTTCAATGTTAAAGGAGGTAGATGTGAGACCTGTAAAGGTGCCGGAGTAAAGGTGATTGAGATGAATTTCTTACCAGATGTTCATGTTGAATGCGAAACGTGCAATGGGAAACGTTATAATAGAGAAACACTGGAAATCAGGTACAAAGGAAAATCCATTTCAGATGTTTTAGACATGAACATTGGAGCGGCTTCTAAGTTTTTTGAAAACATACCAAAAATTCACAGAATTCTGAGTACATTAGAATCAGTAGGATTAGGGTATATCAAACTTGGACAACCCTCTACCACTGTATCAGGAGGAGAAGCTCAGCGTATTAAATTATCAACAGAACTCTCTAAACGATCAACTGGAAAAACCTTTTACATCCTGGATGAACCGTCAACAGGATTGCATTTTGAAGATATTAGAATGTTACTCGAAGTATTACAACGTTTAGTTGAAGAGGGAAACACTGTGCTTGTTATCGAACACAACTTAGATATCGTTAAAGTGGCAGACCACATTATAGACATAGGTCCAGAAGGTGGAAAAGGTGGTGGAAATGTTTTATTCCAAGGAAGTCCCGAAGGTTTGGCCAATCTTAAAAGGTCAAAATCTCATACAGGAAAATACCTGAAGAAAGAACTAAAACTCTAATGTATGAACAAAGTAAAAAAGGACTGGAACGAAATAAAAACAAACGATAGTTGGGCGATTTTTAAAATCATGTCTGAGTTTGTTGAAGGCTACGAAAAAATGGCCAAAATTGGTCCGTGTATTTCTATCTTCGGATCTGCACGTACAAAAGATCATGACAAATACTATAAAATAGGTACTGAAATTGCGCAACAGCTTTCTCAAAAAGGATACGGAATCATTACTGGAGGTGGTCCCGGAATTATGGAAGCTGGAAACAAAGGTGCTCAAGAAGGAGGAGGACAGTCAGTAGGATTAAACATCGATCTTCCCTTTGAGCAAAATTGCAACCCCTTTATAGATCCACAACACAATCTTCAGTTTGATTACTTCTTCGTGAGAAAAGTAATCTTTGTAAAATATTCACAAGGATTTATTATTCTTCCAGGTGGTTTTGGAACCTTGGATGAGCTATTTGAAGCTTTGACATTGATGCAAACCAAAAAGATTAACAAACGTCCTTTTGTGTTAGTAGGAAGTGATTATTGGTCTGGCTTAATAGATTGGATCAAAAAAACAATGCTAGAAAAAGAAAACAACATTAACGAGAAAGATTTAGAACTCTTTACTGTTGTAGACGATGCAAAATCTGCTATTGACTTCGTGGATGACTTCTTTAAAATCAATTCTTTCACGCCAAACTTCTAGTATACATAAGGGCTTGGGTAAGTTTTAGAAATAAATTTTACTTTTGCGCTTTGGTACAAAACTCTTAGAATGAGACTAGCATATTTAGCACTAAAGTTTACGTTAAAATTTTCTTTATGGGTATACTACCCAAGAACTAGGAAAATAAACGAACCTACAAAAAGATTTGCGAGAACAATATTCGTGAGTAATCACGCAGCATCTTTTATGGACCCTTTGGTGGTTGCTTCTAACCAAAAGCCCATTGTGTTTTTTATGACAAGAGCTGATGTGTTTAAACCCATTATGAAGCCTATTCTTTGGGCCGCACACATGCTGCCTATTTACAGAGCTCACGACGGAGAAGACACCAAAAAGAAGAACGAGGAAGTTTTTGAAAAATGTAATAGAATTTTAAAACACGGAAGAAGTTTACTCATCTTCGGAGAAGGGTTTACTGACGATGTGTTTATTCGTAGATTAAAACCTTTGAAAAAAGGAGCTGCACGTATAGGTTTTGGAGCATTAGAAAAAATCAATTGGTCTAAAAACATATACATACAAACAGTTGGCGTTAATTATACCGAACCTAATAAATTTGGGAGTGGAACATTAATTTCTAACGGAAATCCAATTTGTTTAAACGATTACCAAAAGGAATATGAAGAAAATCCTAATCGCGTAATCACGCATCTTACTCAACAAATAGAAAAAGATTTACGTTCACAGTTAACACATGTTGATAAAAAGGATTGGGCACCTTTCCATGAAAACGTAATGCGTTTAACCCGTAAGGGAATGAACCCAGACAATTTCGACAAGAAATACACCTTGGTCGAACGTTGGAAATACTCGCAACAATTGGCCAATTGGCTCAATAAACAAGATCTAGAGAAAGACGAAGAATTAATAGGACTTAAGAAAGATACAGACAGGTACTTCGCTTTATTGAAAAGAAGCAAGTTAGACGAAAAATACATGTTCAATTTAGTAAATGAAGAAACAACTCGTTACAAAGATTTGATGTTCTTCATTTTGAGTCTACCGGTAACAATACTTGGACTTATCCACGGATTTATTCCATACATCATTACTAAAAAATTCGTGGAGAAAACCATGAAAAGAAAAGTGTTTTGGAGTTCTGTAAAAATGATGGTAGGTCACATATTAATGGGATTATACAACGTTGGTATAGTAATGCTCTTGAACGCCTTGATCATAAAGAACACTCCACTTGCTTGGGCGTACTTCTTTTTAGTTCCTATGATGTCGGGCTTAATTGCCTACAGAGCCATACAGCGTCTTAAAGACTTCAAAATAAAATCTAAGCTGGCTAAGCAAGATGTTTCTACCTTGGTTAAAATGAGAAAAGATATTAAGGAGAAAATTGAAGCGCTTATCCCTGTTGCTTAGCGATAAATAGCATAAGGGCAAAACATATGATTACCGAAGCAGCTATGTTCATAAAAGCATAGAAATAAAGCTTGTCTTGAAACAGTTGAACACTCTCTAGACTGAACGTAGAAAACGTGGAGAATCCTCCACAAAAACCTATTCCAATTAAAGAGTAAAGCCAAGGCTGTTCGTTAATTTTATCTTTAAATAGATACACTGTAACAGCCAAAATGAGACACGCTAAAATATTGGTAAGAATGGTCGCCAATGGAAAATTCTTTTGCCATTGTACGGTTTTGAAAAAATAACTGATTCCAAATCTTGAGACACTCCCCAATCCTCCTCCTATAAATATTGCTAGCCAATTCATAGCACTAAAATAAGATTTATTTCAGAACGCTATTACTTCTCCAATGGCTTGATACAGCGCTGAAAAAAGAAACGGTATAAAAGATAAGCTACTCCGCAACCTACCACTGCGCCTGCCGCAATATCTGAAAGGTAATGTACACCAAGATAGATTCGGGAAAAAGAAACGAAAGTTGCCCAAAGCAACAACCACAACATTATGTTCTTGAAATAAGGCTTAAGGACCAAACCGCTCAACATTGCTATTCCAAAGGAATTGGTTGCATGTCCTGAGATAAAGCTAAACCTTCCCCCTCTGTAAAACTCGCCCGGTCTCATTTCATAGAAATGCAGTTGGTCGGTTAACAAAAGATTATGGGAGGGTCTCCATCTACCCACTAAAGGCTTAAAGAGCGTACTCGATATTTGATCACAAAACAAGATGAGTAATGCAAAAGTACCGAGAAAGATTAAAAAGTTTTTGAGTTTGTACTTCTTATACACCAGTATAAAAAGTAAAAGGTATAGCGGGAACCAAACAGGAATCTTGCTAGTGTACCACATAATCTCATCCAAAACGGGGTTGTGGAGTCCATTAATTGCTACAACAATATTCCTGTCTAATTCTTCTAAATACGCTATCATTTATTCAAATGTTTCCAGATCAAATCCTTCAACTCTAAAATATTCATTTGAGCTACTGATGAAATAAAGAGGTGAGGAATATTCGGTAAATCCTGCTCCATTTCAGCCTTCAACTCGTCGTCTATCATATCCGACTTGGTAATGGCCAATAACCTTTCCTTGTCTAACAATTCTGGGTTATACAACTTTAATTCATTCAATAAAACTTTGTATTCTTTATGGATATCATCGCTGTCCGCAGGAACCATAAACAATAACAATGAGTTACGTTCAATGTGTCTTAAAAAACGTAAACCTAAACCTTTTCCTTCGTGCGCTCCCTCTATAATTCCAGGAATATCTGCCATCACAAAAGATTGATTATCTCTGTACGACACCATACCTAAATTAGGTTTAAGTGTAGTAAATGGATAATCTGCAATTTCTGGTTTAGCTGCAGAGACTACAGAAAGTAAAGTACTTTTTCCTGCATTAGGGAAACCTACTAAACCTACATCTGCCAATACTTTCAACTCTAAAATGAGCCAACCTTCCTGAAAAGGCTCTCCCGGTTGAGCGTATCTTGGCGTTTGGTTGGTAGACGACTTAAAGTTATCGTTACCCAAACCACCTCTACCTCCAGGCATTACAATTTCTTCTTGACCGTCCTCAGAAATCTCAAACATGATTTCTTTGGTTTCAGCATCACGAATTATTGTACCTATAGGCACTTCGATGTAAACATCCTCTCCTTGTGCACCCGTCTTCAGCTGACCAGAGCCATGTCCTCCATGTCCAGCCTTATGGTGTTTCTGGTATTTCAGGTGTAGTAAAGTCCACATTTGCTTGTTTCCACGCACAATGATGTGTCCACCTCGACCACCGTCTCCACCATCTGGTCCACCTTTAGGGATGTACTTCTCTCTACGCATGTGGGTAGACCCAGCCCCGCCGTTACCAGACTTACAATGAATCTTTACATAATCTACAAAACTAGTACCCGCCATGTTGTGTTTTTACAATTTATCTATTGCTGTGTATAAACGCTCAGAAATCTCATCCATAGAACCCAATCCGTCAATTGCAATAAATTTATCTTGCTTTTGATAGAATTCTTTTACCGGTTCAGTTTCTTTTCTGTACACGTTAATTCTGTTTTGAATAATAGCTGGATCAGCATCATCTGCTCTACCAGATACTTCAGCACGTTTTGCCAAACGCGTTTTCAACTCCTCTTCTGGAACCTCTAATGCTAACATTGCAGAAATAGACATATCCATAGAAGCTAAGAACTCGTCTAAAGCTGTTGCTTGCGCATTAGTTCTCGGGAAACCGTCAAAAATAAACCCTTTTGCTTCTGGGTATTTTTTCACTTCAGACTTTAACATATCAATCGTTACCGCATCAGGAACCAATTGTCCTTTATCGATGTAACTCTTTGCCAAAACTCCAAGCTCAGTTCCGCCACCAATGTTGGCTCTAAAAATATCTCCTGTTGATAAGTGTACTAAATCGTATTTAGTAATCAACCTT
>NZ_JAWWCF010000035.1:0-19506 GCF_033720595.1 Lishizhenia sp. | reverse complement strand
GCCCACACTTGCACTGGGGGTTTGCGTTCCAGAAGAATTTACCCCCGTAAATGCATCTGTAACCGTAATTCCTATAGAGGTAGCATAGCCATAATTATTCATCAAGCTATTTAATGAACCGACTGAAGCATTATTTAAGTTATTCCAAGGAAAAGGAGAATTAGTGCCACCAAAATCTATTGAAATACGCTCCGTTTGGGCCAACAACAATAAACTATGGACACAACAGAATAAAAGAGTAATAAATTTAAACATAGAACATTGATTAATTCGCTCTTCAATTTATAGCTTTTCTTTTGATGAAAAAATAAACATGTATTATCGCTACTAAAATTCTACCCTAAAAAAAAGGTCCCGCTGAATAATCAACGAGACCTTTTACTATGTTGTAAAAATCTTCTTAGCTCATGAATAAGCGAATAGATTTTGAAACTTCTGTTTTCAAGTTTTGTCTTTCCACAATGTAATCCAAGAAACCGTGCTCCAAAACAAACTCTGAAGTTTGGAATCCATCTGGTAAATCTCTACCAATTGTTTCCTTCACTACTCTTGGTCCGGCAAACCCGATTAACGCTCCTGGCTCAGCAATGTTGATATCTCCTAACATCGCGAAAGAAGCTGTTACACCACCAGTTGTTGGATCTGTTAAGAAAGAAATGTATGGCAATCCTGCATCAGCCAATTGCGTTAACTTTCCACTTGTTTTCGCCAGCTGCATCAAAGATAAACCAGCTTCCATCATACGCGCACCACCTGATTTAGAGATAATCATAAAGGCACATTTCGCTTTGATCGCTTGATCAATTGCTCTTGCAATTTTCTCACCTACTACAGACCCCATAGATCCACCAATAAAGGCAAAATCCATTGCTGCAATTACTGTAGGTTGACCATCAATATCACCTTTAGCACAACGAATAGCATCTGTTAAACCAGTTTTTGCTTGCGTTGCTTTAATTCTATCTGTGTACTTCTTCGTATCTGTAAATTTCAAAGGGTCACCAGAAGTCAATTTAGCATCAAATTCTTTGTATTTCCCTTCATCAAAAAAGATTTGAAAGTACTCTTCAGAACCAATTCTATCGTGGTTAGAACAACGATCACATACATAGAAATTCTTTGCATGATCTTCAGCTGTAACTACCGTCTTACACTTTGGACATTTATGCCAAAGTCCTTCTGGAGTTTCTTTCTTATCTTTTGTAGAGGTAGTAATCCCCTCTTTTTCTCTTTTAAACCAAACCATAAAAATGCTTTTTTACTTATTTAGAAAGTGAATCTACGTTGTTCAAATCTCTGAAAGATCTTTCCAAACGTGCTCCGAAAGTAAGTTCACCTTCTCTCATCCATTTTCTTGGATCGTAATATTTCTTATTTGGCAATTCTTCCCCGTCTGGGTTACCGATTTGAGTTCTAAGGTACTCAATATTTTCCGAAATGTAATCTCTTACACCTTCTGTAAAGGCGAATTGTAAATCTGTGTCAATGTTCATTTTTACAACTCCGTACCCGATTGCTTCTCTAATTTCTTCTAAGGTAGATCCTGATCCACCGTGGAAAACAAAATCAACTGGGTTAGCACCTGTATTGTATTTCTCTTGAATAAACTCTTGAGAATTCTTTAAGATCACTGGTGTTAATACAACGTTTCCTGGCTTGTATACTCCGTGAACATTTCCGAATGCAGCAGCAATTGTGAAACGATCAGAAATTTTAGACAACTCTTCGTATGCGTAAGCTACTTCTTCTGGTTGCGTATATAATAATGCGTTGTCAACATTTGTATTATCAACCCCGTCTTCTTCACCACCAGTAATTCCTAATTCAATCTCTAAAGTCATGCCCATTTTAGACATACGCTCTAAGTATTGCTTACAAAGCTCAATGTTCTCTTCTAATGGTTCTTCAGATAAATCTATCATGTGAGAACTATACAAAGGCTTACCTGTAGCTGCGAAGTGCTTTTCACTTGCATCTAATAAACCGTCAATCCAAGGCAATAATTTCTTTGCTGCGTGGTCTGTATGCAAGATAACTGTAGCTCCGTATAACTCAGCTAATTCGTGAATATGTAAAGCTCCAGCAACACCACCTGCGATAGCCGCTCTGTGATCGTCGTTGTTTAATCCTTTACCTGCATTGTACAATGCACCTCCATTAGAAAATTGAATAATTACAGGTGAGTTTAATCTCGCTGCTGTTTCCATTACCGCATTTACTGATGCAGAACCAACAACGTTAACCGCTGGCAAGGCATATCCATGCTCCTTTGCGTGTGCAAATATCGCTTGAACTTCGTCTCCTGTAGCTACTCCTGGTTTTATATTGTGTGCCATGTTTTCAAATTTTGTTAGGTTGCAAAAATAAAGGAATTTATAAAAAAGCGATGGGCTAAAGGCTTAAATTTACATCTCACTTTGCTCCTGACCTTATTACAAGAGCTAAGACCCTATGCATGCCAATATCCCTTACTACTCATCCCCCTTAAATTAAGCGGATTACAACACAATTAATTCAGTAGGAAACAGACTCCTTAAGTCTACCACAATCCCCCCTTAATAATTAGCACCCAACAGATTAAAACAAGAGTTCTCTCACTTCCTTTTTACTTTCCATTACAATCTATATCTTGGACCAAAACATTCCAACAAATGAATACGCGAATTCTTCCCTTGATATACCTATTTTTCTTCACCCTTACTGCTCAAGCTCAAAAAGGATATGACATTTCGGTACAAATGAAGCTGGATGGTAATCAGACCTTATACCTTGCTTATCATTTGGGATCTAAACAATATGTTGCCGCAGAAGACAGCTCTTCTAATGGTGAATTCAATTTTACGGGAGAAGAAAAACTAAAAAGAGGTATCTACAAACTGGTTATCAAAGAGAACATGCAAGTTTTAGAAATCGTCAGTATCAATGATGACCAACATTTCGAGTTAATAACTACCACCCCTCAAAACTTTGTAAAAGACATGATGGTTAAGGGGTCAGAAGAAAATGAACATTACTATGCTTTGGCCAAAGAAAAATACAAATTACTGACCTCCTACAGAGCTATAGAAAGTAAAACTGCATCGGCTGACGGTACCGTTAAAAAAGATCTAGAAAATCAATTGACAAACTTGACGCAAAAAGCTCAGGAATTACAAAAAGAGTTCATTGAAAACTACCCTAACTTTTTAATCTCAAAAGCACTAAAAGCAAATATACCCGTTGAAATACCAACAGCTAAAGAACTAGGGCTTACGCCCCAGGAATACGAAAGTAAACGACTCGAACTTTTTAGAAAACACTTTTTTGACAACTTTGACTTGAATGAAGATGGTTTAATACGTACGGATATATTTTACCCCTTGATAAACAGCTACCTGAACAATTTATATTACCAAGACTCAACCCAACAAAAAAAGGGACTGACAAAATTATTGAACACCCTTGCAGTAAATCCAGAAATGTACAAACTCACACTTATAGAAATGGTGAACAAGTTTGCTACTGTAAGATCTTTCCACGGTGTTGCCATCTATGCTTTTTTGGTGGAAGAGTATTACCTCAAAGGTAAAGCAGAGTGGATAGATGCCCCTACACTTCAAAGTATGAGAAAAAGCGTAGAAAAAATAAGATCAACGGAACTGGGCAAAACAGCCCCCGCTATTTTGTTGTTAAATGATAAGGGAGAAGAAATCGCAATCAAAAATATTACGGCCAAGTACAAAATTCTAGTGTTCTGGAATGCCAACAAAGAAAGCAGCCTCACTCCCCTTTTAGAACTTCAACAAATTACCGCACACATCCCTAGTTCTGAACTTCAAATATTGGCTATAGATAAAGGAGAAAATAAAAACCTATTCTTTCAAAAAGTGCAAGCGCATCACTTGAGTAAACCTGATAATTGGATCAACGCTTTTGGACAACCTTATCAAGGAAAGGATTTTAGCGAAAACTATAGAAACTACGGAGAGTTTTACTACATCCTCTTGGATGCGGACAATACGATAATCATGCGTGGTAACGCTGTAGAAAAACTAGCAAATTCTCTTTAAATGCATTACATGACTACACTTACTATCCATAGCTTTTCCTTAAATTCGCAACAAAGCATATCGCATGAATAGGGAAGAAAAAGCAGATCATTTAATAGCCTTAATTAAGCAGGAACAAAAAGCACAACAAGACAAGTGGAATTTTTCTGAGAACGTAAGTTTGAAAAGTTTAAAAGCTCAAGGCTTGGTGCTACATCCTTTAAAAATTAAGCGCAGAAAATATGGATTTGCCGACTACCCTATTGTTGAATTTGAATTACCCTTTGAGACGGACACCAGCAATTTCAAATCAGGTGTTGCCTTAGAATTTTTTGCCCATCATGAAGAACAACAAAGTTGCAATGCTCAACTCGTTTTCCTCAACAACAGAAGTGGAGAAATTCGTTTGTTTGCTCCTGACTTTCCAGAATGGATAGAAGAAAGAAATTTGGGAATAAAACTTGTTCCTGATGACAAAAGTTTCAAGTTCATGCTTTATGCTTTAAAGGCAATAAAAAATGGAGAGGATAAACATACCGCCCATCTGTTTGAAATCGTTCATGGGTTAAAAGCCAGTAAAAACGAACTCCTTACCACTGCAGAAAAAATAGATGGATTGAATACCTCACAAGCCATCGCAGCCCAGGCAGTTTTAGAAAATGAAGATGTTTGCATATTACACGGTCCTCCAGGAACAGGTAAAACTACAACCCTAGTAGCTGCGGTAAAAGAACTTTTAAAAAAGGGCGAAAAAATAGCCGTTACTGCTCCGAGCAATGCTGCTGTTGATCATTTTACACGTTGTTTGATTGCCCAAAACATTGACGTACTTCGCATGGGTAATTCTACCAAAGTAGACGAAGAATTATTCGCCCATACAACAGAGGGAGTGGCTCAAAACGCGGAGGAACAAAAACGAATTAAACGTCTAAAAATTCAGGCCAATGAGTTGCGTAAAATGGCGCAACAATACAAGCGTAATTTTGGGAAATCTGAAAGAGAACAACGTAAGCTTTTGTACCAAGAAGTAAAGTCTATTCGCCAAGAAATTAAACAATTAGAAAACTTCTCTTTAGAAAAAGCCGTTCAAAAAGCACAAGTAATTACGGGTACACCTGTTGGTTTACAGGATGAATTATTGAAAGAGCAGAGATTCGATACTTTGCTGACAGATGAGGCTGGACAATGCTTAGAACCAATGGCTTGGGTAGCCATAGAAAAGGCCGATAAATTAGTATTGGCAGGAGACCCTTTCCAACTCCCCCCTACAGTTATTTCAGACGCTGCTTCTCGTGATGGATTATCCCTTTCTATTTTGGAGCAAAGTTTCCAGCACCAAATTCCAACCTATCTCTTGAATACGCAATATAGAATGCAAGAGAAAATTGCAGGTTTCTCTAGTCAGCATTTTTACAAAGGCGAGCTTTTAACAGATGTGCCATTAAAACATGGTGGTGAAAATGCGCTTCACTTTTATGATACGGCAGGATATGAAGCTCCGGAAAAACAAGGAGAAGACGGCTATAGCTTGAGCAATCTTGAAGAAATCAGAATCATAGAAAAACTGATAGACGATTTAAAACTAAAACACAAAGACATTGCATTTATAAGTCCCTACGCTGCACAAGTTAGCTTGGCGAAAAAATTACTCGAGGGCATAAAATGCTCTACCATAGACGCTTTTCAAGGTCAAGAAAAACCCATCATATTCATTTCCTTGGTAAGAAGTAATACTGACGGAAACATAGGATTCTTGAAAGATTACCGTAGAATGAATGTAGCGCTGACCCGTGCTCAAAAACAACTCTTTGTAGTTGGTGACAGCGCCACATTTGGAAACGATGCCTTTTACAGTGAATTTTTAACCTATGTGGAAAACAAAGAGGCCTACAAAAGTGTGTTCGAGGTGATGTATTAGAACTTCTTCTTTACTATAGGTTAAAGTAAGTTTGATTCGTATTTTCGTAACTCAAATCACGGTTATGAAAAACATATTCTATTTGCTCGCTCTAAGTTTAATCTTCAACTCTTGTTATAAAGGAGAAAATGCCGACTTAGTTATTTACAATGCCCGTATCCACACTTTAGACAAAGAAGGTGAAGTACACAATGCCATTGCCATTAAGGATGGTAAAATATTAGAAACGGGACCCGAACGAGAAATTAGGAATAAATACAGTGCAAATGAAGAGTTAAATGCCGAACAAAAGGAAATCTACCCTGGTTTTCAAGATGCCCATGGTCATATTTTTAGCTTAGCGAATTTGAACCTACAATGTGATTTAACGGGGGCTACTTCAGAAGCACAAATGATTACCCGTTTAGAGAAACACAAAAACAAACATGGCGGTGAACTAATACTTGCTTGGGGATGGGACCAGAGTCTTTGGGGCGAAAGTGAATTACCCAACAACGCGGCTTTGAACAAAGCCTTTCCTAACACGCCCGTAGTTTGTAAACGCGTGGATGGTCATGCTGCTTTGATCAACGAAGCTGCGATAAAAGCCTATAAGCTCGATATAAATCAAAAAGTAGAAGGTGGAGAAATTCAGTTAGAAGGAGGTGTTGCAACAGGAATATTGCTAGACAACGCCATAGATTTAATCATGAACAAGCTTCCTCAGCCTTCAGCAGATGACTTAAAAAAGGAGATTTTAAGCATACAAAAAAACTTGTTGAGTTATGGTATTACTAATGTTCACGAAGCAGGTATTACCATGGATCAATTTCGAATTCTAGATGAATTAGCCAGCGAAGGAAAACTTAAAATTGGTGTATACGCCATGCTTTTTCCCACCCAAGAAGCTTTTGATTTTGTATTGAAGGAAGGACATTATAATAATGGTCCGTTAAGCGTTAGAAGCTTTAAAGTAATTGGAGATGGTGCTTTGGGAAGTAGAGGAGCATGTTTAATCCACCCCTACCACGACCGTCAAAGTACAGGTTTTTTAACCACAAGTTTAGCGGATTTAAAAGCCATTACTTTATTTGCCAAAGAAAATAATTACCAAGTAAACACCCATTGCATAGGCGATTCTACGAACAGGAATTTATTGCACCTCATCGATACCTTAATGAAAGATGTTGAAGATCACCGATGGAGAATTGAACATGCTCAAATTGTACACCCGAATGATTTGGACCTATTCTCTCAGGCAGGTGTAATTCCTTCAGTCCAACCAACTCATGCTGTATCTGATATGCGTTGGGCAGCCGATAGATTAGGAGATGAACGTTTAAAAACTTCTGGATACTTATACAAAAGTTTGTTACATCAGAACAACATCATTGCCTTTGGCACCGATTTCCCTATAGAGCACATGAATCCTTTCTTAACCTTACATGCTGCCATCAATAGGCAGAATGCAGATAATTTGCCTGAAGGTGGATTCCAAAAAGAAGAAGCAATAGGTTTTCAGGAAAGCTTGAAAGCCATGACCCTTTGGCCAGCAATTGCTTCATTTCAGGAAGGTAAAGTAGGAACACTTGAAAAGAATAAACACGCCAATTTTGTGATATTAGATCACCCATTATCTATTTCTGGAGACTACCAACCCAATTATGCATGGATGACCTATATAGATGGCAAGCCTGTGTATTCAATGGGACTTTAAACCTATCTAAAAAATTCTGCTAGAGACAGCAGTGACACCAAATATCCCCAAGGAGTTTCGGGAGAGGAAAAGTCGTATGTCTTGCCCCTCTCCCATTTTTTTTGTGAGGGAGTCAGCCTAAAAAAACAGCTTGTTACACTTCCATCCTAAAAAAGAACCGCACCTGTAAATAGCTATCACTAAATATTTAATTTTTCTACTTTTAATTGAAGTAAAAAACACACTATGATAAAAGTTGAACAACTGACCAAAGAGTTTGTGTTATCCCGAAAATTGAAAAAGGAACTCAATACTACTGCCGATAAAGCTGTGGCGGTAAAAGATGTGAGTTTTACCTGCGAACCGGGAAAAGTATTTTCATTGCTCGGTCCAAACGGAGCAGGGAAAACGACAACGATGCGCATGCTCTCTACTATATACAAACCCACTTCTGGGAAGATTGAAATTGGAGGAGTTGATGCGGTAGCACAACCGCAAGAAGCGCGTAAGAAAATTGGATTTTTAACCGGGTCTACAGGACTCTACGCCCGATTGACGCCCAACGAATTGATCAAATACTTCGCGGATCTTTATGAAGTAGAAAAGCATGACTTTGAACAGCGTAAAAAATATCTTTACGATTTAATGGACATGCACGAGTTTCAGAATAAACGTATTGGAAAATTAAGTACGGGTATGAAACAAAAAGTGTCCATCGCTAGAACCATGATACATGATCCTGAAATTGTTGTTTTTGATGAACCAACAAGTGGACTGGATGTAATTACCGCTGAAAATATAATCACCCTAATTCGCAATTGTAAAGAGGAGGGCAAAACGGTTATTTTCTCGAGTCATATTATGAGTGAAGTAGATCTTTTGTGTGATGATCTAGCGATTATTCACAAGGGAGGATTGCTCTATCAAGGAAGTATGGCAGATTTCAAAGCGAATATGGAAGCTCCTAACATTACGGCAGAATTCATTCGCATTGTTAACCAAACAAAAACGCAGCACGATGGTGAATAAGATATTTTTAAAAGAGTTAAAGGACACCCTTAGGGACAAAAGAACATTGATGACGATGATTGTCATTCCTTTGTTAATTTTCCCTATCATACTAAACGTATTTACTGGAGTTTCTGAAAGTTTCCAGCAAGAAGCGGCTAACAAAACCCTAAACATTGCGGTTATTGGAAGTAGTGCCGACAGTTATTTTGCCAAAGAGTTGAGCAAAATCCCAAACATACAAGGGGATAAAAAATTGATTTACATGGCAGATACAACAGGTTTGAAATCTTTGATAAAAAAAGATTCTATTCAACTTGCCGTTGAAGCACCAAAAGACTTCATTAATGCACCCGAAAAGGGAGAAGCTAAAACCATCAAACTTTATTTTAACGCTACTGACTTAGGTTATAAAGACAGGGCTGAATACTACATGGAAGCTATTAAAGCAGAAGTAAAGGGAGAGCGTTTGAATGACTTAAAAGTTACAGCTACATCTGTAGACCCTGTAAACATAGATTACGTTAACCTAGCTTCAACAAAAGAGGTTTTAGGGAAACTCGTTGGAGGTGTATTGCCTTACCTATTCATTGCTTTTGGTTTTATAGGTTGTATGTACCCTGCCATTGATTTGTTCACTGGAGAAAAAGAAAGAGGCACGATAGAGACTTTACTTACTACCCCAGTTCCACGTTATAAAATATTAATTGGTAAAATGGGTGTTGTTGTATTATCAGGATTAGCAGCTTCTACTTTTGCCTTATTAGGTTTATACCTTTCATTCGAAGTATTTGATATGGTCGAAGACCCAAGAATTGTTGAGGTTGTTCGCAGTATATTGTCTCCAGGATTCATCGTGATGCTTTATGCATTATTAATTCCACTTACCATATTTTTTGCAGGAGTTATGATACCGATTTGTGTATACGCAAAGTCTTTCAAAGAAGCACAGAGTATTATTACCCCATTGAACATTGTTATTGTCCTTCCTGCCATGGTTGGATTCTTCCCTGGTATTGAATTAGATTATACAACGGCCATGATACCTGTAGTTAATGTTGTATTGGCCACAAAAGAGTTAATCGCAGGAACTTTAGACCCTGTATTATTGGCACTTAGTTTTGGAGTTATGTTAACCCTTGCAGCTATTGCTGTTGGAGTATCTTACAAACAATTCGACAAAGAAGGAAATGTAGTATTGTAAGCGCTGAACTGAGAATAAAACCAGCAAAGAGTGATAGGAAACTATCGCTCTTTTTTTACATAAAAAAAGAGAGTAACAAATTAATGCTACTCTCCTTGTTTTAACCAATAAAACCAGTAGGAAATAAGGGTTCCCTACAAACCCGAAAAATTAACCTGCAGTCCGCAAAGTATTCACTTTACGCACTACTGAACTCACTGCTATTAAGTTCTATACAAAGATGAATTATTTATTTCATTCTGCATGCATTAAATAATAAGTAGGAATCAACGAATAATAAATGACAAAATCTAGCTTACTCGTAATTGTTAAACAATAAGGATAACTCATACCCTAGTCCAACATTCACAAACCAAGTATTTAAATCACCCCCTAAAGCATTTACATATCCTCCGTTTGCCTTGAGGCTGATACTTGAGTTGAGATGATAGTTTAATCCAATACTCGGTTTTATTATCAAGCCTTGCCCTGTGCTAATTCCACCACCTCCGGCCGCTCCACCTAGCACTTGAACATGTGTATGAAGTTTATCTTTGAAAAAAGGACTCATACGCACACCCATTCCAGCAATACCTTCTGCATAAGCTCCTGCATCTCCAAAGTTCGCAAAGGAAGTTTGTCCCCCTACGAACAACCAAGGTTTTAAATAAAAATTCAATTGAAACCCGATTTGATACATATCTTCTCTTATTCCTGTTACTCGCTGTGCACCATAGTAATACTCTTGGGTTAAAGCCCCCTCAAAACCTTTAAAATAAGAAGGACGCGAAAAGTTGTTTTGGCTTTGCGGATAATAGTTACCATTCTGAAACACATCGTAGGAGATTCCAAAACCGTAATTGGTACTTAAAAAATCCACTCTTGGTGTACTCAACACTCCCACGTCTCCAAAGATGCGTAAAGTGGGCGTAACACGAAGAGATAACTCCGTGCTTCCATAGAAAAACAACCCTCCATAAGTATTGAGGCCTCCGCCACCACCTCCGCCTAATCCTAGCTTTGGTGTTAAGCGAATTCTATTGTTCAAAAAATCTAACTTTCTTCCTATTCCAAAGAGGATATCCATGTACCCGGCTTTGATTCCTCGATACGCACCATCGGCTTTAAAAAACAAACTCAAGTTCTTACCATGACGTAAAACTTCTAACCCTACCAAGTGTATCGTTTTCCCTGTTAAGTTTCCGCGTTGATTGTATAGATTATTGAGGTGTAATTTATATTCTAGCTCTGTAGACGAATGATTCCAAAGTAGAAAATCAGTGTGGTCAGTTTCTAATTTTTCTCCATGACGATTAAAATCCGAGTGTAAAAATGAGACAGGAAAATGCATCGCTAAGTTCCATTGGTGACTTTTTATTGCACCATGATCAAAAAAGTTGACATAACTATATCCTCCTGATACTTTGAAGAAGTCGAAATCCATCCCTAAATTGAAATGCGGAAGAATAAAAGCTCCTCCACCATCAGGAGCAGAAGCACCTCCGCCACCTCCAAAATGAAAACCTAAATCATAAAATATCTTTTGGCTTAAATAATTCTGGTAAGTCAGGTTAAACCCCAGTGTGAAAAAACCACCGCGCTCCCCATGAACTGCTCCATATATTCCCAAACCACCAAACCAATGATCACGTAAGTTTAAATTTAAATGCAACCCTGAAAACCCCATATTTACTTCACCATCAGGCATAGTTAAAGGGTGATAATCCAACATAGCAAAACCACCTTGCTTTTTTGTTGTATGATTATCTTGGGAAGAAACGATGGATGTTCCAAGCAGGAATATGAATAGGGTGAGCAACTTCATTCAATTGAATTTTCGTCAAAAATAGTAAGAATCTCTTTCTATCCACTTGCCCAATTTTCTCTATCCAAACTTCTAAACTGTATGGCTTCCGCTATATGTTGGGTGAGTACTTTGGGTTCTTTCTCTAAATCGGCAATCGTTCTAGCTACTTTTAAAATTCTATCATAAGCACGTGCCGACAAGCCCAGGTTATCCATAGCCTTTTTCAAAATAGCATTTCCGTCCTCCTCTATTGCACAATGAACCCGGAGGTCTTTACTACTCATTTGGGCATTACAGTGTATCCCTTCATCTTGAGCAAAACGCTGCTCCTGCAGTAAACGCGCAACTATTACGCGCTCGCGAATTTCCTTACTCCCCTCTTTAGGTTGATGATGCGCCAACTCATCAAAACTAACAGGGGTTACCTCTACATGTAAATCTATGCGATCTAATAAAGGACCAGATATTTTATTGAGATAATTCTGCACCATTCCCGGTGGGCACATACAGTCTTTTTCTGGGTGATTATAATAACCGCACGGACAGGGGTTCATCGCTGCAATCAGCATAAAACCCGCGGGATATTCCACGGTAAACTTTGCCCTAGAAATGGTCACTTGTCTATCCTCTAAAGGTTGACGCATAACCTCTAAAACAGAGCGTTTATACTCAGGTAATTCATCTAAAAACAATACTCCATTATGCGCCAAAGATATTTCTCCAGGTTGCGGATAACCTCCTCCTCCCACTAAAGCTACATCACTTATCGTATGATGAGGTTTTCTAAAAGGTCGTTGGGTAATCAAGCCTAATTGAGCATCCATTTTACCGGCTACAGAGTGAATTTTAGTGGTTTCCAAGGCTTCAGAAATATTCATGGGAGGAAGGATAGTTGAAAGTCGTTTAGCCAACATGGATTTTCCTGCTCCGGGAGGACCGATCAATAGTACATTATGTCCACCAGAAGCTGCAATTTCAAAAGCCCGTTTAATATTGTCTTGACCTTTTACATCTCTGAAGTCTACACCAAACTCATCTAATTTTTGATAAAACTCCTGCGTGATATCAACCTTTACCGGTTTGCATTCTATCTTACCATTAAAAAAATCCACGACTTCTGTAAGGTGCAACATTCCATAAACCTCTAGCTCATCTACAATTGCAGCTTCCTTTGCATTTTCATAAGGAAGAATAATTCCTTTATACCCTTCTTTTTTGGCATTAATTGCAATCGGTAATACTCCTTTCATAGGTTTGAGGTCTCCATCTAAAGACAACTCTCCAAGGATTAAAAAATCAGAAAACTTATCAGTAAGCACTTGCTCCGAAGCACCCATAATTCCTAAAGCTATCGGCAAATCAAAATTGCTTCCTTCTTTGCGAACATCGGCAGGCGCCATATTAATGGTTATCTCTTTGCCGGGAAATTTATATCGGTTATTTCCCAGAGCGGCTTTAATTCTTTGCTGACTTTCTTTCACGGCACTATCTGGTAGTCCTACCAAATAAAAATTTAATCCGTTTCCGATATTTACTTCAATGGTGATGGTGAGGGCATCAATTCCGAAAACGGAACTGCCGTAGGTTTTGACTAACATAATACTTAGGTTAAGGTTGAGGTAGAAGTTAAGAAAATTAAAGCTCTTTTACAAAAGAGTTTAGCGATAGAGGCTAATTTCAATTTCCCTATCCCCTAAGTTTTTGTTTTCAGGGTTCCAAAAATAAACGTTTGAAGGCGTTGATACATCAGAAAAATAACTGCTATCTATAAAAATGAAGTTCCTAGACTTATCTAATCTTACCGTTTTATAAAACCTATTAGAAGCGTCTGTATTTTCTGTTACTACAAGTACAACCCCATCTTCCTCATCAAAATTGTGTTTTACTTCAATCAACCCATAATGTTCTTTCAATAAGGTGGAAATAAACTGTTGATTAAAATCATAAATCTTATTCAGCTTCTTTGAAATTGAAAACTCTTCCGTTCTTTTTAATTTTAGAAAAGCCATTAAAGGAATATTATCTGATTGCACAAAGCAAGAATCAACAACCTTCTTTCCTAAGAAATTTTCAAAGTCATTTAGCACCCAATATTGATTGTTTTTCTCCAAACTTTCTGAGTGACCATGATTTAAAGATAAAGGCATGTCACTACTGTCTCCACGAAGCCAAAAAGAAGTAAATCCATGTTCTTGAAAAAACATAAATTTATCTTTACCAGGAACTTCTAATAGCAATTTATTGGGGGCAATAAGCTTCTTTATCTCATTCAGTCTTTTCACCAAAGATTTTCTAAATTTTTCAGACGAAGAAAAGGTATGGATCACCTTTGGATTATATAAAAACTTACAATCCAGGGATAAATATTTTTTTGTTAAACCTTTGCCATGAATCTTTTCGGCCAATGCTTGCAAAGTAACGGGGTCCTTTCTATTATTATATACAGTTCTGAGTGAATCAAATGTTAGGTCGAAAATATTGATACTATCAACCTTTGTATAAACATCATGATGCAATACCAATAGGGTGTCTTTGGTTATTTGCACATCTACTTCACACCCATCAACTTTTTGCAATGAAAACATTGCCGAATTCATCGTATTTTCATGAAACTCACTGCCGTATACACCAAAATTCCCCGCGCCTTTATGACCAAGAAAAACCACATTTTTAAATGAGGGTATTTTTACGATTTGAGGATTACTTTTTGCGCATCCAAAAAGCACTAATAATACAAAAACAGAAAAATATCGATACATCATAATTTAGCCAAAATATACGTCAATTTCTCCATTAAGGATTACTAAATCTCCAAAATCAACACGCTTGTTATTCCAAAGATATACCTCCATTCGATCACCCTTTTGAAAGTTCTTGACATTCAATCTATAATCTACTGTGTAGTTCCAATTCCCTTTGTTATCCATCAGAATGTTTGAAGGGTTCACCGCTTCCCACATTTTATTTCCACCCTCTTTATCTCTCACACAAATGACCATTTTCAAATCCTCGTTAAACACTTGGTTGAAATTCAAATTTATTTTCAATTGAAGTTGATCAGGATTCTCCTTGAACGTATAATTTACCAGACTCACGTAAGCCTTATCCACTATCTTTTGAAAATGAATTTCATTGTGAAAAAGTCCCGTATTTAAATCCTTTTGAGGATAGATTAGATTATTAGCACAGATAAATTCTTGAAAACGTCTATGCTCCGCTCTTCGATTATCAATTTCTTCTACTTTATCCCTTTTCGTTTGATAGACATTTTGAATACGGTATGTTTTGTTTTTATTATTGATAAAATAACTTCCATTCAAGTAATCCATTCCAACCCTATCATTATGCATAAAAAGTACATTCTTATCCATATTATTGGACGCATTTGTATCCATATCACATCCTAACCAGGACAAAGTATCTAGATAGGGTAAGGCAAAATTTGTCGCTAAAAGTTTCGTGAGCGCTGGTGCTAAATCTAAATGCGAATTAAGTGCTTTAATCTCCTTACTTCTTTTTACTAAGGGCGAGTAAATTAAAAAAGGAGTGTTATAACTTTCCATAGGACTGCTATAGGGCAAACCTACCATCATATGATCTCCTCCAATAACAAAAATCGTATTCTCGAAAGCAGGATCGTCTTTAATTTTATTGAAATATTCTTTAATCATTTCATCTACGTAAAGGATTGTAGACAGTTTTTGAAGGTACTTTTCATATTTGGCAACTTCAACTTTGGAACCTTTGGTCAAAAGGATTTCTTCCGACTTATCTATATACGCTTGTTGTCCTGTAAATTGAAAAGGAAAATGAGAAGTCAAGGTCAAAAAGACATCTAAAAAAGGTTGGGGACGATTTGCTGATTTAAAATCGAAAAAACCTTCGAAAAGAGCTCTATCTTCTATCCCTAGCAACACTTCCTTTTGCTCTGCTGTGAGTTGACTTTTATACTTAGGCCTATCGTAAATATGATCAATCCCTGAGGCTTTCATAAAACTATCCATGTGATCAAAACTTGCTTCTCCACCATAATAGAAATTATTGTCATACCCTTCTTGTTTTAAATAATTAGGAATAGACAAATACTTTGGATAATGATTATAATCCTCCATAAAACCTTTGTTAGAATGCGGCAAAGAAGCCAAAACGCTAGGCAAAACTCCAAAGGTTCTTTCGGCCACACTTATGAAGTTGCTAAACTTTAATGATACCTTGGATAAACTATCCAAAAAGGGAGTGAAACTTAATTCATCATTTACTTTACAGCTTAAAGGACCTGGTAAACTTTCTACAAAAATGAACACTACATTGGGTTGAATTGCTTTCTTCTCGAAAAAAGGAGACAACTTACTTTCTGTACTATCAACATGTAACAATGGAAAACGCGTAGAAATATATTGTTTTGGGTTCTCGTTTTGATAAGCTTCAACCATTCTATTTAAGTTAACCTTCCTCACCTTATTTTCAGGTATTTCATCGAAAAAGGATAACACACTCGAAGTGCTAAACGATTGCTCATGTGCCAACAGAGTTCCTTGGTGAAGGAATCCTAAAAGAAGGAAAACAAATAGCATCAACACCGTTGGAATAGCAATCTTTTTTCTTCTCCAATTCCTTTTCAAACCAAATAAGTAAAGAAGAATTGGGAGGATAGACAAAAGGTAAAAAGCTTTAAAAACACCAAAATCTTGCAGTATGCTTACCATTCTACCTTGGGCCATCTCCATGATGGATTGGGTGAAGTAAGTAAAGGTTTCAAAAAAGTAAATCTGGTTTAAGGCTGAAAAGGTCAACAGTAAGACTGCGATTATGTTCACCAATATTCTTCCTACTCTTGGTATAAAGTTTAACGTTAGCGCAGCACCCACAAATAAAAAGACTAATTTTAGTTCATTGAAAACACCTAATAAGAATAGTCCCTGCATGTTTTCTACAAAATGTGCATGCGTAAAATAGCACAACATTAAGATTCGAAACAACAGCAAAACTATCGTAAAAAGTATGCATTGATTTAAACTGTTAAGGATGGCTTTATGGAAATAGGACATAGTGGTTTTTATTTCGGGGCTCAAAATAATAAAATCAAAAGATTAAGAATCCATTAATAAGCGGTAAAGAAGAAAAAAGAAAAATTTCATTCAAAAAATACAACCCTGCCCCATTCGTGCGCGTTATCTTGTTAAGAATCAACACCCATGAACAAACTACTACTTCTTTGTGCATTCACATTTCTAAGTGCTTTATCCTTCCCAATATATGGTCAAAACATTCTTACCAAGGCCAGTAGCACAGCCATAGATGAAGCGCTTGATATTGAGACAGACAATGCAGGGAATAGCTACCTCACTGGATTTGTCGGAGGTCAAACAACTTTTGGAACGACTATTACCAGCGCTTATGGCGGACAGGATGTATTTGTGGCAAAAATGAACAGCGCAGGAAATTTTCTTTGGGTCAAAACTTTTGGTGGTAGTGGAACAGAAAGAGGGTTAGACCTCGCCCTAGACAACAGCGGCAACATCTACATCACGGGATATTTCTTTGGGACCGCAGCTTTTGGAACAACAAGTCTATCCTCTAACAGTGGTTCAAGAGACTTGTTTGTTGCAAAACTAAACGGAAGTAATGGAAATGTTGTTTGGGCCAATAAAATTGGTGGAAGTGATGCGGAAACAGGACATGGTGTTACCTGCGACAACAATGGAAACGTAATAGTTGCGGGACAATTTGAAGGTACGATTACCCTTGGAAGTAATACATACACAACTCCGATAAATACTCTAACCAATGCGCCGGCATCGGGTATTTTATTAGTAAAATATAACAGCTCAGGTTCATTAGTTTGGTCAAAGGTGGGTGTTTCAGATTTCAACAACAAAGCTGTCGCTGTAGATCACGATGCTTCTAACAACATCTACATAACGGGAAATTTTTCAGATGACTTGGTCATAGATGGCGTAACCATAAGCAATCAACAATTAAATGCCGGGTATACTGCTAAATTCACTTCTTCGGGAAGTTTAGATTGGTTCAGGAAAATAGTAGCCAACCCCATTTCTCCAATAGACTTAAAAGTAAATGGAAGTGATCTTTTGGTCACCGGAGATTTTCAGGGCGACCTCATCTATTACGGAGCAAGTAGTAATGAAACGCTGGTTTCCTTTTACACCAATAATTTCTTTTTGTTAAAAACGAGTACTTCGGGAGCTTATTCATGGGGTCAGAAAATTGGTTCTAACAATCCTTTATCCGTTAAATCATTAGCCCTGAATAGCAACAGCGAAAGTTATGTAACTGGAACATTTGAGTGTAATTTAGAAGAAATACGTCCAAACTACGGAACGGCCTTATGGACGGGAATTGGAGAGAATGATATTTTCGTAATGAAGTACAATTCCTCAGGAACTCGTGTTTGGGATAGACATCAAGGTGGTTTAAAAGATGACAAGTGTTATGGTATTTCTTTGGATGGGTTAAACAATCCTGTTGTTGTTGGAAGCTTTAAAAACAACTTTTATATGGCCCTTTCGGGTCCTGCTGATTTTCCTTCCTACATCAACGGAGGAGACCAATTAACATTGAACGGATGTGGAGTAAATACGGGACTAAGCACTGGAAACAATTTAGACATCTTAATTTTTGAACCTTATGAAAACAGTACGCAACCACCTTACAACTATTATTTAGATGATACAGGACTGTGTGAAGATTCAATTTCAACACATTACATACCGGATGTGGATAGTATTGAAATTTGTAGTGGTGTTAATTTGGAATTTTATTTGAATTACATGAACCTTGGGCCAGCTGCGGAGGTACTTTTAAACGGTAGTAGCTCTCCTTATGGATCCTTCAACACATTTAATGTGCAATCTACAGGTGATTACATTCTCGAAATAAATCGCTTAGATGGATGTGGAATAAGTAACGACACTATACATGTCAACATACTCCCTCAACCCTCACAACTCTATTTAACAGATGATGCTGGGGTAAATATTGAAGCTTTATCTTACGACCCCATTGTTTTGTGTGATCCCGATACCTTGAGTTTTTATCTGGATACCGTTCCTCCAAATATTGACATCTCTATCAATTACGGAAGTACTGTTGTTTCAGATACTAATTCCATTAGTAATATCACCCAACCAGGAACCTATTTAGTTACACAAGAAAACGAGTTTGGATGTACAAGAACGGATCCCGTTACCTTTGTCTTAGATTCAGTCTATTATGATTCAATTCTACCTTATCTAAGTTTAGCGAACCCAATAACACTAAATGATAGCGTTACAATTTGTAAGCAAGAAGCGCTTCACTTTTTCGCGTTAGACTCTATCACTAATCCGCAGGGAAATAATATCATTTGGGATGGTGAGTATTTAGAAGTAAGTTGGAATTATGGACTTTTCCAATCGTTAAGCAACCCGATAGATTTACAAAAATTATTTGTTCCAGATACCACAGGTTGGTTCAGTGTTAATTTTAGGATAGTAATTGGTTATGATAATGCATGTGGAATTTATAAAGACACCCTGAGTGTTACTGATTCGGTTTATGTTGAGGTTTTAGAATTACCTGAGTTAAACGCAAGCATTGATTACGCCATTAACATTTGCCCAGGAGGCACTGGTAGTATAGCTGTTGACACTTCAATTATGAGCTTTACATGGAGCGGGCCTGGAATTTTAAATACTTCACCGGACAACACCACTATAGAGGTTGATCAACCTGGTGGGTATGTATTTCAAGGAGTAATTACCAACCCTATTAGTGGATGTTCAAGTAATTTCTTTATTCCTCAGTTCATTACAATTAAACCAATACCTCAAATCATTAGCTCCAGTTCTCCGGCATTCATATGTCCTGGAGATTCTGTTCAATTAG
>NZ_JAWWCF010000034.1:0-19576 GCF_033720595.1 Lishizhenia sp. | reverse complement strand
TATAGTTGTAGGAGCCATAAGTCAATCTAGAATTGGAGTTTCAGGTCCGGCTGCCGGACTTATAGCTATTATTCTTTCTACTACAGAAGGGTTTAGAAGTGGAGCTATTCCCGACGGAATGGATCCAACTATTTACGCCTTACAGATGTTGTTTTTAGCCGTTGTTTTGGCTGGAGTAATTCAACTCGTTTTAGGTTTATTGAAAGGTGGATTCGTGGCCTACTATTTCCCCAATGTAGTCATCAAAGGAATGTTGGCAGCTATAGGTTTAATTTTGATTAAAAAAGAAATTACCCACGGCTTCGGTTTTGATGCAGATACTTTGGGAGATTATGATAACGTCAATGAACAATACACTTTTTTCGAAGAGTTAAAAATCATGTTCACTACTGAAGGGGCCATTTCTCCAGTTATTCTAGCCTTAACTATTGTTTCTTTATTGATTTTAATTGTTTGGGAAAGAGAGTTTATCAAAAAGTCAATATTAGGTACCCTTCCAGGGGCAATAGTAGTGGTGGTTTTAGGGATTTTATTTGCGTATATAACCCAAGGAACTTCTATGGAAATCGTAAGTTCTCATCGTGTAGATGTTGCGGTAGAAGGTAGGTCTTTCCAAGATTTAATCATGCTTCCGTATTTTGCAGGAATTACTAATTCGGGGGTGTGGATTGCTGCTTTTACGATAGCCATAGTAGCCAGTATAGAGACGCTTCTTTGTGTAGAAGCTACCGATAAAATAGATCCTGAAAAACATGCAACACCGCCCAATAGAGAGCTCGTAGCTCAAGGGGTAGGAAATGTACTCGCAGGGTTGTTAGGCGGACTCCCAGTTACGCAAGTAATCGTTCGTTCTTCAGCCAATATTGAAGCAGGAGGGAAAACTAAAATGGCAGCGGTATATCATGGTGTCTTATTAGTAATTTGTGTTTTTAGCATTCCTTTTATCCTCAACTTAATTCCTTTCGCCTCTCTTTCTGCCATCTTGTTTGTTGTAGGATATAAGTTGGCAAAACCGAGCTTGTTTAGAAAAATGTTTAAAAGGGGATGGTCTGAATTCATCCCGTTTATGGTGACTATAGTAGGGATATTAATGACGGATTTGTTAAAAGGTATTGCCTTGGGTATGGTGGTATCAGTTCTTTTTATTCTTTATGATAATTTCAATCTATCTCATTACCTAGAAAAGAGAACAGAAGGTGGCGAGGAGAAATACATTGTCTTACTTTCTGAGCATATGACCTTTTTAAACAAAGCTTCTTTAAATGCAACATTAGATAGTATTCCAAGAGATGCAAAAGTGGTTATTGATAAACGAAGGGTAGTGCACTTGGCAGAAGATATTAAAGATGTTATTCGAGAATTTCAACAAAGGGCAAAAGTGGAAAACATAGAAATCTCTTATGTTAACAAGGGAAAGAATAGTAAGAATTTGTCGCCCAGCACAGCATTAAAGAGTAAAGAAAATTCTTAAAAAGCGTCCCAGATTCGGGCAATGATGATTACCTTTATCTTGTGTTAACAGAGAAGGAAAAAGTAAGGTACAATCGCCATTTAATTCTTGATGGATTTGGTGAAGAGGCTCAAATCAAATTAAAAGAGGCCCATGTACTCGTCGTAGGTGCTGGAGGATTAGGTTCACCACTACTTTCTTATTTATGTGCCGCTGGAGTTGGAAATATTGGAATCGTTGATTTTGATACGGTGGATGTGTCCAATTTACAACGTCAAACACTTTATAAGGTGGATGATGTGGGGAGTAAAAAAACACGTGCAGCGGTAGAGCATTTAAAGGCACAAAATCCCTTTGTTAATTTTGAAGTATTTGATTTGGCATTACAGGCCGAAAATATCTTCGATGTCATTGATGATTATGACATTGTGGTGGATGGTACAGATAATTTTCCAACACGTTATTTAATAAATGATGCCTGTGTACTCAAGGAAAAAGTGAATGTTCATGCTTCAATCAATGAGTTTACCGGACAACTTTCAGTCTTTAATTACCTCAAAGAAAACGGTGAGCGGTCTGCCAATTACAGGGATATTTACCCTCAGCCTCCAGCAGCAGGTGAGGTGAGAAGCTGTTCAGAGGCGGGAGTAATAGGTGTACTGCCTGGAATAATGGGAAGTTTACAAGCCCTGGAGGTCGTGAAGGTAATTACAGGTATTGGAGAAGTCTTGTGTGAGAAAATGATGTTTTACAACGGACTTACGCAAGAAACTTTTAATTTAAACTTCCAAAAGGATGCTAACAATCCTTTGACGAGAGCAGAAAATAAACAAACTACATTAATTGACTACCACGAGTTTTGTGGAGTCCCAAAACAAAATAAAATGAAATCTATCAATGTTCAAGAATTGAAGCAATGGCAAGCGGCCAATGAGAACTTTACATTAATTGACGTAAGAGAACAACATGAGTTCGATCAGGCCAATATGGAGGCACAGTTAATTCCTATGAACACAGTTCCAGATAATGTGGATGCCTTTAAAAAAGAGGGGAAAGTAGTTGTTCATTGTAGATCAGGTGCGCGAAGTGCAAACGTAATTGCTTACCTCGAGCAAAATCATGGTTTAGATAACTTGTACAACCTAGAAGGTGGTATCCTTGCTTGGTTAGACGCACAATAGAAAAAACTTGCAAAGAAAAACTATCAATACGGTAATTGTGCTGGGAATATGTTCTATTCTCAGCATTTTAGTTATACAGGCTTTTTGGATCAATTCAACTTTAAAGGCCCAAGAAACTAATATCAGTATACAAGCTAAGCAAGATAGTTTACAATTACGTCAGTTTCATGAACAAGTGAAGGTAGCACTTCGAAATGTGACGGAAGAAATTTCTACCTACATTGCAGATAGTTCAGATCTCTATGGTAGGGTAAAACAGGTAAGTACGAATTACTATCAAGTAGATATTAATGAAGATTTACACCCCTATTATCTCGAACAATTATTAAAACGAGAATTTTACGATCAGAACATAACCCAGAGTTTTCAATACGGTATTTACGATTGTTTCAACGACAGTATCGTGTTTGGAAATATCATTCGCTACTCTACAGAAAAATACTACGAACCAATTTCCGATACGGTAGCTGGAATCACCTCTCCTAATTTGGATTGGGACCAGGAGGATGGCCACTATTTTACTGTGTTTTTCCCCAATGTTACTCCTATATCTTTGGCCGATTATCCAAAAAGTAAATCCCCCTGGATGTATTTAATTGCCATCGTAGCCTTTATCCTCTTGTTTTTCGCTTATTCTATTCGTGTCATTATTCGTCAGAAAAGACTTTCAGAGGTAAAGACGGATTTCATCAACAACATGACGCACGAGCTGAAAACTCCTATTTCTACAATAGGTCTGTCAAGTGAAACCATCTTACGTGAAGATTTATCTCAAGACAAAGAAAGGCTCGAGCGTTACGCCAGCATTATTTACAAAGAAAATAAACGTTTAGAAAACCAAGTGGAACGCGTTCTAAATGTGGCCAAATTGGATAAAGAGGAATTGAAATTGAGTAAATCAACTTTCTCATTGCATGAAATATTGGAGGAAGCCAAAGACAATTTTGAATTCAACCAGTTAAAAGATAAGGGACATATACATCTAGAATTAAATGCCCGAAAGGATGAGGTTTATGCCGATGAGGTGCACATTACCAATGTTATTTTTAACCTCTTGGATAACGCTATCAAATATTGTCAAGAAGATCCTAACATAGAAATTAGCACCAATAATTACAATCAAGGCGTGGCCTTAAAAATTAAGGATAATGGTATTGGTATGAAAAAAGAAGATCAGCGAATGATTTTTGATAAATTTTACCGAGTACCAACAGGAAACCTTCATGATGTGAAGGGCTTTGGCTTGGGATTGTATTATGTAAAGCTAATTGTAGAGCAACATGGTGGTAGTATAAAAGTTAATAGTAACTTAGGTGAAGGAACAACATTTACCATCTTTATACCTTTTAAATAATAAGTATGAAAGCGAAAATTCTTTTATGTGAAGACGACACGAGTTTAGGATTTATCATTGCAGATCAATTGAAATCTTTAGGCTACGATGTACATTTGGCTTCAGATGGAAAAGAAGGATTTAAAGCCTTTAACGAAGCTCATTTTCACCTTTGTATTTTTGACGTGATGATGCCTAAGAAAGATGGTTTTATGCTTGCGCGTGATGTAAGAAAGGTAAATGCGGATGTTCCTATTCTTTTTTTAACGGCCAAATCCATGACCGAAGATAAAATTGAAGGATTTAAGGCCGGTGGAGACGATTATTTAACCAAACCTTTTTCTCATGAAGAATTGCAATTTCGTGTAAAAGCTTTGTTGAAAAGGGTAAATGTTGAAGTAGAAGAGGAGGAAGAACATATCGTCAAACTAGGTACTTATACTTACGACAAAGACAATTACATGCTGACGCATTCGGAATTTGAAAAGAAATTGACGAAAAAGGAAGCCCAAATACTCAACATGCTGTGTAAATTCAAAAACCAAGTGTTGCCCAGAGAAATTGTTTTAAACGCCGTTTGGGGGCAAGATGATTATTTTGTGGGAAGAAGTTTGGATGTTTTTATTACGAAATTGCGCAAATATTTAAGTCAAGATACCAACGTGAGCATAGAAAATGTGCATGGAATTGGCTTTAAATTGGAGGTTGTTAACGGATAATAGTTACATCATTTTTGCGGCTTAAAATTACGCTTCTTGTAACTAAAGGTTAATTTCCCTGAAGATTGAAATTATTTTATTTCCCTTCCTTTATTGTTTCATCATTGTTTATCCATCAAAGGAGAAAAGCACATGCATACTAAACTCTTTGATTATTTTTTAAAAGCCCTATTACCGTGTGTTTTGATACGGTTTTAGAGAATGTAATCCTTGTAGTACTAAAGAAATTCAAGACTTCACTTTTCCTTGTATTTGGTCTGTTATAGCGTAGGTAATCAACGGTTTATTTAGGTGAAAACACTCCCCCCTCTTAAATGAATTGACTGAAAATAACTAAGGGGATGCGAATAATAAACTAGATTCTATTAGGAAGGGATAATTTTGGAATCAGGCTGTTGTCTCCCTTATCTTTGTGGTGTACTAAAATATTTAGAACCATGAAAAACAAGATTTTATCATTACTTGCACTATCAGTTTTATTTTTCTCATGTGAAAAAAGCGAAGAAGCTTCTTTACGTATAAGAATGACAGATGCTCCTGGTGATTACCAAGAGGTTAATGTAGAAATAGAACAAGTTAGTGCTCAAATTGACGCAGACGATCCAAACCAATCGGGATGGTATGACTTACCGACGAATCAAGGAATTTACGATCTGTTAGAATACCAAGACACCAATTCATTTGAGGTAGCATATGACGCATCTTTGCCAGTGGGTGTAATTACTGAATTAAGATTTTTATTAGGTGACGCAAATACTGTTTTAGTGGATAGCGTGTACCACGATTTAAAAACACCTTCAGGACAACAATCAGGTTTAAAAATTAAGAATGTAAATATACCAGATGATGGTGTAGAATTATTGATAGACTTCGACGCAGAAGCTTCAGTTCACCAAACAGGTAACGGGAAGTACATGTTGAAGCCAGTATTGAAAGTAGTAGATACGCTATAAGATTTTAGCGCGCTATAACAGCTAATAACGAAGACAGAAAAAAAGCCGGGTGAAATATTCACTCGGCTTTTTAATGCTTTAAAGAATTAAGCAATATTTGTAAAGACTTGTTGGATGTCATCGTCATCCTCAATCTTATCTAACATCTTTTCAATATCTACCAATTGCTCTTCAGTAAATTCTACGGAGCTTGTAGGAATACGCTGCAAGTTGGCTTTAGCTACTTCTATGTTCTTTTCTTCCAAAGCGGTTTGCAAAGTACCAAAGCTTGTGTAGTCACCGTAAATAGTAATGTTATCTTCCTCTTTAATGATTTCTTCTAAACCAGCGTCGATCAATTCAAATTCAAGTTCTTCAACATCTAAGGCATCAATGTTTTCTTCAATTCTAAACACCGCCTTACGATTAAACATAAATTCTAAAGAACCATTAGGAACTACAGAACCACCTGCTTTGTTAAAATAAGATTTTACGTTGGCAACTGTTCTTGTTGTATTGTCTGTAGCACACTCAACGTAAACCAATACACCATGAGGTCCTTTTCCTTCGTAATTAACCTCTGTATAGTTTTCAACATCCTTAGACGTCGCTCTTTTAATGGCGTTTTCTATATTGTCTTTTGGCATGTTTTGCGCCTTGGCGTTTTGAATCGCAGTACGCAAAGTAGCATTCATAGCAGGATCATCTCCACCTTCTTTTGCCGCCATAGTGATGGCCTTAGCAAGTTTTGGGAATAATTTCGACATCTTATCCCATCGTTTCTCTTTCGCAGCTCGGCGATATTCAAATGCTCTACCCATTTCTTGTCTTAAATTTTAGGAATTCAAAAGTAAAAAAATGTTAGGAATTTGCCTAGTTATGAGCGGGCTTAAGCCTTTATTTCTGAAATAATGACAGGTATTTTTCGCGATTAGCCACAACCGAGTAATGATTCTTAACGGTTTCAAAAGCATTCTCTCCTAATTCATAGCGTAGATTTTCATCGAAGATTAGTTTTTCAAGTGCATCGTACCATTCTTTTTCGGACTGTGCAAATAAGGCATTTTCACCTTCCTTAATAACGGTAAGATTTGCACCAACGGGTGAGGCTACACAAGCTTTAGACAGGGCCATGTATTGCAATATTTTGAAGGCACATTTACCGTGTGTCCATACGCTATCCTCTAAGGGCATGATACCAATATCTATCAGATTTAAATCTTTAATTTCACTGTTTTTCTCCCAAGGTATGTATTTTAAGTTGGGTAGGTCTAAACCTGGATTTTCATTCGAAATAACTAAAAAATCAAAATCATATTTGTTATTCAATTCCTGAATAACGGGTACTAAGTCGTGTAAGTATTTAGCCGTAGTGTGAGAACCTGTCCAACCTATGGTTAGTTTACCTTCTTTTTTAGCTTCAGCAGTGTGGTAATGTAAATCTATGGTGGTGGGTAAGAATTGAACGTGTGGATTAAATTCTCGCGCTTTTTTACATAAAAAAGTATTTCCAGCAGTTACTTGATTGGCCCATCGCATAATGCGAAAGACTTTTTTGTACATCTTTAATTTTTGGAACTTGGCGTTTTGCTCACTGTAATTGGGAAGCCAAATCGCATCGTCGAAATCGTAAATAAATTTCTTTCTCAATACTTTGGTGGTAATCCATTCAAAAATTGGCGGTCCAACATGACTCATCTCGCGGTGAACAAAAATATAATCAGCCCGGTGCAGTTGAAACATCAATAAGGTTCTACGCATAAAACTGCGCAAAAGATGAAAAAGTTTAACCCCGGTTTTTCCTTGCGCGTATAAGGTTTCCCATGCTTTTTGGTCATAAAAAGGGTGGAAGGAGTAGTTAAAGCCCTGCTCCTTGAGATAGTCCAAGTATTGCTCAAAACGAAAACGTTGAGAAGGTGCGGCGCCTTTAGGGTAAGGTGCTAAAAAGAAGATGTGTTTCCCAGAATTCGCCATTCTTCAAAAATAAGCTTTCGTTGAATAATCAAAACTTTTGGCACAAAAAAAGCCGCTACAAAAATTAGTAGCGGCCCTACGGTAATTAAGGTTTTTTATTTTAAATATTTTTCATAAAACTCAGAAACGGTATATTCTGTGGCTCCAAGTTTTACAGTTCTTACTTTATTCGATATTAAAAATCTTACAATTACGTGTCTTGATTCTGCTGAGTTATCTACCATCTTAATTGTAGACTTGCGTGTAGTTGCATCATACTCTACTGTAAAGAAGTTGGTATAGTATGCACTGTTCTTTTTTACTTCTTCAGCACTTGTTCCTTCAGGTAAGATAAAGTAAAACACACCACTAGCTACAGCTTCGCTAAATGTTGTTTCCGTACCCTCTGCTACAGCCTGGTTTTCTTGTCCGAAACTCAAAAAGCTGCAAGTAACTACTAATAAGAATGTAAATAATTTTTTCATGTTTTTTGTTTTATAGTCAAGCATTTCATTCCTAAAGTTAATAGCAATAAATTACTTTCCTAACATATTAAACGTAAATAAACGGTTAAAAGTTGCTCCACTTCCACCAAAGATTTTTAGAACAAGTTTTATGCCGTTCAGATTTCATCTTACTGATAATTTTGTAATCTTGCATTTTATGGGAAATCTATTAGCGTTTGAAGTGGAGGGCCGAGTGGAGGCAGGTTGTGACGAAGCGGGAAGAGGGTGTTTATCCGGACCTGTAGTGGCAGCAGCGGTAATACTACCAGAAGATTTTGAACATGAACTCTTAAATGATTCTAAAAAGCTAAGCGAAAAGCAACGTGATTTGCTCAGACCGATAATTGAAGAACAAGCGCTTGCTTATGGGGTTGGAATTGTTGACCACGAAGAAATCGATAAGATCAACATTTTAAATGCTAGTTTTTTAGCCATGCATAGAGCAATTGATCTTCTCAAAATTAAACCGGATCATTTGTTAATAGATGGAAATCGCTTTAACCCTTATCCAAATGTAGAACATACGTGTATGATAAAAGGGGATGGAAGGTACTTGAGTATAGCAGCAGCTTCTGTTTTGGCCAAAACGTATAGAGATGACATCATGAATCAACTACATGAGAAGTATCCTTATTATGATTGGAAAAAGAACAAAGGTTACCCCACCAAGAAACACAGAGCTGCCATCTTCGAACATGGAGAAACTCCCTATCATAGAAAGAGTTTTAAGTTACTTTCAGATGAACAGCTATCCCTGAAGTTTTAGTTTTTTAAAGGTGAAATGTTTGCATCTTTTATTTTGCCGAATCTAAAGGCGCAAGAATTGAGTTAATTTAGTTGCCATGAGAACAGTGTTGATTATCATTCTATTTATAGGAAGCTTAGCGTGGATAGCTTATGCGGGTTTCTCTCTGATAGAAAAAGAGAAGTTTTCTTATCATCCAGAATATGTATTTAATGCGGAAGATAGCGCTGTTCTTGTTGTGAATAGATGGAATGAAATAGGTGACGTAAAAAACATTCTGAATACCAGAAATACTTATCTAAATGTAGAGGTTCCAACCTCATTTACTCACTTGAAGTATTACTTTTCAGCGAATCGATCATTTTTCATTGCAGAACAAAAGAGAAAATGGTCCAAACAGGAGCTAGAAGATTTTACCAAAGCACTCAACATTACGCAAGAGGAAGTGTATTTCAACAAGGGTAATTTTGTTTTGGTGGCAAAAAACAAATTAAAATTAAACGAGGAGAAAGCACATTTTTTAGGACTCAATGATAAAAATGCATCTGCAAGTTTGGTAGATTTTACGAATGGCGCTAACACAGATGTATACAGAACGGCCCAAGGGAATTATCAATATAAAAGTAAGCTTGCTCAACAAGCCATGGGGTTAGCTGTGGATGATCAATTGAACTTTGCTTATGTGGTACCAGAAGAGGTAGAAGATTATACCTTTTATCAATATCATTACCTAGAAAATCAAGATAGTGTTTATCGCAATGGTGTAATGGCGGAATGGGTAGATAAGGGAATTGTAACAGGGAAATTGAAAGGAAATCCATTTATCATTTCGGATTACAGTGCGCAACAAAATCCTATCTTAATTCTTTTAGAAAGAAGCGATAAAGTGGACACCAACTACCTGGAAAATGATGTGAAGCATTTTGAAGGCTTCCAATTAACAAGTGAATTTCCGCGTAAGAAAGAAGGGGCTATTTATGTCTTAGAGGTGGAAGATAAAGTAGTGATTGCAGAGAATCAGGAGCTGTGTAAACAGATTGCATTACATTATAAATTAGGTAAAACACTAGCACTAAATGTTGCTAAGCAACAACGTGTATATGGCGACCTTACCAATGAAGTCCATTTTAGAAGTATTAGAGAAAATAAAGGAACAAGTATTAGTTATTCGGAAGTTCAAAGTTTTAAAGTGGATAAAACTACAGGTGATATTACACTGCCTGCCACAACTCCTAAAAGTAAGGTTAGAACCATAGCAGTGGGGAAAGCATTACATGATGTATTACCCATTTGGGATCATATCAGAGCTTCTTACTCATATTTTGTAAGTGCCAAGGATGGAGCCTATTTTTTGTATGGACGCAAGGGTGATTTACTTTGGCAAGGGAAAGTAGAGGGAGATATTCAAAACCTTAAAGTGGTTGATGTTTATCAAAATAAAAAGCATCAAGTTGCATTTACAACGGCAAATGAATTTTACATTCTCGATTTAAAGGGTAACCAAGTGAATGGGTTTCCGGTGAAATTTGACAATGAATTAACCGCCGAGTTCGCTGCTGTATCCTGGAGAGGGCAATCAAAATACATCTTTGGTACAAGTGCTGGAGAAGTGATAATGCTTAATGCTAAGGGAATGGAGCTCATCATTCAAAAAACAGCACGGGAAGCAATTGTTGGAAAAGTTCATGGCCTAAATAGAAAAGGTACTTTAAGTGCTTGGGTGAGTACTACAGCAGAAGCATTTTGTGTGGAATTGGAAAAATCAAAATTGAAAAGTAAAGCCAGTAATTTTTCAAATCTTAATTTAAAGTCTGGAGGAGATGTTATTTCTGTTTTACCTCAACAAGAGAAAAATATTCTGTTGAACATTTCAGGTGAAGTGGTAGGAAATATCGTTGGTTCAAAAGTATGGCAGGATAATCATTATTTATATGGTTTAAAGGATGGAGTAATTCATGTTTACAGTGCTTATGGAGATGAATTAACCCATATCAATAAGAGTAATCAGGAAGTCACACAAATTCATACTTTCGAGGTAAAGGGGAAATATTATACGCTTATTTTAGATCAATTAGAAAATAATGTTTACCTCTTTAATAATGAAGGCAAGTTAATGAAAAACTGGCCTAAGGAAGGAGAGGCTTTACTTTCGTTTGTTTATCAAAAGGATACCCAAGAATTACTTGTTCTTAGCCAAGTTGAACAAAACCTTATCATCTACTCTATGGTGATTAACGGATAATTAAAACTTAGTTAAATGGGGTGTTTCCCATTCTATTAACAGGAATGTTTCTTTTTTGTCAGGTTGTTTTAGTCTATCTTTGATGATGAAAAATTAACCCTATGACAAATAATAAATTGGGCTATTTTATCCTACTACTGCTATCGGTTGGATTTGTATTTAGCTGTAAAAAAGAGACCTTTGAGGTAGATAACCTCGATTTGACCGAGGCTGATCCCAGCTTCGCTATTCCTTTGGCCAAAGCGACTCTTAATCTTGGAGATTTAGAAAAAGAGTTCGACGTAGGAGAATTGATTTATAATGAAAATGACGAATTATTCAGGCTCGTTTATGGACAGAATTTGTTTGAGTTTGATGCAGGTGAATTAATAGATTTACCGAGTCAGAATTTAAACTACGATGTAACCGTTCCTCCATCAACGGCATCCGCTTTTGCTTTAGCACCTGCGGGTTCTAGTGTAAACTTTTCAGAAACTTTGAACGAAAACTTTGCCTTTTCCAATGGGGAGGAAGTGGATAGCATTCGTATATCTAGTGGAGCTTTGAATATATCTGCATATACAGATATGCAACATGATGTTACACTCAACATTTCAATTCCTTATTTGAAACAAAATGGTGTAGCCTACAGTTCTTCAATAGACTTGAGCTATCAAGGGTCCACACCAACGGAGGATATCGTGAATCTAGATTTAGCCAATTATGTGCTGGATTTATCGAAAAACGGTCAAACGAATAATGAACTGGAAGTGAATGTAGAGGTTACCTTAACAAAAACAGGTCAGCCTTATTTAGGAAGTGAAAGTATTGGTTTTGACATGGAGCTTCAATTGGGAAGTTTTGAAAGCATTTGGGGATATTTTGGGAATTTCCAAAACATTGTTGCACAAGACACCCAGAGTTTACCTGTGTTTACCAATTATATTTCAGGAGATATTCACTTTGCCGACCCTCAGTTGAATTTATATTTGAGGTCATCGGCTGGACTTCCATTAGGTATTAATTTCACCGGTCTGTATGACGTCAACTCAGGTTCTAGTCAGAGTTTGGGTGGACCAGGACTAACGAATATTCCAACTATCCCAGGAGCTAGTTTTATTGGAGATACAGCAGAGTTTTTTCACAGTATTAATAATTCCAATACAACCCCAAGTTTATCAGAGTTGATAGATGCCAGTCCCAATCAAATCGTGTTTGAGCTCGGAGCAGAAACAAACCCAGATGGTGTTGCACAAAATTTTCTAACGGGTAATGCAAGTGTGTCAGGAGATATAGAGGTCATCTTGCCTATTTATGGATATGCGTCTAATTTTTCATTTCAAGATACTTCAGATTTAGATTTGGAAGAAGCTTTAGATTTAGATACCGAAAGTAATTTTGATGATAAGGACATCGAGAGTGCTACAATAAGAATCATTAGCGACAACGGCTTACCTTTAGCATTGGGTGCTCAAGTCTATTTCTTAGACGAAAATTATGTAGTTCTGGATTCCTTATTCGAAGATGCGAGTTTAGATAACCTAATTCCAAGCGGTGTTATCGATAATTCTTTACCCGTTACCGACCCTAATTTTGGAAAAGTAATAGCAAATACAAGACGTATTACTGATGTTAAGCTAGACAGTGAACAATTACAAAGTTTAATTTCTCAAGGAACGAGAAAAGTGGTGTATCGTGCAAACTTAAATACAAGTGACGCTGATCAAATGCAAGACGTTAAGTTCTATCCAGAATATGAATTGACGGTTACGCTTTCTGCGAAAATTAATTTTAATGTTAACCTTTCTAATTAATACAAGTGATGCGAAATAAAAGATTATTTAAAACGAGCGTTGTTTTTCTTGTATTAACATTAGTACTACAGGTAAGAGCACAACAAGATTATGGTTTATACAACTTATCGAGTTTACAACAAACATTGTATACCAATCCTGCCAATGCGGTAGATGGTCGTTTGTACATAGGTATTCCTGCATTGTCATCTATATATTTAAACTTTACAAATAACTTGGCTACCCCTAAGGATTTGTTTGAGAATACTTCAACAGGTACACGTTTGCGTGTTGATCATCTAACAAATATGTGGACGAACAGAAATTACGTTGGAACAAGTTTAAACCTCGAGTTACTTTCTTTCGGATTTAGGTTTAAGGCAAACAATTTCATTTATTTTTCGGCCAACGAGAATGTCTTTACGCGTGTAACATTGCCTAAAGATTTACTCACTTTTCCATTTTATGGGAACGGAAATTTCGAAGAAAATGGGGGAGTGTTAGACTTCTCTAATATGGGCATTGACGCACTTCATTATAGAAGCTTTGGGTTAGGTTATCAAAGAAAGGTAAATGATAAATGGACCTTCGGAGCAAAAGTGAAGTTGTTGAGTGGAATGAATAGTATTTACACCAAATCATCCACTTTTAAGTTAACCACAGATACTATAACTTATGATTTGGCGGTGACAGGTCGTTACGAAATGTACACTTCTGGAATTGATACGAATGAAAACGCAAGTGCAGAAGGGTATTACAGAAATGTAAATGGAAACTACGGTGTGGCTTTAGATCTTGGTGCAAGTTACAACGTAACGCCAAAATTAAACGTGAGTGCGAGTTTGATAGATTTGGGCTTTATCAATTGGAAATCTGGAAATATGAACTTTGAGTCGGAAGATGTTGATATAGCCTACTCAGGAATTGACTTTTCAAATGCCTTGTTTAATGCAGATACAACGGCAGATCCGGCAGGAGACCATTTTACTCAAATTGGTGAAGAGTTTGAAGAACAGTTTCAAACCAATGGAAATACCAATTCCTTTACAACCTCATTAGTAACACGTTTTTACCTGGGCGCTAATTATACATTAATAGAGAATCCTAGGTTAAAAGGACAAGTTGGCGCATTGTTTTTTGGAGAGTTGTATAGAGGGAGTTTAAGACCATCTTTAACATTTTCTTACACGCAAAATTTAACGCGTAAAATTCAATTGACGGCCAATTACACCTTCTTGGATAAACGTTCTAATGCGGGAGCAGGAATAGTTCTAGGTTTGGGTGGTTTCCAAATACATGCTATTGTAGATAACCTTTTAGCGCTTAATACAGCAGATCTTATGTATTCGGTTACAGAAGATGATGCAAATGGAAATCCTGTAACTACGCAAGAGAGTATTACTCTTCCCTATAGCGCAAAACATTTCCAAGCACGTGTAGGTTTTAATGTGGCTCTAGGAAATAAGAAAAAGAATAAGAAGGAAAAAGCAAAGGAGAAAATTAGAGAGGAAAAAGAAAGAGCCCCTAAAGCTGATGTAAATAAGGTGAAGAAGTCAGATAGAGATGGTGATGGAATTAAAAATAAAGAAGATAAATGTCCTGATAAAGCAGGGATTCTAGCCTTTAATGGTTGTCCAGACTCTGATGGGGATGGAGTTCAAGATAGCGAAGATCTTTGTCCTTCTCTTCCAGGTGATATCGTAAACAAGGGATGTCCAGATACCGACGGTGATGGAATCATAGATAAGGAAGATGCTTGTCCAGAGGTGATCGGTTTAGCAGAGTTTAAGGGTTGTCCGGATTCAGATGGTGACGGTATTGAGGATGCTCAAGATGTCTGTCCAAAAACTGCTGGATTAAAAGAGTTTCAAGGTTGTCCAGATACGGATGAAGACGGTGTTGCAGACCCGCAGGATGAATGTCCTGAGATTGCTGGTCCTGTTGAAAACAAAGGTTGTCCTTACCCAGATACTGACGGAGATGGTGTATTAGATAAAGATGATGCATGTGTTAAAACACCGGGAGTTGTAGAAAATAAAGGATGTCCTGTAGTTAAAGAAGAAGTTAAAAAAGTGATACAAACCGCTTTTGATAACTTAGAATTTGAAACAGCAAAAGCAGTGATTAAGGATGCTTCTTACGGTTCTTTGGATGCGCTTGCAAAAGTGATGAATGAAAACCCAGAGTTCAAGTTGAAAATAGAAGGACATACTGACAATGTCGGAGATCCTGCCACGAACCTTCAGTTATCTAAAGAAAGGGCAGAGGCCGTGAAATCTTACTTGATGGAACAAGGTGTAGAAGAAGCGAGAATTACTACGCTTTTCTATGGTGAAACTCAACCTTTAGCATCTAACGATAGCGAAGAAGGAAGAGCTAAAAATAGAAGGGTTGAAATGACCTTGATTTTTGATTAATCTTAGGATACTAATTTTTAAAGTCCCGGCAGTTTGTCGGGACTTTTTCTTTGATACCATCTGTTACGATTTGCTATTTTTGTATTTCTAAAAGAAAAACGAATGCATAAACTACTTGGATATACACTTGCGGCATTATTGCTTACTACATCTTGTGAGCAAAAAACCATTGATAATAAAGAGGTGACTTTAGTACCCATGCCCGAAGAAAATGTGGCCGATCAAAGTTCTGCAAATGATCTTGGATACAATGGTCCGGCAATGGCTTATGTCAAGAAAATTGAAATGACGCCGGTTGAAGAGTTTGCAGTAGATAAAAGTTTACGTTACGAAATTACCGATTCAGGATATGTAGAGCAGGTAGATGCTTATTATTTAGACGGTGTTTTAGTAAAGGCTGTTGAAAAATACCAAGAAGGTACTTATGGAAGAAGAGGTACAAAAGTCTTTTATTTTAACGAAGAAGAAGGGTTAGAAGCTGTTTTTCATAACTATGATGAACTGACCTCAAATGATCTTGCGATGTACACCGAGAAGAGGACTTATTATGAAAATGGTAAAGCAGTTTATTCACAATTGAGAACTACAGACATTTATGAGGAGCTACCAAATTTGGCGTTTTCGAAAATAAGAACAGAAGAAAATGATACAAAGCGTGTAATGACTTTAGTAAACAAAGCAGGTAGATTTAAACCGCACTTTATTGGTTTGCTTCAGGCGCAAAATGATTTGTATATGTTGATTGGAGAACCGAATGTTAACGTGGGGTATTTTTCAGCTGTTAAAATCACTCATCAAGATGATTTTGTGAAGGACTTGATGGCCAATGAAGAAAAATATATGAACCAACCTGTGCAAGTCAATTTTCATGTTACAACTGGTAGGGTAAGAACACAGGTCTATGAGAGTGCCTCATGGAATTGATTAATCCATCATTTTAAGAAAGGCAGACCAGAGTACTTCGGCACTCTTGTCCCAAGAAAAGTTAAGGGCTCTTTGGGGTCCTTTTTCTTTTAATGTATTGCGTAACGTTTCGTCTTCAGCTAATCGGATCAATCCTTCTTTTATAGCATCAACATTGTAAGGGTCACAATATAATACAGCGTCACCTCCAACTTCAGGAAGAGATGTTGCCTTGGCTGCCAAGCAGGGTACACCGCTTTGCATGGCTTCTAATAATGGAATACCAAAACCTTCGAAATAGGGTACGAAAGCAAATATATGTGCTGCAGCAACTACCTGGGCTAAGTTGGCTTGACTCAAATGTCCCGTAAAATGTATATGTTCCTTTGTAGAGGCCTCTATTTTTGTTTCCATCGACTTAAATAAATCCTCTCCAACAATGACAAGTTCTAAATCAGATTTACCTTCTTTATGCATAGCATCGAAGGCAGCAATAAGTCGATTTAAATTTTTTCTGGGACTCAAAGCACCCACAAATAGAATGTAATTTTTCCCCTTGCTAAACAATTGCTTTACAGTTTCACTTTCTGTATTTGATATAGGCTTAAAAATGGGAGAAGCACCATTGTACCCAACATCAATCTTTTCAGGAGCAATGCCGTATTGTTGAACGATATCTTGTTTTGAGTATTCAGAAACGGTTACAATTCTTTGGGCCTTTTGAGCAAACTTAGGAAAGTACTTTTTGTAGTAATTCAAAGCACTTTTGGGTAAATCCTGTGGGTTGTGTTCAAAATTCAGGTCGTGCATTACAATGAGTTGAGGAAGCTTAGTGTTTAAACTCAAGTATCCATCAGGAGAAATAAAAGCATCACACTTATATTTTTTAAGTGCACGAGGGACAGCAAAGTTGAACCAAATTTTAAACAGTTCTGGGTGCCTAGCTTGTGGATATAAGACTACGGGAGTCACATTATCAGCGAAGACAAATTTTGGATCGTATTTGCGGTCAAAAAAGAAGATGAATTCATGTTCAGGGTGTTGTTGAACAATGCGCTTGAAGTTCTCGAATGTATACCATCCAAAACCCTCCATTTTGTGTTTTAAAAGAAACCTCGCATTTACGGCTATCCTGTACCCCATAGTCGCGAATGTACAAAAAATCAATTTTGCTCATGTTTAGAAAGTTTCTAAATCCTCGTGGAGCTTCAATGAAGAAGCTGATACTTCATCCCGAAAATATACCTCCAATAACAATCTCAAAGAAGGAAGAAGAATTATTGCTTATCTTCCCACGACAAAACAAGATTATGGCATTTTTTACTCAAGATTATTTAGATTTCTTCATTGAACTTGCTCCCAATAACAACAAAGATTGGTTTGATGAAAATAGAAAACGTTATCACAAAAGTGTAAAAGATCCCATGAAAGCTTTTGTAGATCATTTGATAGAAAAAGGTAAAGCCATTAATCCAGCCTGGGGAGAACTTGAGGCTAAGGATTGTATCTTCAGAATCAACAGAGATATACGTTTTTCTAAAGATAAAACACCCTATAAGTTGAATCGCTCTGCCGTATTGGTAGAAGGTGGGAAGAAGAACCACACCACACCAGGTCTATATTTTGAAATGGGACCGGAGGATTTACGTGTATATGGAGGAGTTTATAAACTGGAGAAAGAGCAACTCTTAGAAGTTAGAGAAGCAATTGCAGACAACTTGGATGAATTTCAGAAAGCCTACCAAGATGCAGATTTCTTAGCCACTTACGGAGAAATAAGAGGAGATAAGAACAAAATTATTCCTAAGCATTTAAAGGCAGCGGCTGAGAAAGAACCTCTGATTTTTAATAAAAATTGGTATTATTTCGCCAAATTTACCCCCGAAACTATTCTACGAGACGACTTGGGTGAGTTTATACTCTCAAAATACCAAGCAGCTCAAAAATTAAATAAGTTTTTTACCAAACATATAAAGTAAGAGTAAATGTTTAAAAAGTTAGTTGTAATGACCTGTGTGGGTCTAAGTATGCTTGCTTATGGTCAAAAAGAAACATTGACCATAGAATCGGCAGTGATGAACCAATACAGAAAGTACTATCCAGAGCACATTATGGGCTTCTCATGGATTCCAAATTCTGATAATTTTTCATACCTAGGAGCTTACACTTCTTTGTTAGAAGGAAGTGGAAAAAAAGCAAATTCAGTAGACACGATAGCTAAAATTGCTGAAGTAAATGCAGCGGTAAATGGTAAGTTGCGTTGGTTCTCTGGTTTCGATTGGATTTCGGGAAATGAATTTATGGTTGTAGAACAAGGAAAGAAATTTTACAGCTATAACGTAGATACAGATGCAGGAAAATTATTTGCTGAGTTGAAAGATGGTAGTGCTAATGCAAAAGTGCACACTGCAACGCAAACAGTAGCTTATACTGTAGATAACAATGTATTTATCAATAAGGGAAATAAAAATATTCAAGTAACACAACATACAGATCCTAACATTGTTGCCGGACAAGCTTTTGCAAGAAGTGAGTTTGGAATTACAGAAGGATTGTTTTGGTCAGAAGATGGAAACTACTTGGCATTCTACCAAAAGGATGAATCTGAAGTACACGATTACCCAATGTTAGATAATTCTACTTACCCAGGTGAATTGAAATCGATTAAATACCCAATGGCGGGTCAGAAAAGTGAAAAGCCAAGTGTTGGAATTTACAATGTTGCAAAAGGAAGTGTAGTATACATCACACCGAGAGGAGAAGAGGATGCTTACCTTACAAATGTTACGTTTACACCAGACGAAAAATTCTTTTTAATAGCAGAAGTTAATCGTGGTCAGAACGAAATGAACTTAAACAAGTACACCGTTGAAGGTGAATTTGTGGCTACATTAATTACTGAAAAAAGTGAAACGTGGACAGAACCTGAGCATCCAGCTTACTTTCCAAAAGAGGGGAGTAATAACTTTATCTGGATTTCTGAGCAAGATGGTTACAACAATTTATACTACTACACCATTGATGGTGAGTTGATTCAGAAATTAACGTCAAACAAATTCGTAACAAAAGACATTATTTCATCTACTTCCAAAGAGGTATATTACTATGCAACAGGAGATAATGGAATGAATACTATGGTCTACAAGGTAGATTATTCTGGAAATCAATCTTTGGTAACAGAGGTTGAAGGAACGCACAGTGTTGCTGTAAGTCCATCAGGAAAATACATCTTTGATCAGTACTCGAACCATACAACACCTAATGTTGCACAGATGATTACAAGTAAAGGAAAAGTAAGCAATATGCTAACAGCTAAAAATCCTTACGAAAATGTAACGATGGGTACTGCCGAAATTTCTACGATTAAATCTGCAGATGGTACAACAGATCTTTACCAGCGTTTGATAAAGCCAAGTAACTTCG